>NZ_CP111047.1 GCF_026250525.1 Chondrinema litorale
ATCTCGCTAATACCCTTAATAAATCATCACTCTCTCACATTGTTCAACCTCAAACTGATGGTGTACAACAAAAAAAGTTGATTGTTGCCGGTAGCTCATCTTTATTTATCAAAAAAAACAAATACAAAGATGAAGCTTAGATCCATTCTACTCGTATTAATTCCTGTGGCAATTTTTTCTAGTTGCACAGTACTTTCTTTTTACCCACTTTACACCGAAAATGAGCTGATTAAAGACGATCGCATTTTGGGTGAATGGCAAACCACTTCTGAAAATATGAATACAGAAGACACCATTCGATGGAGCATTTCTTTTATTCAGAATCAAGATAATACCAATAAGTATACTTATACTTTAAATTTGTATCACCAAAAAGAAGAAACCGATAGTGCAAAATTTCTGCTGCACATTGTTGAGTTAGATGGAAATACCTATCTAGATTTCTTCCCTGAAGAAGGAAAAGTCAACAACGATTTCTTTACCATTCACCTCATTCCTGTACATACTTTTGCCAAACTGGAAATTGGCGACGAACTTAAAATATCTTGGTTCGATTCGGATTGGTTAGAAAAACTGTTCGAAAACAACAAAATCAGGATGAAACATGAAAAAACTAAGGATGTAACGCTTTTGACAGCCAAACCGCAAGAACTTCAAAAGTTTATTATTAAATATGCCAACGATGAGAAAGCATATAGCGAATACATGAACTACACCTTAAGTAAACTGTAGATGTACATACAAAAACTGCCATCTAAAAACCTTTACAGAATAGCCTTGCATATTCTGTTTTGGTTGTTTTCTTTTTTTACGGTTAACTATGTTTTTTCTATTACTGATCAAATCACCACCATTGATTATTTGTTTACAGGGCTTTTTCATATCAGCCTTTTGGTGGGGGTATACATCAATCTAGAGATTCTAATTCCACTGTTCTTTCAGAAAAGGAAATACACAGCTTACTGTACGCTGCTCGCAATTGATGTTATTTTTACTAGCTTTCTAAACATACTCACATTTAACTGGCTTGCTGATTTAATTTTTCCAGATTACTATTTTATAGCTCAGTTCGAAGCGCTGGAAACAATCATAATCGTATTTGTATACTTGTTAATTACTAGTTTGCTAAAAATTTCTAAATCGTGGTTTATGCTACAAGAGTTAAATCACAAGCTTAGCAAAATCGAGAAAGAGAATATAGAAAGTCAACTAAATGCTTTAAAAGCACAGATTAATCCGCATTTTCTATTTAACAGCCTAAATGTTTTACATTCTTTGGCGCTTAAACAGTCTACCGAATCTCCGGATGCTATTATTAAATTGGCCGATATTTTACGCTATGTGATTTATGAATCTAATAAAAGTACTATTAGTGTGGAAGATGAAGTGAAGTTGATCGAAAATTACCTGAGCTTGCAAAAGTACAGGATAGACAGTTCGGCAAAAGTGTGCTTCGATACCAATATTCATCAAAACAACCAGATTGCTCCTATGCTTTTTTTACCTTTGGTAGAAAACAGTTTCAAACATGGAATTAAAGGTGATCTGGCTGAAACTTTTGTGAAAATCCATTTGCAATCCGATCAAAAGCAAACACAATTTAAAATTGAAAACAACAAAGGTGAACACGATGAATTTGATGCCGGATTTAAAGGTGGAATTGGCATTGCCAATATTAAAAAGCGCTTGGGATTAATCTATCCACATCAACATAGTTTACAAATTAACGAAACTGAAAACCTGTTTAAAGTTAGCCTTACTATCCAACATGAGAATTAATTGCATAATCGTAGACGATGAGCCTGCTTCTAGAGAAGTATTAGAAAAGTTTATTTCAGACTGCCCTACTTTAACTTTATTACAGAGCTGCAAAAATGCCTTCGAAGCCTCAGATGCTATTAATCAATTTGATTTACAGTTGATTTTTTTAGATATCAATATGCCCAAACTTTCGGGTATTAAGTTTTATAAATCACTAGTAAATCCGCCATTTGTAATATTTACTACTGCATATCCGGAGTTTGCTGTAGAAGGTTTTGAGGTAGATGCCATCGATTATTTATTAAAGCCCTTCCCTTTTGAGAGATTTTATAAAGCAGTAAACAAAGCATCGGAAACAATTATTAGCAAAAGCTCTGAAAGCAAACCGCAAGAATTTATCTTGTGGAAAGCTGATAAAAAGATACACCGTGTTTTGCTCGATGAAATCAATTATTTAGAAGCCATCGGAGATTATGTAAAAGTGCAATTTGCAGACAAGTCTATTATGGTGCATAATACTTTTCAAAAGCTACTTGCCCAATTGCCTGACAATAAATTTGTGAGAGTGCACAAATCTTTTGCGATTGCTCTTCATAAACTAGAAACCATAGATGGCAACAGAATCATTCTAAAAGGAAAATCTATTCCAATTGGGCAGACTTATCGCACAGATTTTATGGAATTAATTAAAAACCAAGGTTTATCCTAATTGGGGCATTATCCATATAATTTATGCCTAATTCCATTAATTTGTCACAATTCTTCTACTCTATAAGTCTAAATCAATCTACTAAATTTTAGCTATTAAATATAAGTTGTTGATTTTCTGATGATTACATCTTAAATTCAGAAGAATTTTAACATAGCGTTCACGAATTAAAAAAATTCAAGAAAGAATAGCTATATTTGGACGTGTGCGCACACACAAGCTCACACAACCTATTATTATTAGTCCATAGTAAGTGCAAAACCATGAAATTGGATACCCCCAACAAAAGACAATTAATTGCATTAACCCTGATATTCATTTTTTCAGGTTTAATTAAACTACAAGCACAAGACCAGTACGAGCTTACAGGAGACTGGGTGTGTAAATCAATTACAGAATTTTCTGATAACGGAGAAACCATTTCGTCGAAAGATTACAGCGTTTCTGGCTGGATGCCTGCTACCGTTCCAGGAACTGTGCTCACCACTTTACTCAACAACGAGAAAGTGCCTGATCCTTTCTACGGAATGAACAATGAGAAAATTAAAGACATTTACGAAACTGGTAGAGACCATTATACTTACTGGTTTGTAAAAGACTTTGAAGAAAAAGCAGGTAAAAACGAGCAAGTTTGGTTGCACCTAAGAGGTGTAAACTACAGCACCGAAATTTTCTTAAACGGTAAAAAAGTAAACAAAGAAACGCACTACGGTATGTTTCTTCGCCAAACTTACAACATTACAGACCTGCTTGACTCTAAAGGCAAAAACAGATTGGCTGTAATTGTTTATCCTCCAGATCCAGTAGGTAATCCAAATGGCGGACAAGGTGGTGATGGCCGTATCGCAAAAGGTGTTTCTCACCAGTATGTAGCTGGTTGGGACTGGATACAACCAACAAGAGACAGAAACACTGGTATCTGGGATAAAGTTTTTATTGAGAAAACAGGAGCTGTAAATGTAAAGAACCCGCATATTGTTACACTTGTACCAGGTAAAAGAGATCCGAAAGCGAAAGAGCAAGCTCCTGTAAATATTAAAATTACGGCTGAGGTTGAAAACCCAACTTCATCTGCTATTTCTGGTATTTTAAAATATACTTTAGAAGGTAAAGAAGTTAGCCAAGATGTAACTGTAGCTGCTAATAGCACTAAGCTTGTTAAGCTTGCAGATTATGAGATGCAAAATCCGAAACTTTGGTGGCCAAATATGTATGGTGAGCAAAATCTATATGATATAGAAATCTCATTTGTACAAGGCAAAAAGACTTCTGATTCTGAGAAAGTAACTTTTGGTGTAAGAGAAATTCAAAAAGAATGGAACACCAAAACCCAAAGTGCTCAAATCAATGTAAACGGTCAAAAAATATTTATTAAAGGTGGCAACTGGATTATTTCTGATGCGATGTTGCGCTTTACTGATGAGAGATACGATGCTGAAATTCGCTACCACCGCGACATGAACCTTAACCTGATTAGAATTTGGGGTGGTGCGCTTACAGAAAGACCAGAGTTTTACCAAGCTTGCGATAAATATGGTATGCTTGTAATTCAAGACTTTTGGATGTCTGGTGATTGTAATGGTAGATGGTTTGACCCAATGAAAGCAGAAGACCAGTGGACAAGAAGACAATATCCTGATGACCACAATCTTTTCTTAACTTCTGCGAAAGACATGGTTAAGATGATCAGAAATCATGCTTCACTAGCTATGTATTGTGGTGGTAATGAAATCACTCCTCCAGAAGATATTCTTATTCCTTTAAGAGACGAAATCTTACCAGAACTAGATGGAACTCGCTGGTTTATTGAATATTCTAACTCAGACAGTATGTCTCTAAATACACTTGGTGGAAATGGTGACGGACCTTATGGAATTCAGCCAATTAGTATGTTTTGGGATCACCAAACATTCCCATTCAACTCAGAAGTTGGTTCTGTAGGTGTTGGTGATATCGAATCTTTAAGAAGATTTATTCCAGAGGAAAACTTAACTCCTCCTACTTACAATGACGAAACTGTAGACGATGTTTGGGCTTACCATAAATACATTGGTTATGGTGCACATGTAAGACCTTATGGTGATGCTAAAGATGCTAAAGACTTTGGTGTAAAAGCGCAGTTGATTAATTACGATCAGTACCGTGCTCTAATGGAAGGTTTTAGCGCTCATATGTGGGATTGGTATTCTGGTAGCATCATCTGGAAAACTCAAAACCCTTGGACTGCCATGCGTGGTCAGATGTACGATTATTATCTTGACCCAAACGCTTGTTTATATGGTTTAAGAAAAGGTAGTGAGCCATTACACATTATGTATAATCCTACTAGTGGGATGGTTTATACTGTAAACAATTCATTTGAAGCACTCCGTAGCATTATGCTTAAAATAGAAAGCATAGATATGAAAGGTAACAAAGAAATGCTTACTCAGGTATTTGTTGGAATGGAGCCAACATCGAGCAAGAAAATTCTTTCTGTAAAACCATTTCTTGATAAAATAGCGAAAGAAGAAGGTGTTTTCTTAAACTTCCAATTGCTTAATACTGACCAAGAAGTATTATCTGAAAACTTTTATTGGGTACCAAATGCAAATGGTGAATACACTGGATTAAACAATATGGCAGAAGCCAAAGCTTCTATTACTGCAAAACAAACCGAAAAAGGTAAAATCGCAGTGACTCTTAAAAATGACGAAAGTAATCCTGTTGCATTCTTCAACAGAGTTGCTTTAATCGATGGTACCACTGGAAAAAGAATATTACCTGTTTTTTACGATGATAACTATGTTTCTGTAATTGCGGGAGAAGAGAAAACAGTGATATTAGAATTTGATCCAGAACTCGCTGGCAAAAATGCAAAAGTGACAGTTGAAGGATGGAACGTTCCGAAACAAACGATTGACATTATTGACTAACTTGCAAACTTCAATTTACGCTTCATGAAAAAGGCTGGTATTACACCAGCCTTTTTATTTTTTCATCATTACATTATTAAAGTTTTTGGTGTATTAGCCTCAGTAAGTGGTCTGGCAAATAAAGCTATCGCAATTATCTCTTCTTCGTTTGCAGATCTAACAGGGCTGTAAACTACATTATAAAATCGCTCTTCACCGGCTACATTTCTTGATAAATTCACTGAAAAATTTTCACCATTAAAAGCACTTTTATAAAATTCTTTATGATGTTCCCATTCTTCTACATCATCAAAAAATAAAGACATATTTATTCCAGTCTTAATCTCAAAACCTTCTGATCTCCACAACTTATAAAACCTTTCATTATAAGAAATAAGGTTATAATCTCTATCTAAGGTAAAGATTTCATCTGGTGCCGCATTAATTAAATTTTCTAAGAAAACACTATCATTATCGGTAGAAACAGATGCTTGGAACTTCACTTTTTCTTCTAGCTGTTTCTTTAGTTCCTCTGTATCTTTTATTGCTTGAATATCTATTAAAGAGCCTGCAATTCGAATAGGTTTTCCATCTTTGTCTCTCAAAGTATTACCTACAGCGCGAAACCATCTGTATGTTCCATCAATCAGTTTCAATTTATATTCAACATCATAAATTGTATTACCAGAATAATCTAACAAATGCTTATTAAATGCATCTATAGTTCTTTGTTTATCATCAGGATGCAATAAATCTGACCAAGAATGTAAAACATTAGGGAAATCTTCTTCACTCTTGTAACCCAACATTTCTCTAAAATTATCTGTCCAGATAAATGGTGTGTTATCATCAATATTCAAATCACTTGGAACAACCATATCCCATAAACCTTCAGTAGTGGTTTTAGCTGCCAAATTAAATCTCTCTATCAAATCAGAAGCTTCTTTTTGTTTACTCAAGAGTTCTTCTTGTGTACTAGACAATTCTTCCATGCTTTGTAGAATTGTTTCCTCCTGAGCTTTCATTTGTTCTGCCTGTTGCTGGCTTTCCCATAAAAGTTTTTCACTATTTTGAATAGCTTCTTCCTGTTCTGTTACATCCTTAGAGAAAATAGCAATACCAGATATATTATTATTTTTATCCCTCAAAGGACTGTATATCACCTGCATATACTTAGTCTCTCCCCTAATGATAGTTGATTCAGATTGAGAAATAAATTCACCGGATAAAGCTCTGTCCCACAATTGTTTTTGTTTATCTACTTCTAAAGCAGTAGCATTTTTGTAAGAATCTAGTAGACTATCACCCACTTGCAGATCATGTTTATACTCTGTCCAATTCTTATAAAATGCCTTGTTAAACATCTTGAATTTATACTCGTGATCAATTACGAATACAACATCTGGGGTAGAGTTTATTAAATCATTCAGTAATTGTTCTTTGTCTTGAATTTCCTTCATTACCCGCTGCATCTCCTCCTGAGTAGCAGAAAGTTCTTCCATATTCTGGCGTAGTTCTTCTTCTTGAGACTTTAAACTTTCAGCTTGTATTTGACTTTGCCTCAACAATTCCTGTGTCTTTTCATTTGTCTGAACAGTAGATATTACAGAAGCTATATTTTCTCCTAACTTTTCGAGAAATTCTATTTGATAAGATTCAAACTTTTTGAACGAGGCTAGCTCAACTATACCAAGTACATCTTCATTTATTTTTAGGGGAACAATTACAATAGAATTTGGTGGAGCCTCACCTAAACCAGAAGTAATGGTAACGTAGTTTTCTGGAACATCTAATAAGAGCAATGTTTCTTTTTCGAGATAGATTTGCCCAATCATCCCTTCACCAAAACTAAATGTTTTTTCTAAGTATTTTTTTCTATCATAGGCATAACATGCTTTCTGTTCTAATAGCTCTTTTTCTTTATCTACAATGTATATCGCACCCTGATTAGCCTTTAAGTACTTAACCAGATTACTAATAGACTGAAAACAAGTTTCATCTAAATCGTGTTGATTTGTTCTTAATATTTCACTAAATAAAGCTAAACCTTCTGTTACCCATTTTCTTTGAGTTTCAGTTTTGTTTAATTGCTTTAGTTGATTTCTCATACTAATTAATGAACCCGGTAAAGACATTGGGTCTATACTGTCTTCATCAACTCCCGGATATGTTATATTCAACTCACCTTGTTCAATCTGTTTTACAAATAAAGTGGCTGAATTTATTTCTTTTTGAAGCGTAATTGAGGTTTTCTGTGCTTTATCTAATTCTGCTCTAGAGGCAAAACTACCCGATAGCTTAAACATGATCAGTAATTTAGTTAATTATCCAAATTGTTATATAATTAACTAAGTCACTCCTGAAAATATTATAAAAGTAATATTATGTTTAAGAATATTTATATTTTGTAATTCCTGAAATATGAAGTATAATCAAAAATCGTATTTCACCCCTTTCGGCAATGGTTCTACCCTCAATTTCATCCATTGTCCATCCACTTTAATTACTACAATATCATTGTCTTTATCGTAAAACATGGTTCCGTCTTCACCATCTCTCAACGATACATAATTCACATGCTTTGCACTTTCTACAGAGTTAGTTTCATCATCTCCTTCGGGTTGGTCTTTTCTAATGTTGTCTTTCCCAATTTGCCCAAGTGTAAGCGCATTGCTTAACTTAAGCGAACCGTAAAACACTGCTTGGTCTCGGCTAAACATAAATGAATGATGTCTTACATCAGACCCAATCTTAAACCAGTTATAGGCAGGTGCTGAATGATTGTATACCGTTCCATAATAATACATTTCGGCAACTGGCTTCTCCAATTCTGTATGTTTATTTACAAGCATGGTGATACGAGACTTGTCATCTCTAGCATAACCTTCAAACACATGAAAGCCCCAGCGCTTGCGGTTTTTCTCATTTTCATTCCCTCGAACTTGCACCATATAAGGAGTGCTAATAATTCCATTAATAGTGGTGTACATCGGAGTGGTATGTTTATCGAAACCAAAATTATAACCCCTATTATTCCACTTATCCCAAGTAGAATCTACATCCGATTGAATCTCTGCTCTGTAAGTATTTTCTGAGACTTTTACCATCTGGTAATACTTCATCGCATCAGAAAGTACCGTATTATCTTGAGCAAAAAGCCCTTGAAGAATTAAAAAGCAAGTTGTAGTTAAAAAAAGGCATTTCATTTATAGAGTAATTTTAATGGTAGATATTTTATTATACAGTGTGCTATCTCTGATTTTTACCTACCATTATTAGCATTATTATGAAAAAAGAAATTCTGTTACTTCATTTCCCAGTCATCTGTTCTGAATGAAGAAGCCGGCAAACCTTCTGTGTTAAATAATTCACCCACCACAAAATCTTGGAAAGCATACCTTACCGCAACAGGATTAGGAACTGATGGAGAATAAACCGAAATCCCTTCGCCAGTAATAAAAGCTGTTGCTGGGAAAAATCTTTGGTTCTCTCCTGCTATCTCGAAGTTTTCTAACTCTTTGCCATAAGTAGTTAAACCATGTTCGGCATGATCGAAAGTCAACTTGGCAATGCTGCCATCAACTTTCATTTCTTTTAAAATTGGACCTGAACATTCGAATCCTTCTTGCCCATATGTTTGAGTCAGCGCCAAATAAGCCATCCTTTCACCAACCACTTGCTTATTTGCTGGGTGTATGCAATGCTTTTCACCAGCATCCATCAAACTCACCATACCCATATTCGGAATTGCAGTAGATACTTTTAGTTGTGCTTCTCGGATATACGCAGAGTTAAGCGCATCTTTTCCATAGAAATAAGGAGCAATTTGTGCATAATAGAATGGGAAATCTCCAATGCCCCATACCTCACGCCAGTTTTCTACAAGACCTGCCATTAGCTTTTCATATTCCTTTGGTTCATTTCTATTGGCCTCACCCTGATACCACAAACCTCCACGAAGTGCATAACCCACCATTGGGTTTATCATCTTATTAAATAATGATGTAGGATCTTGATGCTGAGATTCTTTTTTGTCTTTTTCAGGTAATTTTACCCAATCGTATTGTTTAAGCTTTTCTTCACTCATCCAAGGTTCAATTCTGGTTCCTCCCCAACTTGTACAAATTAAGCCAACAGGTACATCGAGCGATTCGTTAATCATTTTACCAAAAAAGTAAGCTGCTGCACTAAAGTCCCCTACATTTTCAGGTTCACATAACTTCCAATCTCCTTCAAAATCATCAACTGGTTCTAAGCTTCTTTCTCGCTTTACAGTAAACAGTCTGATGTTGTTATTTTTTGAAGTTGCAATTGCTCTATTTGCTCCAATAATTGGCTGGTTTTTATAACCGAGCATGGTCATTTGCATGTTAGATTGACCTGAACAAATCCACACTTCTCCGATTAATACATTATTTAATTTGAGTGTTTTTCCGTCGGAAATGGTGATTTGATATGGCCCTCCGGCTACAGGAGTGGCTACTTTTACTTTCCACTTTCCATCTTTATCTGCCGTAGCTGAATAGGTTTTTTTGTTCCATGAGGTAGTAACACTTACCTTTTTGCTTGGTGATGCTTTGCCCCAAATTGCTGCGTCTGTTTGTTGTTGCAAAACCATGTTGTCTCCAAAAATGGCAGGTAGTATAACCTCTGCTTTTATCTCTAAAACAAAGAATAGCAGCAGAGTAAATAAGCAGGTTGCTTTTGTAATTTTGTTGATCATAGTTTCAGTTTTCATTTTAATTGTGACATCAATATTATTCAGGCTCCTAAAGCCTTTTGCCTGATTCAATTATTCACAAAACATATTTACTTCGTTTCAATCAGGCATCTTATTCAAATTAGAAATAGCACTTTTCTCTATCAAGCTAACATATGCTCAAATCAGACCTTAATCTGCTGAAGGTTGATTTTTTACCTTGAAATTGATAGAAAATCAATTGCTTTCTTCCGGAAACCACTCTGTCTGATACACATTTTTTAAATCCGCCAACTTTTCTGCATAACCTGCAGAATCTGTAAAATGAGTCGTTTCAAAAGGATCTTTATTTAAATCGAGTAATTGCTCTTCAATGCCTGTAAAATCGTATCGCAAATATTTGTAGCCATCTTCGCTTACTACCATTTTACCAACTTCACTTTCAACACCTAAATACTTGCGCCAATCAGTGTTGCTACCTTCCATTAAAGGACGCAAACTCTTTCCTCTCGGATCAGCTTTGCCTGCTACACCCATATAATCACACAAAGTCGGCAATAAATCGAGTCCGTTAGATACCAAATGCACAGAATCAACTTGTCCAGATGGAATTTGGCCTTTCCACATCGCTAAAAAAGGAACATTGGTAGCTTCTTCATACATGGTACTTTTATGCTCCATTCTGTGAGCAGCATCCATCTCACCATGATCGCTAGACAACATCACCAAAGTATTTTCTTCTGCACCTTGTTCTTTTAATGCATCCAAAATTACCTGAATGTCATTGTCTACCACTTCAGCCAACCTACAATAAGCCCATCTGTGCATACGCCAATCTTCATCAGAATAATTCATTCTCGCATTATTTCTGAAATTCCGATTGGTTAATAGTTTTTTTAATGCCTGTGGTTCACCTATTTGCACTTCGTAATTAGGCGGCAATGGCGGGCAATATTTTGCATAAAATTCTTCTTTCGAAACACCTTCGGGAATTTGCATCGCCTTATCCAACTCAGCAATTTCTGTAACTCCCTTGTTCACCAACATAGAATCGAAAGCAGTCTCGGCAAAATCGCGAATGGCCATGTAACAGATGTCGTGCGGATTAATTAGCGATACAATCATAAAATAAGGTTTTTCATGATTGCCTTTTATGTAAGAGGCTGCTTCTTGAGCCAATATATTTCTTTCGTTATCACTAATATCCGTAAAACCCAAAGTATCTGGTCGCAATGGTTTGGGCAGATGTTCTTTACCACCAAAAATTATATCATAACCTGCTTGTTTTGCATAATTGGCAATAGTGCTATTCCAAACCTCCTCTGATACTTGACTCACTCGGTTGGCTCCCCAGTTTTCTCTTACTGCATTACCTTTTTCATCATCGAAATATGAAGGGAATCGACCTGTAATCATACTGATTCTGGCAGGTGAGCAAACCGGATTGGTTGTATAAGCTCTTGTAAACCGGATTCCATTGTTGGCGATATAATCCATCGCTGGTGTTTTTACCCACTTATTGCCTGCACAGCTCATCATATTTGCATGCTGCTGATCGGTATAGATGTAGATGATGTTGGGTGGTTTTACTACTGCTTCTCTTTGTCTGTTGCATGATGCAAACATCAAAAAACACAAAAGGTAATAAGGGTATGATAAATAAATTTTCATATTTACTGATGTTCAGTTGACATAGATATCTTCGTAAATCAATATTTAGTCTGCACAAGACTCCATATTTCAAGAGCACATTGCCTGCAATTAATCAAATATACTTTTAGCAAATGCCATTGCTGTCATGCTCTCACCTAGTTTGGGGAAATTAAATCGAAATTTTTTCTTGATTTTGGTAAAATCTTGTCACGCTTTTTCTTTCAAATCTGTCAGTACTTACTGACCTTTAATAATGAGATTATGAAAACAGCATTTCTTGAAGTAAATAGTATGACTTCCATCTTTGAACAATACCAACCACAACTATTCCCCTATGCCTACAATATTCTTGGGGATTTTATGGAAGCTGAAGATTTGGTACAAGAAGTACTTAATCGCTTTTTGCTTGACAATCAAGCACATGTAGATAATCCTAAAAACTACCTGATTCGCTCGGTGATTAATCGAGCTATCAACCAGAAAAAGTTACTTCGAAAACAAAAGGAAACCTATTTAGGACCTTGGCTGCCTACTCCTGTTACCACAGAAGAAAATATTTACCAACATGCCGATAGCCAGAAAATTATCAATTATTCTTTAATGCTTTTGCTGGAACATTTGAGTCCAAAAGAAAGAGCTGTTTTTATATTGAAAGAAACCTATGATTTTACACATCCAGAAATAGCCGAGATTCTAGATATTAAAATTCCTTCTTCTCGCCAATTACTAAAAAGGGCAAAAGAAAAACTGGAAGCTGAAATGGCAGTTGATCAAATTCATCCACCAACTTTTGTATCTCATTCAGATGAAACCAATATAATTAATCAACTTACAAGTGCTATTAATAATGCTGATATTGAAGCGGTAAAAAAATTACTATCAGCAGAAGTTAAATTGGTTTCTGATGGAGGAGCAAAAACATCTGCTGCAAGAAAAATTATTTTTGGTAAGGAGGATGTAATCAAACTACTAGAAGCCATTTATGGGAAATATCTTGTTCCAAATGCTTACTCCCAATTCGCCATAGTAAACCATAAACCTTCGCTGCTTTATATTTTGGATGGAAAGGTAATTAGATGCATCGTATTCGAAATTAATAAAGGCATTGTGGAAGATATTTTTGTGATTATTAATCCTGATAAATTAAATAAACTCAATTTTTTTCACTGATTCGTCACGCTTCTTTTCTGGGAACTGTCTGTAGGGTGAACTTAAACAAAATGAAATATGACACTTAACAGAATCAGTTATCCGGAAACACCCAAAGGTTTGTACGAAGCCATGTTAAATACAGAAGCTTACATTAATAATTGTGGGCTTTCTCATACAATTATTGAATTGATTAAAACCAGAGCTTCGCAAATAAATGGTTGTGGCTATTGCTTAGATATGCACCACAAAGATGCGCTCCATGCCGGTGAGACTTTGGAGAGATTATATTTATTACCTGCTTGGGAAGAAGCTCCTTGCTACACAGCAGAAGAAAAAGCTGTTTTGAATTTAACAGATGTGCTTACCAAAATAAATGAGTCTAGCCCGCTACAAGTGGAAGAAGCCTATAATCGTATCACTAAATTTTTCAATAAAGAAGAGATTGCTAATACCGTTTTAGCCATTTGCCAAATAAACTCTTGGAATAGAATTGCCCTAAGTTTTGGCCATGTTCCAGGAAGTTACAAACCGCAATACCAAAGCTAAATTTCTATCTCAATGCCTATAACACAAAACCCATAGCTCAGGAAGCTATGGGTTTATGGATTCGAAATAATTAGTAACAAATTTCTCGATTCTCACAAAAGTATGATTCTCACAAATCGAGAATTTACACACACTATTTAACATTTCTCTGTTAAAGGTTACACCGCAATATTAAATACGAAAACATTGATTTTGAACTGAAATGTAGGTGAAGTATCCTTTTTAGAAAGTGAACTGACCACAGATTAAGGTTAAATGACAAAAAGCCGATTACCTTAAAAAGTAACCGGCTAAATAAGCTTTACAATATATTTCTCTATTTACCCTGATAGAAATTTTAATGGCTAGAATATTCTATCAACTGTATTGTAGGCTTTATCTTTAGTAATATTGAATGTCTCTTTTAATTTACCGACTTGTATTGCATACTCTCCTTCTTCTACTGTCCAACGTAGGTCTTTTGCCACAAATGCTAATTCTTGTGCTTTTACTGTAAAGCTCACTTTTTTAGATTCGCCAGCATTTAAACTGATTTTCTCGAATCCTCTTAAGCGCTTAACATCTGGCGTAACTGATGCATATAAATCTGAAATGAACAATTGAACCACCTCTTTACCTTCTCTATTACCTGTATTTTTTACGTTTAAAGTAATGGTTACTGATTCTTCTGGATCAAGATTTTTAGTACTTACTGTTAGATCAGAATATTCGAAAGTGGTGTAGCTCAAGCCAAAACCAAATGGATACTGAATAGCAAAGTCAGATTCGTAATCGTACATGCCAGCCATTTTTGCTTGCTCTTCAGATGGTTTGTGGTCGTAAGTAACCAACGTATTCGCATACATAGGATAAGTATAAGGCAGCTTACCACTCGGATTTATATCACCAAATAAAACTCCTGCAAAAGCATCTCCACCAAAATTACCCGGCAAGTATAATTGTACCACAGCAGCCATTTCTTGCTCGATTTTACTGATGAGTCTTGGTCTACCTTCATTCAAAACAAGAATAACTGGTTTGCCTGTTTTGGCTAATACTTTCGCTAAACTTAATTGATTATCAGATAAATTAAGATCGTGTAAATCTCCCGGCTTCTCTGTGTAAGAGTTTTCACCTACACACAAAACAATGTAATCTACACTAGAAGCCGCTTTTATGACTGCATCAATATTGATGTCTTTTTCTTCCCAGTATTTACCTTGCTCATTATAGCTTACACCAGCTTCGTAAACCACATTTTCTTTACCAGTTGCATTTTGAACTGCTTCTAAAATCGTGTTGTATTTAGCGGCAAATTCTTCCACTTTTTCACCTTGCCAAGAGTAAGACCAACCGCCATTGAGCGAACGCATTGAGTTCGCATTCGGGCCTGTTACTAATATTTTTGCTCCTTTTTTAAGTGGTAAAATATTATCTGTATTCTTTAATAAAGTCACTGCTTCTGATGCTGTTGCAAATGCTGCTTTCTCAAACTCTTCGCTTCCGAATTTTGGATAGTCTTTGTAGTTTGTAACTGGTGTTTCGAATAATCCCAGCTTTTCTTTCATGGTTAGAATTCTGCGAACTGCATCATCTACTCTGTCCATAGAAACCTCACCCTCATTTACCAACTCTACTAAATAATCGCAGAACTTAAAGTTATATGGAATCATAGACATATCGATGCCGGCATTAATCGCCAGCTTCACGGCTTCTTTAGGCGTTTTAGCGATTCTATCACGTGTAAAAAGATTATCGATGTCTTGCCAATCGGTTACAATTACACCTTCAAAACCCAATTCTTCTCTCAGCAATTTTATAAGAATGTCTCTATTTGCGTGAACCGGAATACCATTTATCACACCAGAGTTAATCATTACTGAATGTGCTCCTGCTTCTACCGCTGCTTTAAAAGCCGGAATGTGTCTTTCGCGAAGTTCCATTTCTGGGATGTAAGCTGGCGTTCTGTCTTTACCTGAACCCGGTACAGAATAACCCAAGAAGTGTTTTAAACAAGAAGCTACTCTTACTGGATTTCCAACTTCATTGTTTTGTCCTTCGTAACCTTTAATCATTTGCTTACCCATCTCTGTAGTTAGGTAAACATCTTCGCTAAAAGTCTCCCACATTCTCGGATATCTCGGGTCGCGACCTAAGTCTAATACCGGAGAAAAATTCCAAGGGATGGATGAAGCTCTTGTTTCGTAAGCAGTAATTTCTGCTCCTTTTTTCACCAATTCTCTGTTCCAAGTTGCCCCCTGCCCTACTTCTTGCGGGAAGAAAGTCGCTCCTGCAGTATAAGTTACTCCGTGGATAGCATCAATCCCATAAACTATCGGAATTTTTAATCTGGTTTCTTTGGTAGCCACTTGTTGTAACTGACCGATTACTTCGTGCCACTTTTCGGGAGTTCTTGCTCGGTTGTTTGCCGTATTTAGAATTGAGCCTACTTTGTAATCGATCAATGCTTTTTTTACTAGCTTGTCATCCAATTTTAATGGCTCATCGCTTACGTATTCGCTTTCTCCCTGAGTGATAACATCCAACGTAACTTGTGCCATTTGACCCACTTTTTCTTCAAGTGTCATCTTGGCCAATAAATCTTCTACTCTTTTACTTGCTTTATCTTTAGGAGGTTGGGGGGTAAGTGCTGTTGCCATAAAAGTTAATGCAAGCAGACAGCAACTGAAAATATTAAATTTTTTCATGTGTGCTTTATTTTAGTTTCATTACCAGATTTGTATTTGCTCTTCTTATGGGTTTCTAAGTTGAGCATCCTATCCAATTAAAATTACTCAATTCTTCTTTTTTATATCATTAAAAAACTCATAATCAATACCTTACATTTATCATGATTTTTGATTATTAAGAATATAGGTAGCTACCGAACTAGCAGCCTGACTTGCCTCAAATAACTCTCCTTCCAATTCGATTTGATAATCGAGTTTCTTCTCTGCATCATTAAATACAATTAAAACCACATTGCCTTCTGGTGTTTTAAAGGCTACATTCGGTAAGTCTTTGGGTAGATTTGAGTCTATTCTTTTTGATCCGGGTCTTACAAATTTAGATGCATGCGCAATGATGTAATAAGCCGGATTTCGTGTTACTTCGTTACCATCTATCGTAACTGCACCAAGGCATCGATCGCAACCGCCCCTGTCTGTATGCGGTTCCATATTTGGGTCGTTTGCCAAATTCCATTCTAGTACTGTTTTGCACCAATTTCTACTCGCTCCAACTATTAGAGTTTTTGTATGCCAATCTAAATCTACTGGGAAATCTCCCGGTGCACCAATCCATTGTTCTGTAAAATACAAGTGCTTATCTGGATGTGCTTCGTGCACTTGAGAAAGTGCATCAATCTCACCTGCATACAAATGAAAAGCAGAACCATCTACAAATTTCTTCGCTTCAGGATCATCCAAAATTGTAATCGGATAATCTGGGCGATCTGCATTATGGTCGTAAAGTATAATTTTAGTTTTGATGCCTGTTTTTTCGAAAGTTGGTCCTAAATGGTTTTTGATAAACTCTGCCTGCTGCTCTGGCAACATCAACAAACTAGGGTTATTACCCGGATGCAATGGTTCATTTTGGATTGTAATTGCATCTATTCTAATGTTTTCAGCCTGCATGGCTTCGATGTATTTTACAAAATATCTCGCATAAGCATCGTAATATTCGGGTTTTAGGCTTCCACCTCTAGTGTCTTCATTGGTTTTCATCCAAGTGGGAGGCGACCAAGGTGAACCAAGTATTTTAATATCGGGAGCTATTTTGAGAATCTCCTTCAATACCGGAATTAAATGTTTTTGATCTTCTTCGATACTGAATTTAGATAGGCTTTCATCAGTCTCTCCTTTTTCTAAATCATTATATGAGAAAGGCACTGCATCCAAATCTGATGCCCCTATACTGACTCTCAAATAACTAATCCCAATATTTTTTTTATCAGTTGCAAAAAGTTCTGTGAGTAATGTCATTCTAGCATCAGCTTCCATATTGTGGATGTGCAAAGCGCTTCCACCGGTTAAAGTAAAGCCAAATCCATCCATTGTTTGGAATTCTTTTTCTGGACTAATACTGATGATATTTTCACCTTTTACTTTGCTGGATTTTAAAGGAGATGATTGCTTTTGGAAAAGTACAGATCGATCTGAAGTAGTAAGCCAAATCTCATTTTTTACATTGTTATTTTCACCTACTTTTTCTTCTTTAACTATAGTCGAGCAACTCCAAAGAGCACTTAAAACCATAGATAAAGTTATAAAAGATCTTATTGGTAATAGTTTAGCGTTCAATGTGATAATTTTAAATTAATCGATCATAAAATTGAAGGAAGACTTCTTTGTCGGAATTCACGAGCAAAGAAGTCGATAATCACACATTAATTATTTTGTTCCTCTCAATTCTACATTATCTATCGAAATACCGGTTGTGCCTAAATCTGCACCACCAGTTTTCATTACTAAATAAATGGTTCCACTTTCTTCGAAAGTAATTAAACCACCTTCGCCCATTAGAGCACCTTCGCAAGCAATATTTGCTATATTTCCATTGAATTCTGAGTTACCACAACCGGCCCAAGTATTTAAAGCCAATTGATTTTCTGCAGATGAATAATCTTGCCCATCCACTGGTTTTTCTGTTCCAAAATAAACTTCGAACCAAACATCGGTAGCACCACTGCCAGATACATTCATGGCAAATTTGTACTGCTTGCCTGCTACTACATCAATTGCTTGGTAAACACCTGCATGCCCCCAGCTTCCACCTGTCGCTGTTAGTTTACCATCTGCCAAATTAAAACTTACACCATCGCTAATGCCAAATGTTGTCCAGTAATCAAGGGCATCTTCATCCATTTTGCTTCCCATAATTAGGTTACCCGCTACAGGATCGGTAGTTTCTACTACAATAGTTTGTACATCCGAAGTATCCATACCGCCATTGTTGAGTGTAAACAATTGCACATCGTATGAACCTTGATCTGGAAAATATGCCGTAATTACTTGATCGCCATTTGAAAATCCGTTGCCATCACCCAAATTCCAAGAACTTATAAAAGCGCCATTCGTGGTGTTGGTTAACATGTAAGTATTCGTTTCACCAGAAACCTCATCTACTGTAAAAGTTGCCTCTGGTTTTGGACCTAATTCTTGATCTGAATCATCTGGTGTACAAGCTATAAAAAGCTGTGAAGCTAAAGCTGTACACAGAAATGCATTAAATATATTTCTTGTTTTCATATAAAATCATATTTAAAATTTAATGGTTGCCTTTTCCCTTCTTCTTTTTATCCTATCTCACTAGCAGTTTTTATTAATATTTTCTCACATTTAGATTTGTAAGTAAGTGGTAGTCGGTTTTCAAGCTGGTTGATATTTGAATACTTTACTACTACCCCGACTATCCATTTCTCTTACTTACGTCCTGCAAATATGAAATTGAAATACTTTGATTTTTTCTAATTAATAAGCCGGATCTTGTTGTAATTCTGTATTGGTTAACTCCAACAATGGAATTGGTAAATACTCATGTTTGCCTTCTACAAATCCGAATTCTCCAAGATATTGAGTTGCCAAACCGTTACGAATCAAATCGAACCATCGGTGACCTTCAGAAGCCAACTCAACTCTTCTTTCGTGTATGATGTTTTCGATATTTGCTGGCACAGAAGCTAAGCCTGCTCTTTCTCTAATTGCATCTAACAATGCTTGTGCTCTGGCTTGGTTTCCACCACCTCTTACTAGTGCTTCAGCTTCGAGTAGGTAAGTATCTGCCAACCTAATTTCGTAAAGGTTTTTTGGGAAATTCAATTCCATATTACCACCACCAGTTGACTGATCTGCTATGGTACCAGCATATTTTGCCAAAAAGTATCCTGTATTCATATAACCCGGTGTATAGTTTACTACACCTGCGTTTGCCAAACTATCGATGTTTAATACTGTATATGGATATCTTTCGTCTCCACTTTCAAACGCATTCACCAGATTTTGTGTAATTGGATAAAAACTCCAACCTGAAACTATCTGTGGTGCATCTGCAGTGTTAGCAGCATAGTCTCTCGGATTAGACATAATGCTAATAATATTACCTTCTGTACAACCGATACAATCCCAAACAGCATTAGAAGACGATGTTTTGTTTATTTCGAAGATTGATTCTGTGTTAAACTTGTTAGATGTAGTCCAGAGATCTCCGTAATTTGCTAATAATGCGTATCCTCCCAACTCACTGGCAGCACCCGGCGTAGTACCGTTTACTTTAGCCAATTGCTCTACTGCCTGAGAGAATTTCTCTTGCTGTAAATACACCTTACCAAGTAAAGCAATGGCTGCTCCTTTTGTTGCTCTGCCTGCCTCTGTGCTTAAGTCTATATCTTCTGGTAAGTTTGGTATAGCTGCCAACAAATCTTCTTCGATTGCTGCATAAACTTCTTCTCTTGAGTTTTGCTCTACAGTATAAAAGTTACTTGGTTCTACAGGTTCTGTTAACAATGGAATATTTTTGAAAAACCTAATTAAATCGAAGTAAAAATAAGCTCTTAAAAATCTGGATTCAGCAGTAAACCTGTTCTTTAAACTCTCATCCATATCTACATCAGGCAGTTTAGAAAGCAAAATGTTTGCTCTAAATACACCAGAATAACCTTTAGTCCATAATTCTCCTTGTGGGCCGTTTGCTGGGTCTAGTGAATAATCATTCCAAACCTGTAAAGAGGTTACATCAGTTGCACTACCACCACCTGCATAGTGGTTATCAGAAGCGGAAATGGTTGCTGTTATTTTGGTAACATATCCTCCACCTACCCAACCAACTACATCGTATACTGCCACTAAGCCATTATAAGCTTCGTCTTCGTTACGGTAATAATTTTCTTCTAGGCTTCTGCCCTTTGGTTCTACTTCCAAATAATCGTCACTACAAGCTCCAAGTATTTGAGCAAGCAAAGTAACTACTACGAAATATTTTATATATATGAATTTCATATTTACGTGTTTAAATTTTTTGATTAAAGACTGAAGTTAAGACCTACCATAAATGAGCGTGCCTGAGGGTAAATACCACGGTCGATACTCATTACATTTCCACCAATTTCTGGATCGTAACCAGTGTAGTTGGTAAGGGTGAAAAGGTTTTCACTCATTACATACACTCTTGTTTTTTGCAAACCGATTTTACTTACTAATGTAGATGGTAGCGTATAGCCAAGCTGAATGTTTTTCAATCTGAAATAATCGCCTTTTTGTAAGTAGAAGTCTGATGGGTTGCTGAAGTTATTATTAGGATCTCCATCAATTAATCTTGGAAAATCGTTTGAAGTACCCTCACCAGTCCAACGACCTAGTGCATCTGCCTGATAGTTAGAGTTAGCAATATCCAACCTTCTTAAACCTTGGAAAATTTCGTTGCCAGCAACCCCTTGGCCAAAAATGGTAAGGTCGAAGTTTTTGTAGTTGGCTTTAATTGTTAAACCATAAGTCCAGTCTGGAATTGGGCTACCAATAAAAGTACGGTCTTCTTGAGTGATTTCTCCATCGTCGTTAAGGTCTGCCCAAATAAAATCGCCAGGAGCTGCATTAGGTTGAATTAACTGACCTTCTGAGTTTAAATGGTTTTGAATATCCTGTTCGTTTTGGAATATTCCCTGTGTTTTAAACCCGTAGAAAGAGTGTAGTGCATGCCCCAAAGCTACGCGAGTTATCGGATAAGTACTTGCTTGGAAAGTTTGCTGATCATCTTCTCTATATTCAATTCCCTCACCTAAATAAGTAACTTTATTAGAAAGATGCGAAACGTTTCCACTTACAGTTAAATCAAGTTTCCCTATGCTCTTTCTGTAACTCAACTCTAACTCAAGACCTGTGTTTTCCATATCTCCTACGTTAGCAGCAGGATTAGAAATTGCACCGATATATCCCGGTATTCTTGGGTTCATTAAAAGACCAGTCGTCACTTTTTTGTACCAATCGAAAGTAACATCTAGGTTATCAAATAAGCTTGCTTCAAAACCAATGTTTGTTTGGCTGGTTTCTTCCCACTTCAAATCTGGGTTAGATGGTGCATCTGGGCTATAGCCAATGGTATATTCTCCTGAAGTACCAATTGTATAATTTCTTCCCGGGCTTATAGTAGAAAGGTAAGCGAAATCACCAATATTATCATTACCAACAACACCATAACCACCTCTAATTTTAAGGAAAGTAACTACATTATTTTGTGGCCAGAAATCTTCTGCAGAAGTTACCCAACCTAGAGATGCTGAAGGGAACACACCATATTTATTGTTGTTACCAAATCTTGAAGAACCATCTCTTCTAAGCAATGCAGTTAAAAGATATTTTTCTTTAAAGTTATAAGTTACCCTAGAAAATAATGAAGAGACGGTGTGGGCTGGGTTCTCGTAACCATCAGCATTTTCTGATGTTGGCGGAACTTTGTAATTAAGAGAGGCATCATCAAAATTATCAACCGGAATACCGAAAACCTGCAAATTAACATTGTAAGTATTATTGTCTCTATAAGCACCTTGACCAACTAATAAGGTTAGATCATGATCGCCAAATTTTCTCGAATAAGAAATGGTATTTTCTAGGTTGTAATCGTATCTTCTATTAGTACCTCTTGAGTACGAAGTCTGCGTATTTTGTGTAGATGAATTCAGATAAAAAATCGGTGTAAAGCTCTCATCTCCCCAAAATGCCAATTTACCTCCAAGTGTGGTTCTAAGGGTTAAACCTTCGATTGGTTTTAATTCTGCGAATACGTTACCGATAATATTATCGCCCCAACTATAATTTCCTAAACGTGTTTGCATGTAAGCAAGTGGGTTGGTAATTTCTTGACCAACATATGGAGATATTCCGTAAGGTCTGCCAAAATCATCTCTCATTACCGGGTTATTTAGATACAATGCCGAGTTAGCCAAATTAGCATCTGTAACAATTGCCGGAGTAATTGGGTCTAGGTTAATTGCCGAACTTAATGGGCCACCAAACTCATTGTTGGTATTACCTAAACCAATGGATTTGTTGTGCGCATAACCTACATTTTCACCAACTGTTAACCACTTGGTTAATTTGTGGGTAGAGTTTAATCGAACGTTTACCCTTTTATATTGAGAAATTTCTGTTGCAACAATTCCATCTTGCTCAAGGTAACCAAAAGACATATGGAAAGTAGAAACTTCGTTACCACCACTAATGCTTAACTCGTGGTTTTGTCTGCGAGCATCATTATTAAAAATTTGATCTTGCCAGTCAGTTCCTTCACCTAATGCTTGTGGATCGGAATAAACTACACCTCCACCTGCTGCAATTGAAGATTCATTTCTCAATGTAGCATATTCAGTGGCATTAGTCAGGTTTAATCTTCTTGCTGGTGAAGAAGTACCGTAGTAGCCACTATAATTTACATTTAACTTACCTGATTTACCTTTTTTGGTTGTAACTAAAACTACACCTGCAGCAGCACGTGCACCGTAGATTGCTTGCGAAGCTGCATCTTTTAATACTTCTATAGACTCAATGTCTGACTGGTTTAGGTAACCAATACCACCGTTATCTACAACAACACCATCTACCACCCAAAGCGGATCGTTTCCAGAACCTCCAAATGAAGTAATACCTCTAACTCTAATAGTTGCACCAGAGCCCGGCTGTCCGTTGTTAGAAGCAATGGTAATACCCGAAGTTCTACCTTGTAAGGCCTGCCCTACATTGTTAATTGGCAGTGTTTCTAAATCAGCAGCTTTAATACTGGTAATCGCACCAGTAACCACGCTTTTCTTTTGCTGTCCATAACCGATTACAACAATTTCTTCCAACTGTTGAATATCTGTACTGAGTGAAATATCTATTTGATTACGACCGGCAACTTCTATTTCTTGCGATTCAAAACCAATATAAGAGACAATTAAAACACCGTTTGACGGTACCCTACTCAATTTATATTTACCATCGATATCTGTAATGGTACCAGAAGTAGTTCCTTTTATTTGAATACTAGCACCAATTACCGGCTCACCATCTTCTGCCGAAATAATTGTACCCGTTACTACGTCGTCTTGTGAGAATGCTTGTTGGGAGAGGCACAACATGCTTAAACATGCTATGAGCAAATGTAATAATCCATTTTTCATATTTTGAAATAATTAATATTTAATAAATAAGTAATAGTGGCCATTCTCAAAAAGGAATGGCAGGTTACCTGATAGTTAGAATTTAATGCAATTTTGCTTAATCCGATTTAAAAGTAGTTTGTGTGAAAATGAATCTCAAAAGTTACATCACGCCTTAAATACATCAGGTAATTTTAGTGCTACATCTCGACTACGTCAATCAATAATTTAGCGTTGATTATCAGTAGTTTACACTATAATTTTTTTGGAATAATTCTATCTTTTCTTCAATCTGCCATCGTTGTTTTTGTCTGTTGTTCTGTTACTAATTTGTTCTATAAATTGATTTGATATGTATGTATATTCAATTGAATATGCCCTTCAATAAATGCTGCTTTTTTACTTAATTAGAATTCATTATTTATCGATCAATATTTTACCACTCCAAAAACTGTCGTCCATATTTAACTTTATAATATATAGCCCTGCCTGAAGTGTTTCTAAAGAAAACTGCTCAAAATCTTGTTGTTTTAACTGCTCTTTTTTATATATAACTTTCCCTTGAACTGTGGAAATAGTTACAGAATTATTTGTAGTGTATACTTTGTTAGGGAGCTCAATTCTAACCTCTCTTTTCACAGGGTTTGGATATAATTTTAGGCTACCTTGTGTTTTATCTCCAATGCCACTTACTGTTTGCTTTTTAAAGTTGATCCAGTTTACATTAAATTCTGGTTGTAAGATTTCTAACTTCAAAATTCCTCTACCTGCATCTAAATGCATCTCTTCGCTTACTGTTTGCCAAGTTTGCCAACCTCCTGTTACTGGTACTGTTACTTCAACTTCATTTAATTCTTCACCATCAGCATCCAACTGTTTTAAAGCAAGCTTTCCACCTGCACTTTCGCTGGCTACTCTCACTTCTACAATATAATCGCCTGCTTCTTCTACACTGATTAAGTATTCCAGATAATCTCCATAATTGGTATAGCCTATATTTTGCCCACCACCAGTATCTGTAGTAGTTTCTAGCTCTAAACCATAATTGGTAGTAAATTTTTCTGCTTCTACTTTCGCTGGCAATGCATAATGAAATGGTAAGTTGTTTATAATCTCAAAACCAGAAAAAGTATCTAAGCTAGTTCCATCTGTCGCTTTCACCACATCTCCATCGTAACTGGCTTTTAGCGCCATTCCATCGTTTAACTCTGCATTTAAATAAAAGACCAATTGCTTATTATTTCCTTCTTCAACTTCTATACTTTCAATTTCTACCGCGTTTCCATCTGCTGTAATTGTAAATCCAGTAATTGCTGCAAGACCAGTTGTGTCTATACTTTTGTTAAGAGAAAAAAAAACATCTCCTTCTTCTGTAGTTGCTGCATGAGTTGGTACAAATGGAATATCGCTGAAATTTGCTGCCAATTCGAAATCTAAGTATCCAAGATTTAAGCCACCTACCTTAAAAATAAGTTTAAGTTTCTGGCTTCCTTCGGTGAGGGGAACATCTTCGATGGTATAGGTTTGCCACACATTGTAACCACCCGTTGATGGAAGTTTTACTGGCTCAATAATATCCACTCCATCTACTTGAAGCCTAATAGTTGACTCACTTCCCATAGCCGCATATCGCAGATTCAATTGGTAACTTCCAGTTGAGTCTACAGTAACTGTATATTGGAGCCATTCGCCATCTGCTGTCCAGCCAATATTATAGCCATTACTTTTGGCTGTAGTATCTGTGGTGGCTTCTATATCTACTCCATCATTTCTGTAAGTCCAACCTTGGTTCCATGCCTGATAGGTTCCGGTTGCTACATTGTAATTTGCCGTATCATTATCAAAATAAGCTATGCCATTGCTACCCAAATCAAAATCGGAAGCATTTACTACACCTGGAATACCATTTTTGGTAAATGGAATTGAAGTAGCTTCTGCCTGCTGCACTTGCCTAAACATGGCATCAATTACATCTTTGTGATAGGTACAATTTTCTATCTTTAGGTCTTCGGTCAATTTCATTAATGCTGCTTTTACCTCTTCTATAGCTGGTGCATTACCTCCATTTTCCCAATAATCTAACAACTCAGCATATCCTTCATTTTTATCTATAGTAAGTGGACCAACCACAGAGCCTACTTTTTTTAATGGCCACCAAGCCCAACCAATTTTATTCTTCTCTAATAATGAAATCGCATTTTTAAACCATGTATTAGAGTTTTCACCAGATTCACCCAACCAAACCGGAATGTTGTGTTCATTACGCATATTAATAAATCCTTGAATCGAATTCTGGTCATTGTAATTCCAGTATTTGTGGAAGCTTATTACCAGATTATCGTCCCAAGGAGGCCAAATGCCACTGTGATTATTCGCCCAACAGTTACCTTCAATAAAAATGATGTGGTTTTCATCTACTTCTCTTATTGCATCAGTAATAGCAATAAATAGCTCTTTTAACGGAGCATTGGTAGATTCGTCGCAGCCGTTTTGGTTGGCTCCTGCTGTAAAATTCCAATTGGTTTCATTAATTAAATCGTAACCACCAATCCATTTTTCATTTGCGTATCTTTCTGCAAGCTTTTTCCATAATGCAATGGTTTTTTGCTTGTTCTCATCACTTTCCCAAAGAGAAGGTTTCGAGTTATCGTAATCAGAGATTGCAGCATCGTTTCCTTGTCCGCCAGGAGCTGCATGTAAATCCAGAATCAAGTATATTTCATTTGCCGCACACCAGTTAAGCAAGCTGTCTGTCATGGCAAAACCTTTATCTAACCATGTGTTTTCTCCAGCAACTGGTTCGTCTTCTATGGGTAAAGTAAACAAGTTGTAGTGCATGGGCAAGCGCACAGAATTAAAACCCCAAGAAGCTAGTGAGTCTATATCCGTTTTTGTGCAGTGGTTTTGTAACCAAGCAGCATAAAATTCATCTGTGTTCTCTTCTCCAATTACGCCTTCAATGGCTGCTCTAATTTCGTGTTGTGGATTAGCAAAACTGTTGGTTTGCAACATATATCCTTCTTGCAGCATCCATCCTCCCAAACCCATACCACGTAAGATAATTTCTTCTCCATTTCCATCTACTATATATTTACCATCAGCTTTTAGATATTGCGCTTGAGCAGAAATTATAGAAAAAAAACCACAAAAAATTAGTAAATTTATAAAAACCCAAGGTTGATTGCAGGAACTTTTAAAATTAGTTCTCAGGTTTTGGAATGGTAATTTGTAAACGTTTTCATATTTCATATTCATATTATGTTTTATTTGATATAAGTTTGAAAGTTGTTTCGGGAGAGGCTTAAAAAAACTTTTAAAGTTGAATAAGCATCCAGTTCACTCCAAATGTATTTTACAGAATAGAAGCTGCGAAATTTAGGAGTACGTTCTATATACTTCTCTCTTACAAATTAATACGTCAATACTACTACTTATAAAATAAAGTAACTGACAACCAACTAGTTATAAATAAGATTAAATCTGAAAATGAATAAACTAATTCTAACGGTCTTATTCACTGTTACGCAGTTGTGTAACTATACATTTGCCCAAGTAGAAAATACTAATACAGAAATACCTTTCTCGAATTCTATAAAAGGAATCCCCAGAATACTCCATTACACAAAAAATGATTTTAACAGCGACACTCAATTTTGGTCTATGTGCCAAGATAAGGATGGCGTGTTGTATTTCGGAAATAATGAAGGTGTGCTCATCTATGATGGCGAACACTGGCAATACATCCATTTGCCAAATCGCTCGTCTATGCGATCTTTATTGCAGGCAAAAGATGGCACTATCTACGCTGGTGGATTTAATGATTTCGGTACAATCGAAAAAGATGAGTTTGGAAAGTACCAGTACAATTCTTTAATGCATTTGATACGGGTTGAAGATAAAAATCTGGAAAACCTTTGGGATGTTCAAGAAGTGCAAGGGCACATAGTTTTTAGAAGTTTCCGTATGTTGGTGGCTATTTCTAATAATAAAGCGATTACCTTACCTCCGCCAAATGGCAGCCAGTTTACTTTTTCTACTGAAGTAAATAACCGCTATTATGTGCAAGACAATGAAGGACTAAAACACCTCGACCTCAACTCCATGGAATTTAGCTCTTTTGTAGAACCAGAAGAAATTAACCACGAAGATATAGTTGAGTTACTCCCCGGAAATAGTGATAACGAACTGCTGGCATTTACAAAACAAGGCAGCATATTTAAGATTGATCCTGAAACAACAGAAGTCACATTCTGGAAAAGTATATTAAAATCGAGTTCTAACAATCTAATTACTTGCGGATTAAAAGCAGCTACTGGCGATTATTACCTGGGTACATTAAGCACCAAAGTAATTGCACTCAATAAATTTGGCGAAGAAATCAGCAACGATACTTTCTATAACCTCCAAGATAAAACCGTATTAAACATTTTCGAAAGTAATGAGGGCAATATCTGGGCACTGCTTAACAATGGCCTAGACTGTATTGATATCTCTTCTCCTGTTTCACTACTCTTTGAAAATGCATCTATCTTTGATGTGCTCTTTGAGGGAAACAGTATGTACATAGCTTCTAACCAAGGAGTTTTTTACTGCGATGATATTAGCAAAAGCTCAAATCTTTCTCGCTCCAACTTTGTGAAAATACAAGGCTTAGAAGGTCAAGTTTGGTCACTTAAAAAAGTAAATGGTCAAATTATCTGTGGGCACGATAGAGGTTTGTTTGTTGTTTCGAAAGATAAAAGCAAAAAACTTTCAGAATTGCAGGGTATCTGGAAAGTTGTTCCCATAAAAGGCTTTGCCAATCACTATTTGGTTTGTACTTACGAAACCATGTACCTAATGAGCTTTTCAGAAAAAGATGGCTTTAAGTTAGAACATAAGATACAGGGATTTAATGAATCGAGTAGAGATATTGTTCAAACTGAGGAGCCCGGTGTGTTTTGGGTTTGCCACGGGTACAAAGGTGTTTTTAAAGTAAAAATAAATGATGAATACACCCGAGTAATTAGTGTCGAGCATTACAGAGATCAGAACGGATTGCCATCTGCTTTCAACATCAATGTTTTTAAGTGGAATAATGATGTTGTTTTCACTTCGAATGAAGGAGTTTATACCTACAATGAAAAAGAAAACCAGTTTCTACCACATGAGGAACTAAGTAAAATTCTCGGTAAGAATGCCAGCATCAGAAAAATAATTGAACACAACGATAAAACATGGTTTGTTCAAGACGAAGAGGCAGGTTATTTCTACAATAATGATGATACTGGAAATTTGTACAAAGGATTATTTCTGCAATTAAAAGGCTCTTTTAGCAAAGGCATGGAATGCATTATTCCGGTAGGTTCTAATCTTGTATTGATGGGGACAGTAACCGGCTTATACGCTTTTGAGCTTGATCAAACAGCCAACAAAATCAATCACGAGACTAATATTATCAGTATAAGCTATAAAAATGCTGCTGAAGAAGTGAATGGAAAACTAGTTACAGGTAGTGATAATTTCCAAATCTTACCTAATCTATCGAGCACTATTACCTTTGAGTTTGCCTCCCCTAGTTTTAATGATAAAACCAATGTGCAATTTAGCTATAAACTCGAAGGTTTAGACGAATCGTGGTCTGCTTGGCAAGAAACCCCTTTTAAAGAATACAGCCATATAAAAGCAGGTGAGTATATTTTTAAGGTAAAAGCCAGAAGCTTGTTAGGAGAAACTGCTGAACCAGCCAACTACTACTTTAAAATTTTACCTGCTTGGTATCAGTCTCAATGGGCTATCACAATTTATGTAATTGCTGCTTTTCTGCTTATCTTAATTACGGTGATGTGGGTGAAACGAAAAATATTTATCGAAAACGAAAAGGTTAGAAAAGAAGAATTTAAAGCCAGAAAAGTGCTTGAGTTAGAAATTGAGCAGATGAAATTGCAGCAAGACAAAGAACGTATGCAAAGAGTAAAAGAGAAACTCGAATACGATGTAATTGATAAAAGTAAAGAGCTGGCAAACTACACCATGCTTCTGGTAAAAAAACAAGAAGCAATGACGGAACTCAAAAAAGAATTGAATGAGCTAAAAACAGTCGCTAGAAATGATACCATGCGCAAAAAAGTGCGTGATCTTATTCGCAAAATTACAGTTAATCTAGACGATAAGGAGTATGTGCAAATATTTGAAGCTAATTTCGAAAGGGTGCATCATCAGTTTTTCCAGAATTTAAAAAGCAGTTTTCCAGATCTCACTCAAAAAGAACTGAGACTTTGTGCATTGGTAAAAATGAGTTTGTCTAATAAAGATATTTCTCAAATGTTCAATATCTCGGTTCGTGGTGTAGAAACTGCCCGTTACAGGTTACGCAAAAAACTCAATTTAGAACATGAAGATAATATGGTGGATTTCTTCGAAAAATTCGATCCTCCAAAAGTAGAGAAAACTCATTAAGTTAGCTCCTATAGACAGATTTAACAAAAAAAACAATAGCTAATTTTTAAATCTGTCTTTCAACCATTTTTTTACATTTTCATGCATTTATTTTAACAGAGCATTAATCTGTTTTTTTTTGACCTTCAACCCGCTGCGATATATATTTACAGAAAAGAGCAACTATTTATCCATGCACAGTTTTAATAAACAGGCTGATAAAGAATTACTAGAAGCTATATCGCAAAACAATGAGAATGCCCTCACTGCTTTGTACAAGCGATATTTTCAGAATTTATGTGACTTCTCCTTTCAATTTCTTAAGCGCGAAGATTTAGCAGAAGAAGCTGTTTCAGATGTTTTTTTAAATATCTGGCTCAAGCGTGGAGATATACATATTACTAGCAGCATTAGATCTTATCTTTACATTGCCGTTCGAAATCAATCTTATAACTATTTGAAAAAGAGCAAAATGGCTATGACAGAAGATATCGAACTAGCAGTAGAAAAAGGCATGAGCTCTGCCTTAACTGCCGACAGGTTTTTGCTTTACAGTGAGTTTAAAGAAGAAATAGAAGAACTCATAAAACAAATGCCTTCTAAAAGACAGCTAATTTTTCGTATGCACCGCCTCGAAGGCTTCAAGTATAAGGAAATAGCCGAAATACTCTCCATCTCTCCCAATACTGTTCAAAACCAAATGGTAGAAGCTACAAAATTCATTTTGCAGCAGTATCCTAAATTCAGCACTACTAAAATGTGGTTTTTAGTACTTTTAATACTTACTGGTATTTAATATTCAGATAATATTAAATTAATCAACAAATAATCTTAGCGAATAGTAGATTCTTTTTTGAATTGTTGTCCTCGTAATGAAAACAACAAAAAATGGATCAAGATAATTTTGTACAATTAGTAACCCGGCACCTTTCGAACGAAGCTTCATTTAAAGAAATTGAAGTACTAAGAGAGTTGCTTAAAGATGAAAAGTATAACAAGCTTTTCAAATGGGTTGCTGCTAAGTGGGAAGAAGACAAGCAGAATATTAAACTGGCAAATTTTAATATGGATCGTGGTATGGATAAGCTGGTGAATAAAATACGCAAGTATGAACCAGATTTTCAGAGCGAAACACTTACAAATGCTGATCCTGTAAACAAAGTACAACCCATTACAAAACAGATTAACTATTGGAGGTATCTGCCTAAAATAGCTGTATCAGTTTTATTGCTATTAATGGTTGGGCTGTCTTATTATCATTTTTTAAATAACCCAATAAAAACAGAAACAAGCTGGAAAGAGATTGTAACCAAGCCGGGACAAAAATCTATGATTACACTGGCAGATGGAACACTTGTAAAATTGAATGCTGGTAGTAAGTTTAAGTATCCAGAAAAATTTACAGATTCTCTCAGACAGGTGTATCTAGAAGGTGAAGCTTATTTTAAAGTGAAGTCGATGCCTGAGAAACCATTTATCGTACATTCGCAAGAGCTATCTACCAAAGTGTTGGGTACTGTGTTTAATGTGGCAGCTTATCCAGATGAATCTGATGTTGAAGTAACCCTAGTAGAAGGAAAAGTTGAAGTTATTCCATCCAACAAACAAAAAGAAAGTTACATACTTTCTCCCAACGAGAAAGTGGTGTTTAACAAACCAGAAAAATCTTTTGAGCTTAAGAACGAGGCAGATGTGCAAAAAGTAACTTCCTGGAAAAATAATGTATTACTTATCGAAAACGAACCACTCAGTGTAGTTACCAAAAAATTAAAAATGTGGTATGGAGTAGAGGTTGAGTTAGGTTCTCCAGGATTAGAAAACTGTAAGCTGAAAGCAAGGTTTGAAAATGAATCTTTAAAAACAGTGCTTCAGGTATTAAAATACACTTTTGACTTAACTATAATAAATGAAAATGGAAAAATTACTTTAACGGGCAACGGTTGTAAATAATCACATAGCCAACTTCTTTAAAAACCAGTAACCAATTAATACTAACTTTTGGGCAAATAACAAGGTACCGAATGGTGGAGCATTCGATACCCTTAATAGTTATTGTCTAAATAAAACCCTTCAGTTCTATCAAACACTCAAATTTATGAAAAAAACAATCCCTAAAACAATCATTTTTATGTCCAGAAATTTACTTTTTGGAATTTTAATCCAAACACTGCTAACTTCTATGGTATTTGCAGTCGATATGGCAAATGCTCAGAAGCTAAAAGATGTATATCTGAAAGTAGATATTGGTGATGTTACTTTGGGTAAATCTTTACAGATTATTGAGGAAAATACCGATTTTAATTTTTCATTTCAAACAGGTAATCTTCCTTTAGCTAAGAAATTAAAGATTAGTGGAGAAGATCACAGCCTACAAGAAATTCTCACTCAGATTTCTAAAAAGGCAAAGGTGAGCTTCAAAAGAATTAATAATCAGATTATAGTAAAGAGCTACGATGCTAAAGCTGATTTAAATGTAATTGATGCTGCTGTAGCAGATATTACAATTAGCGGTAAAGTTACGGATGCTCAAACTAATGAGCCTATTCCGGGTGCGAGTATCCTTATTAAAGGAACTACAAAAGGTACTGTTACCGATTTTGATGGTAACTATAAAATAATCGCTCCTGAGGATGGTACTCTTCAAATTAGCTATGTGGGTTTTACCACGCAAGAAGTAGAAGTGGGTGGGAGATCAACCATCGATATCGCACTTGCTACAGACTTAAATCAGCTTGAAGAAATATTAATTGTTGGTTATGGTACTTCTAATAAAGAAGATGTTACCGGTGCAGTTACCAATGTAGATGCCGTAAAAGAGATCAATAACAGACCTATTAATAATGTTGAGAGTGTTTTGCAAGGAACTGTTGCTGGTGTTACTGTAGTAAATAATAGTGGTGATCCTACTTCTACCCCAACTATTAGAATTAGAGGTATTGGTACGATGAACGACGAGGCTCCGCTTTATGTAGTAGATGGAATACCTAATGCGCCAGTGCCGAACCCAACAGACATCAAAACAATGACTGTTCTAAAAGATGCTTCTGCTGCGGCTATCTATGGTGTAAGAGCTGCTGCTGGTGTAATCTTAATCGAAACTAAAAAAGGAGAAGCTGGTAAACCAAAAGTATCTTTTAACGCTTATGGCGGTTTCCAACAAGCTTGGAAAAAACTTGAATCTCTAGATGCAAGAGAGTATGCAGAAGTTATGAATACTGCATTCGACAATGCTGGTTATGCTGACGATTACAATGGTAGAGACTATATAAAAGAAGATTTAAACCCTTATGGTTTTGTAACAAGAACAGACTGGATCGACGAAATTTTCAGAAGCGGTACTATGCAAAACTACGACCTTTCTGTAAGTGGTGGTAGCGACAAAGGCACTTACATGGCTTCTGTTGGTCACAGAAAAATAGAAGGTACACTTTTGAATACTTATTCTAAAATCTACTCTGCAAGATTCAACAGCTCTTTAAATTTATCAGATAAGTTAAGAGTTGGTGAAAACATCATGGTGAAATACACAGATGGTAACTATGGTGTAAATACTTCTTCTGGTTATACAGGTGCGCTTATTTCTGCTATCTACTATCCGAGAAGTGCGGTAGTTTGGGAAGACCAAGCAAACGGAATTTACGGTGGTGTTGTACCTAGTGATAATACTACTTATGCAGGTTCTTATGGTGACTTAATTAATCCAGTTGCTTATTTGAACAGGTTAGACGATAAAAGACCAACTACTACCCTTTCTGGTAACTTCTTCCTTGATTATGACATTTTAGAAGGTTTAAAATTCAGGTTTAACGGCGGTTTAAACAGAACAGTAGCACAGCAATCTCAATTTACTTCTAAAGTACCAGAGATTGGTAAAATTTCAGATTACAACGAATTATACGAATCTACTACTGTTGATCAGTCGTGGGTAGCTGAAAACACACTTACTTACGAAAAGCTATTCAATAATGTGCATGGCTTAAAATTAATGGTAGGTTATACTGCTCAGAAAAATACTTCTGAATACAACAGTATTACTGGTAGAGGTTTTATGGATGAGAGCCAGTCTAGCAGATACATGGCCAATGCTTCTGAAATCACTGCTTTTGATGGTAGTAAATATGAGTATGCTTTAACTTCTTGGCTAGGTAGAGTAAACTACGACTATAATGACAAATACTTCTTCACAGGTATTGTAAGACGTGATGGAACTTCAAAATTATATGATGCAACTTCTAGCGATAACAACCACATAGGTGTTTTCCCTTCACTTTCTGTAGGTTGGAAATTATCTAACGAAAGCTTTATTCAAGATATCTCTGCGATCAGTTTCTTAAAATTAAGAGCAGGCTGGGGTAAAATTGGTAATCTAGGTAGTTTGAGCAATTATCCACTTTCATTATTAATGGAAAAAACACAAGCTTTACTTGGTGAGTCTGGCGACTACTACAGCTATTATGGTTATGCCATTAATGAATTAGCAAGCCAAAACCTGAAATGGGAGACAACTGAGCAAACAGATATCGGTATAGATGCAGCATTCTTCAACGATAAAATCACTTTAACTGCTGATTACTTCTTTAAAAATACCCACGATATTTTGGCTAGAGGTGGTCTTTTACCAGGTACTGCTGGTGTAGATTACAACTCTTGGACAAACAACAAGCAAGTAAAAAACAAAGGTTGGGAAATCTCTTTAGGCTATAACCACCAATCGCAATCAGATTTTCAATTCAGCATCAATGCTAACTTATCTCATGTGAAAAATGAAGTAGTAGCAATGGGTGATGTTGAGTATGAAACTTACGACAATAATGTAAGATACACTTTATACCCAATCAGATCGCAAGTAGGTCAACCGGTTTATTCTTTCTATGTATACGAAACTGATGGTATCTTCCAATCTAATGATGAAGTAAGCGCTTACACTGGTCCTGATGGAAACTTAGTTCAGCCTTATGCAAAAGCAGGTGATTTAAAATTTGTTGATCAAAATGGCGATGGAGAATTAGATGATGACGATAAAGTATTTAAAGGAAATGCTTTCCCTGAATTTACTTATGGTTTAAATGCTAACTTCGCTTACAAAGGTTTTGACCTAAGCTTATTCTTCCAAGGAGTGCAAAATGTAAACCTTTTCAACGGTTTAAAACTCAGTACTTTAATGCCTACACAAGGTTACAACATGTTATCTGACATTAAAGATGCTTGGTCTCCAACGAATACTGGATCAGATATTCCAATAGTATCAGTAACTGATGAAAACAACAACTTCGGTACTGTATCTGACTGGTACATAGAAGATGCCTCTTATTTAAGATTGAAAAACCTAACATTAGGATATACAATACCATCATCTGCGATAGAAAAAGCAGGAATGAGCAGTTTGCGTGTATACTTTACTGCAACCAACCTACTTACATTTACTGATTACACAGGTTTCGACCCTGAAGTAGATGCAGTAACCAACAAAGGTATAGATGTAGGACAGTACCCTCAATCAAGAAGCTACATTCTTGGTCTTAATGTTCAGTTTTAATTCACATTAAATCACAGAAGAAATGAAAAATAAATTATATATATTTTTATCACTTACGCTTTTTATAGTTTGCTCTTGTAGTGAAGATTTTCTCGATCTTCAACCAAATGGAGCTCCATCATCAGACAACTATTGGCAATCAGAAGATCAGGTAGTTGCTGCTGCAAATGCCATGTATGCTCCTTTTACAGAAGATATTATGTACGGTAGAGGCTACTTCTGGTACATTAATGCCAGTGACGATATGGTAACGGGTCGTGTAAAATCTGAGCCAGATAATATCAAAAACTTTATAAACACTGGTAATGAGAGTTATACAAAAAACATCTGGGCTTTAAAATACAAAGTAATTAAAAGAGCCAATGAGGTAATTGTAAACGTGGCTGATTTAGGCGAAGATGTTGTAAGCACTGAGGTAAAAGAGCGCAGCATGGGCGAAGCTTATTTTCTTTCTGGTTTAATGTATCTGGACTTAGCTTACCGTTTTGGTGACCAAAATGCAGGTATACCAATTGTAGATAGAGAAGACTTAAGCGATTATAATGTAGCAAGAGCAGAAAGCGTAGAAGTAAACTACGAATACATCATTAGCGAATTCGAAAAAGCTGCTGAATTATTACCTTACTTTAGCGAATATTCAAGCGAAAACATGGGTAGAGCACATAAAACGGCTGCTTATGCTTTTATGGCAAAAACCTATCTTTACTGGGCGCAATACGATGCTTCTAAATATGCTTTGGCAATAGAAGCTGCTGATAAAGTGATTAACTCAGGCGAACATGCATTAATCGATACAGATTCTCCTTCAGAAGATTATAAAGCAGTATTCTCTTCTGCGAATAACTGGGGTTCAGAATATATCTGGTCGGTAGTTTCTAGTACTTTAACTGGTAGTATTTTACCGGGTGTTATGTTCGAAAACAAAGGCTGGGGACTTTACAATGGCTGGGGATATTTCCAACCCACTAAAGAATTGTACGACGAATACGAAGAAGGTGATGTTCGTAGAGATATTACCGTATTTAAAGATGGAACTGTATTTACTTATTTCGGTGAAGAGTTTACTTGGTACCAAACTTCTAACAACGAGACTGGTTACATGTTTGGTAAATACACAGAACCATTCTCAGATCAAGATAGAGTTAATCCAAACGGAGACAAGCCAAGTACTGATTTAAATGTGCCATTAATGCGTTTTGCTGAAATTTTACTTATAAAAGCTGAAGCACAAATTGCTAGTGGTTTAAATGGCGATGAAGCATTAAATATGGTAAGAACTCGCGCTGGTCTTTCTGCATTAAGCGGAGCAACTTTAGATGATTTAAAACACGAAAGAAGATGTGAGCTTGCCGGTGAGTGGACAGACCGCCACTTCGACTTAGTAAGATGGGGTGATGCTGATGAAGTTTACAACCAAGAATTACATGCGCATGATGGTACAGTAGTTTGGGAAGCAAGACCTCAGTTCGATCCTGAAATACACCACGTATGGCCAATTCCTCCAGATGAAATTTCTGCAAGTTTGGGTGTTTTAACTCAAAACGAAGGTTGGTAAACTACTGGTTAACCAGATAAACCGAAACGGAGTGGGTACTCCCTACTCCGTTTCAATTTTCTATTATTATTCATAAACCTGTTCTCTTACAAAATAAATTTTGCTGTACATACTGAATTATCAGGCATATTCCCATAATTTTTCTACACTTGCAGCAATTCTAAACTACATAAACTAAAGGAATTAATCAGGTTAAACACGAAAAGCTCCTACTAATATCAATTAGAGCTTTTCTTCAATTAAATAACATATTCAAAATATTTCTCTAATGAAAAGATACTTCATTATACTTCTATCACTCTTTTTACTAAGCAATTGCCACAGCCCTGCTCCTGTTGAAACAGAAATACAATCTAAAGAGCTTCCTAAAATAAAAAACATCATTTTTATGATTGGTGATGGCATGGGACTCACTCAGGTTTACGCTGGTATGACGGCTAAACACGGTCACTTAAATCTGGAAAGATGCAAGCATATTGGTTTAGTAAAAACTTATTCTGCAAGTAGTTATATTACTGACTCAGCAGCCGGAGCTACTGCATATGCAACCGGAAAAAAAACTTATAATGCTGCAATTGGTGTAGATGCCGATACCATTCCTCAAAAATCTATCTTAAAAATTGCTCAAGAAAACGGCCTAAGCACTGGACTCATAGCAACATGTACACTTACAGACGCTACTCCTGCTTGTTTTGTGGCTCATCAACCAGATAGAAATATGCATGAAGCCATCGCAGTTGACTATGTAAGCAGTGATGTAGATGTATTGATTGGAGGTGGAAATCAATTTTTTACACAAAGAGAAGATGGACAAAACTTGCTTGAAAAATTTGCTGAGCAAGGCTACCAAACTCCTGCAACTATTGAAGAAGTTAAAAATATAAAAGAAGGTAAAATCGCCGCTTTTCTAGCACCAAAAGATTTACCTTCTAAAAAATCTGGTAGAGGTAACGATTTGGCGGATGGTGCCCTTAAAGCCATAGAATTACTAAACAAAAATGAAAAAGGCTTTTTCTTGATGGTTGAAGCTTCCCAAATTGACGACGGTGGGCATTTTAATGATGCTGAGTACATCAAACAAGAAATGGTGGACTTTGATGAGACTATCGGAAAAGTGTTGGATTTCGCCGAGCAAGATGGTGAAACCCTAGTAGTGATTACCGCAGACCACGAAACTGGTGGTTTTTCTATAATCGATGGAGATTTAAAAGAAGGCAGAATTAAAGGTGCTTTTGGCACCGGTGGTCACTCTTCTGTAATGGTACCAGCCTTTGCTTTTGGTCCAGGAGCTGAAGAGTTTATGGGATTTTATGAAAACACCAGTATTTTCAATAAATTCTTGGCTGCTTTTAACTTTAGTCTTTAAAAATAAAAGGAGAAGTTAGACAAAGTCCAGCTTCTCCCCCATTTACGTTGATTGTTTTTAAATTTAATTTTCCTGAGCGTAGCTGATTTTCCATATGACATTTCCCGCATCATCGTTCACCAGTAAATCACCTTGAGGGGTAACTGCTACACAAACCGGTCTGCCATATACTTTCGCCTTGCTTCTGTCGGCTATAAAGCCTGATAAAAAATCTTCGGGTTCTCCAGATGGTTTCCCATCTTTAAAAGGAATAAAAAGTACTTTATATCCAGCAAATTCAGCTCTGTTCCACGAGCCATGTTGCCCAACAAAAGCACCATTTCTATACTTTTCTGGAAATTTATCTTGATCATAGAATGTAAAACCTAAAGAAGCTGTATGTGATCCTACTGGAATATCAGGAATTATAGCTTGCTCTACTAATTTCTTGCCTTTACCTTCCATTCTCGGGTCTTCAATTTGTCCATAGTATGAATATGGCCAACCGTAAAATCCACCTTCTTTCACACTGGTTACATAATCTGGGACCAGATTGTCTCCAAGCTTATCTCTTTCGTTTACTGCTGTCCACAATTCACCATTTGCCGGATTCCAATCCATGCCAACTGGATTTCTTAAACCACTGGCATAAACTTTTTCATTTCCACCATCCAAATCAACTACTAAAATGTTAGCTCTTCTTTTCTCTTCATCCATTCCGTGTTCTGCTACATTACTCGCAGAACCTACCGAAATGTAGATTTTGTCTTGGGCTTCGTTGGTGATGATATTTCTTGTCCAGTGGTTGTTATAACCACCAGCAGGTAATTCCACTATCTTCTCTCCTTCTACTCCTTTTAGTGATGTTTGCCCTTCTTGATAGGGATATTTATACAAACCATCTGTATTGGCTACATAAAATGTATTTCCGATAATGAGCATCCCAAATGGTTTATTGAGGTCTTCCAAAAACGTTTCTCTCATATCCACTTCTCCATCACCATCTGCATCTCTTAACAAAGTGATTCTATTTTTACTAAAAACTGTATTGGATTCTGATACAAAATAATCTCCATTAGGAGCCACATAAGTCCATCTTGGATTTTTAAGATCACCTGCAAATTTTGTTAGCTTAAAACCTTCTGGCACTTTTAGATTTTCTACATCTTCAAGCTCAGTCATCGCATGGCGCTTGGTTGTTGATTCTGTTTTATAGGGAGGAGGAAGAATTAATTCTCCGATAGCTGTTTGTACAGTGTCATTTTCTGAGTTGGCTATTGCTTGCTTTTCTTTTAGTGTATTTACACTTTTACTACAAGAAAATAATATGGTTGCCATAAATATGGCGACTAAAATGTTTTTCATGTGATTGCTGGTTTCAAATAAATATTATCTTCTAAAGAAGATTCGTGCTAGTATATACAGCAATAACATGAGAGTATTAAAATTGTTAATGACGAAATCCTAAATAATATTGAAACCCTTTATAACATTGCACAAATGCAAAAAAAGCGATGGAAGAAATTTTTCTTCACATCGCTTTTGGTCTAATTGTCAAAAAGATTTTTACCTATAAGCCGGAAATTCAGCGACTCTCAATGTGGTGCATCCATAAGGAATTAGCTCAATTTCAATTTCCTCTTTACCTAGTTCGTGCCATCCCCAACCTACTGGAATTTTACCTGCTGAACCATTGTAAATTTTCCAAAGTGGAAATTCTCTACCTGTTGTTTTTATGGTGATGGGTGCATTTTGCAAATTCCAAGGCATGAGTGCTACCTCTTCTTTTTGTTCTACAGTGAAAGTATGCTTATCAATATTGTTCGGTAAACCGATATTCCATTTGCTGGTAGGTGTTACTTCCCAGAATGAATCTTCGTAACCCCAGCCTTCTTTCTTTTTCTCTTTCCAATCTTCTTCCACTTTTAAAGCATATACCAATGGACCTCGTTCGATACCTAATGAGTTTTCGTACCATCTTGAAAATTGCAGTTACATCGGTAATTCTAGCGTTACTTCATCTTTGCTTTTCCAAACTCGGTCTAAGACTACAATGCCATTGTTTACAGTAACTTCTTGCACTGCACCATTCACTTTTACTACCGGATTTTTACACCATTCTGGAATTCTCAGGCTAAATGGAAATTTTACATTCTTAGATTTTTCTACTGTAAAATGGATGTTTTCATTAAAAGGATAATTGGTTTCCTCTTTAATCGTCACCTCTTTTCCATTAGCCACTTTGGCTGTTACGGTAGAAGGCCCGTAAACCATAGCTGCTAAACCATTGGTGTTGGTCGCATACCATAAACTTTGAATAAACTTAGGCCAACCTTGGTGCATATTGGTTACACAACATGGATAACCGGAAGTGGTTCCGTAAACCAATCGGTGATGCTCATTGTCGAAAAAGTTATGTTCCTCATCTCTAATCATTACCTGATTTGCCTGTTGGAAATATTGCTTTCTGGTAAAATCTTCATTGTGTTGCGTTGGCAAAACATTGTAGGCAATCTTTTCCAGATAATCGGCATAGTAAACCTCTCCGGTAACTGGCAATATGCTTTCGAAAGAATACATTAACTCTACTGCCGAACATAACTCTGAACCCTGAGTTGGATCGTTGCCGTGCATTCTCTCATCGCCACCATACATGCCATTTACAAAACCATGTGTTTGCTTGATGGTTTCTAATCCGATACGAACAGACTCTTTAAACTTCTCATCTTTACTTTGTTGATAATAGATAACTGGTGCTTTAATACCTTGTGCCACATTTACACAATGGTTATGCGGATAAGGATTAAACTGCTTAAAGGTATTATCTGTAAAAACTCCTGCCCAGTCGTAGGTTTGTTTGTGTATAAGTTCGCCAAGGTCTAGCAAAAACTTATCTCCTGTGATGTTATACAGCCAATAAACAATGGCTAAGTTGTCTGCTCCACGGCGATTGCCCCAAAAAGTCCAGTGCCCTAGAGGATAGGTTGGTAAGGTTTCGAGTTGGTATTTAAAGTACTTGGTCATCAGCTCAATTACTCGCTTGTCTTCTGTTGCCGAATAATATTGCTGTAACACTTTGAGCATTACCATTTTTGGCCACCAGTCTTCTCTATTATCCTGTTGCGTGCCGGGAATATGCGCATAACCTTCTTCTAAAGGCAATGGACCAAAGTAGCCGTTTTCTTTTTGATTGGCTATGCTCCACTCAATCCACTTTTGTGCTTTTGCTTTTAGCGCTTCATCATCTAACAAATAGGCTACTGGAACTAAGCCATCTAACCAATATGGTCCTCGCTCCCATCCATCTCCTGTACCACCAAGCCAACCATTGTTATCTCCACAAACCAGTTCGTACACACTATCCAAATTGCCGGTTAATCCATCTCTTTGAATCTTGATCATTTCTAGCAGCATGCCTTCTGGTTTTATAGCACCGATGGGCAAAGGGGTAAATGGCTGAGCAAGTAAAGGTTCTTGATTGGTAATGTAATTTGTATTTCGCTGAGCATTTGCCCATTGACTAGTACAAAAAATAGATAGCAAAAAAGTAAGGAGAAGTTTGACTTTCATCGGTTTAGGTTTGAATGAAAGAAGTTGCCAAACTTGACAACTTCATAGTAAAAAATTAGCTGTAGAATTATATTTTTAATAGTTAATTAGTCTTCGATGATGTCTACATATACTTCTCCCTCGTAAATATTTTTCACTTTTACCTTCATTTTTTCTTTTAACCTTGGTTCTAAAAACACTTTACAATGATTTCTATTAATAACAGCAAAAGCTGATTCATTTGAACTTTGAAGCCATATTTTACCAACATCTCCGACCTTTAAATTCAAAGAATTATCTAAATCGATTTTATTATTTTCCTTGTCAAACTCTTTTTCAAAACCCATCTCTCTCACTGTATTCTCTGATATTTCAATCAACTTTGTTGTTTTGATTTCATAAACATTTGCAGAAATATCATTGGTAATAAGCTTTTGACTAATTCTACCAGAAAGCAAAGAAGGCTTTCTTTTTAATACCTCAATGTCATCGAAACTATTCAATTCATCTAGACATATTTCTGAGATCCTATTATTAATTATTTGTGCTTTTGTTAGATTTTCTATCTTAATTGAATTAAACATTATTCTATAATTGATATTAACCCATATATATTTCTGCCCCTCTACTAATTCAATTATACTATCAATATCAAATAATCTATCTGGCTTAGATAATGAAGCAAGATAAAATGCATCAACACCTGCTAAATCTATTTTAGCTGCTTCATCAAAACTTAAAGCCATATTCATATTTTTAGCTGAAATTAAAGCTTTGATGACGCTAGGAACATGTCCTCCTGCCAAAAAATGATCTGATAGCCTATCTACAGATAGTTTAATACCCGACTTGCGTGCACTTATCAAGCTATCTACAATAATTCGAGCAGGAACTCTAGCAGCTCTCATCTTAATTATTTTAAAAAGACTCACATAAACGCCTGCACTAATTGATTGTGACCATATATTTAATGGCACATAATATATGAAGGTAAAAAAGCTGGTCAATATTAGAAGTAGCAAAAGCAATGTAATTATTTCTCCCATTCTTAAATTTTAAGTTAAAACCAATGATTTTCCCTAAAATAAGCGCTGAAATAAATTATCACAGGTTAAAACTTAATGGTTTTTAGTTGATCACCATTTTGCCTCCTTTTACTAGTTGATCGTGCTGTAATTTATAGTCTTGTACTTCCTGCTGATCTATTAATATCGTTTCAATCTTTTTACCCTTGTTATGCTTTTCTATGGTAAATAGCTTTGCTCCCGGCATGCTCACGGTTACTTCATCAAATAATGGAATTGTTACCAAATATTCTGCATCTGCTGGCGAATAGGGATAAAATCCCATCGCATTAAATACATACCAAGCAGACATTTCTCCTGCATCATCCATACCACTGAGTGCTAGCCCGTATTCGTCTATGCCGTAATAATCTGAAAGCAGTTTATCTAAAATCTCCTGCGTTTTTTCTTGCTTGTCCAAATAGTAATACAAATAAGGGAAACCATGGTCTGGCTGATTGCCTTGGCAGTATTGCCCCATAAAACCCGATACATTTCTGGCAATGTATTTACTATTCCACGGAATGGTGAAGAGCGAATCCAGTTTCTTTTCTACTCTGGCATTATCTCCATACAAAGCGATTAAACCTTCGGTATCGTGAGGTGCAAAAAATGTAGATTGCCATGCATTGGCTTCGCGATACATATATTCGTAGTATGGATATTCTGGATTAAAGTTTTTTACCCAAGAACCATCTTCTAATTTCCCCTTCATAAAACCAGAATTGGCATCGAACAGATTTTTATAATTCTGCGAACGCTGCATCATGGTTTCATAATTCTCTGCATCGCCTAAAGATTTGGCTAATAAAGCTACTGCGTAATCATCATAAGCATATTCGAGTGTTTTAGTAACTCCTGCCTTGGCTTTACTTTCGACATGGGGCTTTTCAACCGAAGGAGTAGAAATATATCCCTTCTCAATGTATTCGGTGATATGTGGTCTGGTTCCACCTTCAATATTGGCATTTCTTAAAAGTAAGTCGTAGGCTTTTTTGATGTCGTAATCTTTCAATCCACGTAAATAGGAACCAGAAATGTAAGCTGCCGCATGGTCGCCATGAAAGAAGGTGGGAATAAAACCCGTTTTTTCTCCAACATCAATCAACGAAGCAATTACATCATTAGAAACCTCCGGAGAAAACATGCTTAACAAAACCAGTTTGTTTCTGTAAGTATCCCAAAAAGAAGGGCGCACATAGTAATTGAAATCTGCTCTGGTAACTTCACCTTTTGCATCAGTAAATTCTCCGTTTACATCGCTGCGCAAAGCTGGCCATAAAAAGGAGCGATATAAAGATGAATAGAATAATTGTTTCTCTCTATCTGTTCCACCTTGTACAGCCACTTTAGAAAGATGAGATTCCCATGTTTGTGCCGCTTGCTCTTTAATCTGCTCGAAAGACTGCTCATTAATTTCTTTCTCAAGGTTCATTTTGGCATTCTCAACACTTACAAAAGAAAGTCCAATTTTCATCTCTAATGGGGTGTTATCTTCCGCACTAAAGTACAGTCTTGAGTATTCTGAACCAGACTTTAAGCGCTGATCCACTTGGGAAATGGTTTTGTTAAATACGGCGTAGAAATGCACCCTACTGCCCGTATCTTGAAAACCCGACACCACATTATGGTCTACTTGATCGAGATGCCAATTTTTAACTCTTTCGTTTGATTGTGCCAGTTTAAAAACCACAGTAGGTGATTCATTTTCTGGATATTGATATCTATGATAACCGCATCTTAAAGTAGAAGTAAGCTCAACATTGATGTTGAAATCTTGCAGCATTACCTGATAATAACCGGGCATCGCCTTTTCAGACTCATGACTAAATCTAGATTTTAGTTCGTCGTACTCAAGGTTGCCGATAATCGGTAACACCGGGATGTGGCATAAATTCCAGTGACCTTTATTGGTATGGGTAAATGCCTCAATTGTTGTGTCTTCATACTCATAACCCGCACCAGAGCCAAATTCTGTGATCGGACTTAATTGCACCATGGCATTCGGCATTGAAGTACCGGGATATACCAAACCAGCCCAAACTCTCCAACCCGGTGGAGGTGTATAGCCAATTAAAGTGGTATCTGTAAGTGGTGCTGTTCCGAGAAAAGGGTTCACCCAATTGATGTATTTAGAGCGACTCGCACTATCAGCTCTTTTTGGGCTACACCCAGTTCCGGAAATGATCAAAGATAGCCCTAATACTAGGGCGAGTTGGTTATTAAAAATGTTCAAGAATTTGATATAAATCAGAGATAAGTATTTTTCCATTTTCAGCTTTCAAAAAATACAGTTTAATTGTACTTTATATGTAAGAGAGAGCATGGGAATATTTTTCCCATGTTTTTTATGCTTTTTTTTAGAAATTTTTAAAAAGCCTTATGTGAGCAGCTCTGGAGTGGTTTTATAAGTTTTCCAGAGTAATTCGCCAAATAGTGTATTTGCCCAAGCAAACCAAGATCTTGAGAAGTTTTTAGGGTCATCTTTGTGGAAAGATTCGTGCATAAAGCCAGTATCTCCATGAGTTTTTATCAACAAGTCGATACATTGCTTAACTTCTTTTTTATCTGCACTGGTAAGACCTCTCATTATAATGCTCATGGGCCAAATCATATCTTGCCCCACATGAGGGCCACCTATACCCGCTGCTGCTTTTCCTTTAAAGTAAAATGGGTTTTCTTCTGATAAAATAAAGTTTCGGGTATTTAAATAAACCTTATCATCTTTAGGCAAAGCACCTAGGTATGGCAAAGACAACAAACTTGGAATATTCGCATCATCCATCAGGTTATAACTGCCAAAACCATTTACTTCGAAGGCATACACATCGCCAAAGGTTGGATGTGTAATAATTGCATGTTCTTTTAAAGCCTGTTCTACTTCGTTTGCCAAAGCGGTTAAAGATGCTACTGTTTTTTTATCATCAGCAATTTTTATCAACATTTCTTCAGCTTGCCTTAAACTAACTACTGCAAAAAAGTTAGATGGAATTAGAAATGAATACACCGTGGCATCATCGCTCGGTCTAAATGCTGAGCAAATTAAACCAACTGGCTTTACCGGATAACCATAACCATGCATTGGCAATGTATCTGTTGCAAATGGTGTAGTTCTCTCAAATTTATAAGGTCCTAAATCATCTTTGCGCTGTTGCTCTTTAAAAACATTTAAGATGACTTTAATCGCACTTTGCCATTTATTATCGAATGGACTTGTATCGCCCGTTGTTTTCCAATAGTGGTAGGCAAGCCTGATCGGATAACACAGTGAGTCTATTTCCCATTTTCTTTCATGCACACCCGGTTTCATATCTGTGTGGTCGGTTGCCCACTCTCCTACCTTGTCGGGATCATCGTAAAAAGCATTCGCATAGGCATCTTTTAAAATGCATTTCGTTTGGCGGTTAATTACTCCTGCAATTAAATTACGAAGTGGTTCATCGTCTTTTATAAAATTAAGATAAGGCCAAACTTGTGCACTGCTATCTCTTAACCACATGGCATCAATATCTCCAGTAATTACATAAGTATCTGGTTTGCCTTTTTCAATTTTATGAGTAACAGTAGTGTCTAAAGTGTTAGGAAAACAGTTGTTGAATAACCAAGTGAGTTCTTTATTTTTCACATTGTTACTAAACTCTTTGATGGCAGCTTCAACTGATTTACTACTAAAATTTCTTTCTGACTTAGGCACTCTTACCTCCGGAAAACCTGAATTTAAAGCCCATGAGTATTGATTATTAAACATTAAGCCAGCACTAGCTAGCGCAGATCCTTGTATAAATGATCTTCTGTCCATGATTTTGCAAATGTTTTGATGATTAGATTTTAATTAGTCTACATTTAGTCCTTCATCTTCTAATAAGGCTGCGGCTTCTATTAGCATCGCTCCACTGGTCTCCACAGTTAGGTCTACAGAGCTGCCCGGTTGTGTTGCCCAGTAAGTACCAAACAATACCCCATTTCGATTGGTACCATCTAACCATAGCGTTTCTGCATTGTGGTACAAAAAGTTTACGTAACGCTTCTTTGTCCCTTCCGCTAGGTCTGGATGTAGAATTAACTGGGTAAAGTATCTGATAAAAATTCCTTTGAAAAGTCCGCCATCACCACTGCCTTCATCTTTTAAAACTCTATCGGTTGAGTTGGTGTGAACATTGAGTGCATAGTCAGCCGCTTTAATCGCATCATTCAAATAAACCGCCTCATTGGTGATGTTATATAACTCTAGTGCAGCACCGATAAAGACACCTTGGTTGTAGGTAAACTCCCAATTGTCTTTAGCCATGTCGCTATTGCGGTTCATGCCATCGTATACGAAACCTGTACCTGCATCAAACAAGTTACTTTTTAACCAATCGTAAATCTTTAAAGCCCATTCTTTGTCTGCCTCATTACCAAATTGATTATATAACCTTGATGCTAAAATACTTGCTGGCGCATTGGCAGGTGTATTTTTGTATTGCAACATATTTTTTTGCCAAGCTATACCACCACCGGCGGTTTCATTCCATCCCATTTTTATATCTTCCCAAACTTGGTCTGTACCCTCTTTAAATTTATTGTCGCCAGTTACTTCATACGCTCTTAGCATTGCCAAGCCATTCCACTCCATGTCGTCATAAAAATCATTAATGAAATTACCTCCATTTTTTACTGGTACACCTTCGTACCATTGGTCTATATATCCTTTGTAAAAACTATCGCCAGTGCGTAAGTAAGCATCAATTAAAACATCGAGCGCATGTGCTTGTGGCCAATAATGAAAATCGGTATTTCCTGTATTACCATAATTAAAATATTTGTCTGAACTATTCCAGAAATTATCAACCAATGCATTACTTGAACTATCAGCTGCGGTTTGCCAATCTATCTCTCTCGTTTCTTCTTCGAAAGAAACATCATCCGGGTCATCGCAAGCATAAACACTTAATAACAAGAGTATTAATATTGTATTTAAGGAGTATTTCATATTTTATTATGGTGAATTTTTTATTATTCAATTGATTATTTTGTTTAGCATAACTCCTCTCATTTAAAGATCGAGGAGTTATGCTGTATTTATTATGATCTATTCCATATCAGATTTCTTTATAATCTCATGGGTATATTCATTATCTGCTTGGAAGTAGAGAATGACATCGCTATAGGTCATATCTACTGTTTCGCTAAACTTGAAAGTATAGCTCCATTGGTCGGATGGTGCCTCATATAAATAATAGAAAGAATCTGGAGTAGTATCGTTCGGGCGAGAGTTATCTGCGTTTTGGCTTCCCCACCAAATATACTCATCACCATTGCCATTGTCTACAGTCATTCTAAACTTGTAGCGCTCATCTCTACCCCAACTTTCTTGTTTAAATTCGATTGCTTGGTCTTCTACCATCCACATACCGTTACCTACATATGGAATTTCGAAGAGGTAAACATTATTCGGAGAGAAGAATAATTCTATATTTTTTACTAGAGTGTAATCTGCCGCACCAGTGTTAAAATCAAGATTAATTTTATACACGGCTGTTTCGCCCATTGTTGAAGTTCCGTCTTCTTTTACTACTTCACCATCGATGTAAAAAGTGCGTGGAGTTCCTGAGGTACGATCTACAAAATAATAAGATTGTCCTGCTGTAAGTTGCGTGTAAACTTCAAACTCACCAGTTGCTGTAGATTTCATTTTGATGGCACTAGCCAAATCGTCTCCATTTTCAGAAGCTTCTCCTGTAATAAATACATCTACTGGTACATCTGCAAAACCTGCCAATCTGGTTAGTTCCAATACTCTTTTTAAGTCTGAGGGCATTTCGTTAATCCCTTTAGAAGAAATGATTGTCCATTGGATTTTGCCAGTTGCGGCAGATTCTATACCTGCAAGAGCTGCAATTTGGTTTAAGGTTTTGTGTGTAATGGTCGCTCTGTTTAAAGCACCATTATTATCTGAAGCCAGTTTGTAGATAGGATTAGAAAAATCTCCACCTTCCACATCAAAAGCTACTTCGTACATAACCAATCCACCATCTTCTGCTTTGGCAAGTTCCCATTCGAAAAGCACACTTGCCGAGCTTGAACTTTGCAGTTGAACATATTTGCTGTCTTCTGGTGCATAAAGATTTTGAACTGCTGTAACATTTAGATGGTCGAGTTCATCTTCTTTACAACCCACCAGCCCTATTGCGAATGCAAATGCTAAAATTTTATATATAATCGATTTCATTTTAATATCAATTTTAAATACAGAATAAGTTTGAAAATGCCGCCTGATGAATCAGACTGTTTAAGAGATTAGCTGCCCCAGCCAGGGTTTTGCCCAAGGTTAGGATTAAGATCTCGCTCTGCCCTTGGTATTGGCCATAGGTAGTGTTTATTCGAGTCGAACACTCGCTGCTCTAGACGGATATATCCATTGTCTGTCCCTTCTTCGCCAAACTTAGCTCCATGCGGATAGCCGTTTAAAACATCTTCGGCAGTTTTCCAGCGGAGAATATCGAATATTCTCAAACCTTCCATTGCCAGTTCTGAGCGTCTTTCGTTGCGAATAATCTCTCTTAAATCATCTTGTGACCAAGCGCTATTGAAAGTAAGCGCACCGGCATCTGTAAAACCGGCTCTTTCTCTTAAGGCTCTAATGGTGGTATTCCAAACCGTTTCAGACATTTCATTCATCTCATTCTTTGCTTCGGCATACATCAGCAATACATCTGCATAGCGAATAAGAATTAAGTTTAAACCAGACTGAAAGTTTACTTGCGATGTTGGATCGTAATACTTTCTAAGATAATAACCTGTCGATGTAGAATTGCCGCCCGGCTCATACTCATCTCTAGCTGCATTTTCATCTGGTGCAGAACCCGGTTCTATGTAAATAGTTTGTGTACTGCCATCTGCTTTTTCCCACTCAAACATATTGTAAACAACTGTGCTTGAAAGTCGCGGATCTCTATTTGAGTAAGGGTCAGCTTCATCGTAACCAGAACCATCTTCATCGATCGCTTTGCCATTCATCATGATGTAATTATCCACCAACTCTTGTGTGGGTGCCATCGTGTTTACTCTTGCTCCAACAGAAAGCGGTGCCAAATCGAACAAAGCACTGTATGTACGGTAAACAGGCACATATTGATGGTCGAGAATTACTTCGCTATTGTATTCGTTTTCTGGCTGAAAAATACCATTGTACGAAGAAAACAATTCGTAAGTACCATTGGTGTTGTCATTCATCAACTGTTCTGTAGTTGCTACAACTTGTTGCCAGTTACTTTCATAAAGATGTATTCTCGCCATTAAAGCGATTGCCGCACCTTTCGTAATTCTTCCTCTTTCTGTATCTGCATATTCATTGTTGGTAGGCAAAGCAGCTGCACTTTCTTCTAGTTCTGTTAATACAAAATCTACTACTTCGCTATGTGAAGTTCTGCCAATTGTTTTGGAATCTTCTAGAGAGATGTCTTCTGCAAATAAAGGCACATCACCAAACCAAGTAGTTAACTGAAAGTAATGGAAAGCTCTAATAAATCTACATTCTGCTTTTAACCTCGCTAAATGTGATTCTTCTATATCTGGAACTCGATCTACATTCTGAAGAAATACATTACAAGTTTTTATTCCGGCATAATGCATATTCCACTCACCACCGAAGCGCGAGGTTGCCGGGTCTTGCTGCCCAGAAGAGATCGTTTTTACATTATCGCTATCTCCCCTGCCCATATATGCATTGTCCGAAAGTGCTTCATTAAAGAAGAAATAATTGCTTCTGGTCATATCCATGTAGGCGGTGTTCAACACTGTTTCTGCCTTGTCTGTAGAAGTCCAGTAGTTTTCTTCTGTAAACTTGTTAGTTGGCGCCAGATCGAGATCATTACAGGCTGTAGCAAACAGCAGGGCGATCAAGACCATTTTATAATTTAAAAATATCCTTTTCATATTATTCAATGTTTGTTGTTCGACCTTTACTAAAAATTCACATTTAATCCACATCCATAATATCTCAGTGTAGGATAGCTTCTACCACTGTTTGCTCCTCCACTACTCATATTGCCGTCAAACTCAGTAGATTCAGGATCGATAAAAGTGATGTTAGAAAGTGTAAATAGGTTTTGCGCATTTACATAGAATCTCAAAGATTTTACACCGATTTTATCCATCCAAGGTGTGGGGAATGTGTAACCCAACTGAATATTTTTAAGGCGGATGTATGATGCATCAAATAGGTAAAGGTCTGAGCTTTTTCCGTAGTTGTTAGAATTTGAAGCCGAACCCGGTGCAGCCAGTCTTGGATATTCTGCATCTGGATTAATCGGAGTCCAAAAATCGAGCTGGTTGGTATACATGGTATAAGAGTAATTAGAATGGAAAGGCTCAACCAACTCTCCACGTAAAAACATCTTTCTCTGTCCTACACCTTGTAGCAAGAAACTGAAGTCTAGGTTTTTCCAAGCCATTTCGTATCTGAAACCAAAGGTATATCTCGGAAATGCATTCCCTAGAATAAACCTGTCTTGATCGTCTATTACACCATCATTATTTTTATCGTTGTATCGGATGTCTCCAGGAGAAACAGTACTGCCAATTGGCTTGGCTCCATTTTGCACTTCTTCCATATTTTGGAAATATCCATCTCTTTTGTAACCCAAATAAGAGTTAAAAGGCAATCCCTCTCTAATGATGCGCTGCATCTGATCGGAAGAATTAATCTGTTCTCCACCTTCAAAATAGACTACCTCATTCCAAGAATCACCTATGTTAAAACTGAATGAATGATCGACAACCTCTCCCATTGTACGATAACCTAAAGTAGCTTCCCAACCTTGGTTACGCATCTTACCTGCATTGTAATTAGGAACAGCACCACCGTAAGTTCCCGGAACAGCCGGAGGTATAAGAATATCTGAAGTGAGTTTATTAAAGTAATCTAGCGTAACTGTTAACTTATCATCCAGAAATGTAGCATCTATACCTGCATTGAACGTAGCTGATTTTTCCCAACGCAAGTCTTCATTAGCAAAAGTAAAACTAGTACCAGCAACAGCTCCATTATTAAAGCCATAGGCATTGGTGAAGATATTATATGTAGTTTGATATTGATAATCTGCTACGTTTTGATTACCCAAGATTCCATAAGATCCTCTTAATTTCAAATTACCCACACGCTCTCTATAACCCGACATAAAATTCTCTTCTGTAAGTCTCCAACTGGCAGAGGCAGAAGGGAAAAATCCCCAACGGTTATCTTTACTAAACTTAGAAGAACCATCGTACCTAAAGCTAAACTCTATTAAGTATTTATCTCTAAATGAATAGTTAGCGCGACCAAACATGGAGTACAAACTACTTTCTGTAGTACCTTGTGGAGTAGCATAAGTACCAGTTTCTATTACTGTTTCTGTAATTGGCGTGTTTAAGTCTGGGTCGGTATACTTCAGTCTAATTCCATTACTTTCTCTGGTGTAAGACTCATTTGAAACACCTATTAATCCACCAATGTGATGATCATTACCAATGTAATTATCATAATCCAACATTAACTGAGTATTCAGATTCAGGATTTTCTCATTGTCGTCATGCGTGCTTCTATCTGAACCCGAAGTACTACTTGGTGAAGTCGCGCTTACAGAAGAATAATAGTCTACTTGCTTTACCTTCATAAGTGTGTGGTTAGCTTTTAAATCTCCACCAAAAACACCTCTAATTTTTAAGCCATCTATTATTTTAAATTCGGCACTTAGGTTACCGAAAATATTATCGTTGTCAGACTCTCTTAAACCTCCTTTTTCTAGAATACCCAATGGGTTAAACTCGGTTAATACGTCGTTTGTGAGGTACTTTCCATCCTCTTTCATTGAGTAGAAATAATACGGAGGAATTCTACCTGCATCTACGATAAGTGTACCTGTTTGAGAAGTATGTGTTTTAATTCCTGATCGAGTATAAGCAAGTATAGAAGTCAACTTTAAGCGACCAATTTCATTGGTCATGTTCATTCTGAGGTTATAGCGCTTAAATCCATAATCTGCTCCTACGAAATTACTCTCCTGATCTAAGTAACCACCAGAAACCATGTAAGTCGTACTCTCATTACCACCTGTAATGCTTACATTGTAGCTTTGGCGTAGCGCATCTTTTAAGATAGACTCTAAGAACCATTCATTATCTCCCTGCTCATACATTTGCCTAATTTCATCAGGTGAATAAATTGGCGCTGATCCACCATTTACCAAAGCCTGATTTCTAAGTATGGCATTTTCGTATCCTTTTACCGGTTCGTACAACAACTGCGGTGAGTTCACACCAACCTGACTTTGGAAAGAAACTGTGGGCTTGGTGTTTTTCTTTCCTTTTTTGGTAGTAATAAGAATTACACCATTTGCCGATCTTGAACCATAAATAGCAGCACTACCTGCATCTTTCAAAATAGAGATACTTTCAATATCTGCTGGATTGAGTAACGACATATCGCCACCAATAAGTCCATCGATAACTACTAGTGGTGAGTTATTATTCATGGTACTTATACCTCTGATATTGATATTTACTCCTGCTCCCGGTTCTGAATTTGGCTGTTGTATAATTAAATTAGCAGATGTACCCTGTAATGCTTCGCTTAGTGTACCAGCAGCTCTGCCTTCTAATGATTTTGATTCAATTTTATCAACTGCTCCAATCACATTTTTTTTCTGAGCTGTGCCGTAACCAATTACTACAACTTCTTCCAACTGTTCCATGTCAGGCTCCATAGAAATATTAATGGAAGTTTGCGTACCAACTGTTACTTCCTGTGTTTCGTAGCCGATATAACTAAACTGCAAAACAGCATCGTTCGTCACATTTAAAGAATATTTACCATCTATGTCTGTGGTAGTTCCAGATGATGTTCCTTTAATTAAAATACTCACACCCGGTAGCGGCTCACTATCTTCTGCTGAAAAAACTTGTCCTGTAATTACATTCTGAATGGGAATGATTTCTTCTTCCACCACTTTTTCAGAAGATTTTCTTACAGATTTTACATAGATATTATTATTAATCCGCTTAAATGCCAGATTCATTTTTTGAGAAAAATAGCCTAGAATTTCCCCCAATGACTCATCTCTAAAACTGTTGGAAACTGTTAAGTTTTCATTAAACTCATTATGGTTATAGGTAAAATAAAAACCTGTTTTATCGTGCAGCGTTTCGAAGACCTCTCCCATGTTTTGGTCTTCAAAAGCTATGCTTAGCTTTATTTTGTGAATGCTTTGTTGAGACATACCTTCATTGGCCAGTAGCATACTGGAAAAGAAAGCCTGTATAAAAAAAACATAAAGAAAGTATTTCGACATAATGAAAAGTTGTCGTATAATTTTCAATTTCATATTTTTAAATGTTTTGGTAAAAAAATAAGCCAAAATGCTGCTCCGGTAGTATCGTATCTTACAATCCCCATTGTGTCCGATATTCCGGAGTTTTTTTTGTTGCTCTACTAGCTTGTGTTATTGTACATTTCCATATTATTTGAGGATTACTTTTTTGTTTTTTAGTTCGTAATTAAAGTCTGTAGTAAAGCCTAAGCCTTCTAGTACATTTTCTAAACTTTCGTTTTCAAACACTCCACTATATATGCCATCGTTGTGCTTGGTATATTCTATTGATACACCATACCACTCTTCTAATCGCGCTATTGCTTCTATAAAAGTTACTTTTTCGAATACCAGAATTCCATCTTTCCAGCCTGTAATCGGCAATGGATCAAAGTTGCTTTTCACCACTGATTCATCTTCAAAGTGAATCATCTCAGAAGGTACTAAATGATGGATACTATCGCCTCTAATCACTTGTACCTTGCCTGTAACAAGTGCCACATTTAATTGCTGTGCCGTTTTACTATAATTTACATTAAATGAGGTGCCTAGTACCCTAGTTTTTATATCTCCAGTCTGTACCACAAATGGCTTGTGTTTATTTTTGGTTACTTCAAAAAACACTTCGCCTTTTAATACTTTTACCAATCTTATAGAATCGCTAAACTTTTCTGGAAAAGAGATTTCTGTATTGGTATTCAGTTTTATTTTACTACCATCAGAAAGTGTAATGGTTAATCGCTGCCCTGCAATGGTGCTCTTTGTTATATACTGCTCAGAAAGTTTTGTTTCTGGCGAATTTCCATCATTATAGTTATTGATAAACCAAAATAACAAGCCTGAAACGAGCAGTAAAGTAATGGCTGCTGCCACTCTTGTATAGTTGAAAGTACTTTGTTGAACCTGTTCTTTTTGGATTTGTCTTACATTGCCAAGAATGTTACTAATTATTTCGTTTCGTGCAGCTTCTTCAAGTTGGTACTCATGTTCGTACCTGAGTGATTTAATAATTTGGGAGGCTTCAAGTACTTCTTGTTTCTTTTGTGGATTATTGGCAATCCACTGCTGCCAGAACCGATCACTATCCTGATTAGGTTCTCGCACCCATTTGATGAAAAACTCATCTTTTAAAAAGTCTTCTAGATTATAATTTTTATAATTCATATTTACTTTTCTTCAGCTACAGAAGTACTTGTTATTCAATGAGAGAAAGGGGATTTCCCTTTTCTTCTGTAGCTAAAGAGGAAGGCCGTTTTTAGATGCCCCCCTTTTTCTCAAAAATTTTTTAATTTTTTTTTCTGCTATAAATTCAGCGATAAAAAAGCTGCAATTAATAGAGGTAACATAAGGTCTATGTGTTCGCCCTGTAATGCCGACTTTATAGAAGAAATGGCTTTATATATAAGTTTACGAGCAGACTTTACCAGTTTAATTCCCATAATGTGAGAAATTTCTTCGTAAGTAAAACCCTCGTAGTAGTACAGCATAATTGCTTCGCGCTGTTTGGTAGGCAATTTATCGAATGTAGCTTTTAACAGTTTCCGTTTGTGCTCTGTTAACTGGTTTTCGATTAGCTTCATTTCTGTTGAAAGTGAGATGGCAAAAGACTGGCTTTCGTCAAACTCTTCTTGCAAAGTGTATCTATTATCTTTCTTTTTCTTTCTAAGAATTTCTCTTTGTAGAGATTTTAATAAATACGTTCTGCCAGAAATTACCGGCTTTATTTTACTTTGATATTTAATTAATTGTAAGAATACTTCTTGTATGCAATCTCTTACCAGTTCTGTGTCTTTCGTTAACTGGCAACCATAATTATACATAAGGTCTACATGCTGCTGATAAATAATATTTATCGCTTCTGTTTCTCCTTTGTAAAAGGCATCCCATGTGGTTTGATCTGCCTCTGGCTTGCTCCGAAAATGCTGTTTTAAATTAAGATTTTGAGCCCCTTCTTTTTTTACTCCATTACCTATTGAGGATATCATCACTATAGTTTGTTCGTATTTTTATTTTCATATTTCAGACAAGTTAGTGAATACTTTTTAAAAATTCTATTCGAAAAGTATTCGTTGCTAAATCCTTTTATGCAAAAAAAGAAACTTACTTACTCAATGAGGTTAATTAAGAAACTAAATTAATTCTTTTTTGATAACTGCTTCAAATCTTTCATCCATCATCTTTAAAAATAGTATGAGCTGTTGCACTTCGCATTCTATTAATAGTACAAACAAAAAGTATCTTTTTCATTACAAATCAAAAAACTTGCATACATGTATTCAATTTGAATACATACAAAACTTGTGATCAATCGCTTCAATTCTCCGGTTTTCAATTTAATAGTTATATTTACTTTGTAATAATTTAAGAAGAGTTTTTTGACGGAATGAATAAGGAGTTTAAAGATAAAATTAGTGGCTTTTTAAAGGAGAATGGATATTCTGGAACTATTACCAAACAGGTATTGGAGGTGCTGGATAATGGGATAGCCATTTCTAAAATTGAAGATGTTACTGAAGCTGTGGGTGCCTACAAAAGATTTTTGGAAGTGATGCGGAAAATGGGGCCATTAGAACCAGAGCTTGAAAAATTTGCAAATAATAGTGCACTAGAAATTACTGAAAGTAATGGCAAAGTAGAACGAGAAGATTATATAAAATCGCTCGCGCATATTCTGGCGATTGCTTTCAAAAAACAATTTACCGAAGAAGAATTAAAAGAAGACCCATCGAAGAATGTAATTAGGCATGGACACGAGTTGTTAAAGGTGATGACTCGCCGACATCTCAACAACAAACAGCTTTACATTTTTTCGGAAAAAGATACTATTGAGAAGCAGAAAGACCTCGATCTTTTTAATAAGAAAATCTCTCAGATTCTGGAAAACAACAAAACCAAAGACCCTGATACACCTTCTCAGGCTTTGGATATTCCAACTTTTATTGAAGATCGAATTCCAGAAGAAACCCTGCAACTCATTACCCGCGATTTTTCTATAAATGAGCTTAAAGCTTTGCAAGCCATTAACGGTATTGTAAACAAAGCCATCTCTGAAAATAGCATCAAATACATAGACGAAATAGATTCGGCAGTGATGAACTTCACTATCTCTGAATATTACGATCTGTTCGGACTCACCAAAAAGAAAGAGAAAGATGGTAAAATGCGCTATGGGGGTAGGGCAAGAGAACAAGCAAAAAGAGCCTTGCTCGAACTGCATAACCGTGAGTTTGTATTGCCTTACGAATACCGAACAGAAGATAAAAATATTAGAAAAACGGTAAGAGGTATTCGTATTAGAAGATTGGTAGATATTAAGAATATCGAGAAAACTGAAGAGTACAATAAATCGACTCACAAAACCAAAGTCTCTGATAGCTTAAAGGTGGTAATAGATGGTGTATTTCTAAAAGGTTTACAACGTAACTACTTTAATGTACCCAAGTATCTAAATAAAGATATTGTAAAAGCACTAGGAGGGAAAAGGGTTTCACCAGCCATTCAATTTTTTATAGTGAACTTGCTAGCTTATGCGCAAAAGAGCACCAGCGATAAAATTGAAATGAAATACGATACCATGATCTCTGTAATGCGATTAGAAAAGTATGTAGAGTCTAGACAGAAATCTAGAATTCGCGACAGATTTAATCAGGCTTTCCAATGTGCAATTGAGCTGGGCATTATTATTAACTACGAGGAAACCGTAAATAATTGGGGGGAACAAAAATATATATTCCACATAAACGACAGCTACTTTAAAGAAAGAAGTTGGCGATAGTTTGTAACAATCGAATTTTACTAAAATTCCGTGTGACCTGATTTGTAGCAAAACTTACAGATCAGGTTTTTTTAATTATTATCTATTATTCAGTAGCCAGATTGATAGTTTATTGGGGAATAAGTTGGCGATAGTTTGTAACAAATAAATGCGCTTTGCCTTATTTGGAGCTGAATTTTCCTCATTTGCAGCAGATTTAATTCTGTAAGTACAAATTCTAAGTGTCTAAAACTAGTTGGCGATAATCTGTAGCAAATCACTTATTATTCCTTCTTGAAGTAAAACTTCAACGCTACTCATAAAATCAAGCTTTCTAAGCGCATAGCTTATAAAATACAATCTCATTAAACATCTACCTTAAATTTAAGCTTTAAAAACAGCCTTTTTTACTAGTTGGCGATAGTCTGTAGCATGGCATATTAATTTTTGCTACAATCTTTATATGGTTGGCTACAGTTGGTAACAAATACACTTACAAATTAGATACTTGGTTTAGGTTGGCTATAGTTGGTAACAATTCAATTTCAGTGCTCCTGTAGCGACAAGGCAAAAATTGATTTTAATTAATTGCCCAATTACCAAATAAATTTTGGCTAATTTTTTATTGGGAGAAAATTATTAAAGCCATCAATTTAAATATTATTTAGGTTGGCTATAGTTGGTAACAAATTGCATCAGCTACAAAAGCAAGTGCTGCTACAGATGTGGACACACTAGTAGATACTATTGTGAAACTTTTCTCAGAATACTTCCTAAATATCTTTCTTATTTTACTACCTGATTAGATAAATTTTGATGAGAAACTTTATAAATGTAGCATAGTTGGCTATAGTAAGTAACAGACAATCGCCAACCTCATTTAAATTTTATTATGGTTGGCGATTGTTTGTAGCATTTAAATGCTATTTGCTATTTAACTTCAAATACAGATGCAATCATTAGGTTGGCGATGTTTTGTAGCAGCTTATAATATACAACATTGCACTATTCTGCTACAAATAGATATTATAACACATTATTGAATACACTTATACTGTAATAAGTTGGCGATGTTTTGTAGCAAACGAGCTTATTTTATAATTGTGAATACGCAAATAAGGTGGTTGTCTCATATATGTAGCAAGGTTGACCGTTTTGTGTAGCACCATTGGCGATAGTAGGTAGCAAAGTTGGCTACAAAAGGTAACAAAGTTGGCGATAGTTTGTAAATAGAAAGTGTTGTATATATTTGATTATCAGTTATTTATGTGGTAAATTTACACCCATATATTTTAAATAATTTAAAAAACATAAATAATTTAAAACAGCATTTTCATTTTCTATTCTAAAAATAAAAAAGCTGTAAAAGTTCACAGAAATATATATCTGATTTTATATGTATTCAATTTGAATACATAGTAAAAACTTATATGTTTGACCCCATTAAAAGAAATATCCTCATCATTAAATTTTTTATATGAAAGTCATTGCAGTTGTTAATCACAAAGGTGGAGTTGGCAAAACAACAAGCGTACATAATCTCTCAAAAGCGCTTGCTATTTTTGGTAAAAAAGTGTTGATGGTTGACAACGATCCTCAGGCAAATCTTACAGTTTCTTGTGGAGTAAAAAATATTGAGAGTTCAATATACGACACCATGTGTGAGAATAAATCTTTGCCAGTTGTACCAATTGCCGAGCGACTAGATTTAGTACCCGCCGAGCTTTCGTATATGAATGCCGAGCAAAAATTACAGGCTGAGATAAATGGTTATTTCAGAATGAAAAAGGCATTGAAAAAAGAAGCCAAAGATTACGATTATGTATTGATTGACTGCCCGCCGAGTTTGGGTATTTTAACCTTAAATGCTTTGATTGCAGCCAACAGTATTTTAGTTGTAGTTGAGTCGGCTTTCCTTTCTGTAAAAGGTTTACAAACCATTATTGATGTTGTAAAAGATGTACAGGAAGAATTGAATCCTGATTTAGAAACAGAAGGTTTGCTACTTACCAAATTGAACCATACTGTGCTAAGAAGGGAGATGGCAGAAACTGTGAGAAATGTATATCCTAACAAAGTTTTTGATACGGTAATTAGACAAAATGTAGCGTTGGAAGAAGCAAGTGCTGCAGGTTCAGATATTTTTGAATATGATTCAAACAGTAACGGAGCTACAGATTACATGCAATTGTGCAAAGAGATTTTGCATGAGATTTAATTGATTTTGAAAAATTACTGAGCGCAAAATATCGCCGAAAGAATTTAAAAGGAAGAAGATAAAATGGCCAAGAAGAAATTTTTAAATAAAACCGGAATTTCGGATATCATCCAAAAAGCCAAAGAGCAGGAGAAGAGCAACGATGCTCAGATAAAAGACAACATCGTAATTCTGGATGAACTGGAAAAACTTATTTTCCCTTTGTCGGATGAAGAGTTCCAACAACTAGAAGAAAACATTCTGGCTGAAGGTTGCCGCGAGCCACTGGTTTTATGGAAAAGTGAAGAAGATAAGTTTGTGTTGGTCGATGGACACAACCGCTACAAAATCTGCAAAAAGAATTCTGTTGATTTTAAAATTCTGGTAAAGGATTTTGCAGATATGGAAGCCGCCAAAGATTGGATGATAAACAACCAGTTAGGCAGACGAAATGTAACGGAAGAAACCAAGTCGTGGTTAAGAGGATTGCAGTATAAAAGGGAAAAGAAAAAGCAAGGCTGGCAATCTGGTATTGCTACAAAAACGGAAGAACCTGCTACCGAAACCGCCAACCCTAAACGAACTGTACAGATACTTGCCGAGCAACACAATGTTTCAAGCAGCACCATTCAACGTGACGAAAAATTTGTGGATGCAGTAGATGCCTTAGTCGGTGATGATGCTGATCTCAAAAAGAAAATATTAAATAAGGAAATTAAGATCCCTAAAACGCAACTGATCAAACTAGCAGAGACAGATAGTGCAGGGGTTGCCAAAATTGGAAAGGCTTTAAAAAAAGGAAGTTCTTGGAAAAATGCTGTTGGAGGTGAAAAAGCTACAAGCAAAACCAAAACAGAAGATAGCAAAGTACTTAAATTGAAGAGCAATATTTTTAGCAGTGTAGAGAAAGCAATTAGTGAAAAAGACGAAAAAGCACTGGCACAATCTATCAAAAGTTTAGAGCAACTCCGAGAAGTGTTGTTTAGCAAATAATTTGGTATCAAAAATCATTAAAGGAGATTGGTTCTGAAGTTGAGAGCTAATCTTCTTTTTGTTTGAAACTGTATATCTAATTAGCCTTTTTAAGCTTTATTAACTTTTTTAATGAGTTACGTTGTGATTTGAAGATGGAATTGCTTAAATCCGCTAATTCTTTCTAAGTATCTGGAGTCAAATCTTAAACAAATTCTTTTAAAACCCTGTCTGATTGAGAAATTCATTTAATTTAGTGTTATGGAACTTGTAAAAATATATCAGGGAAATTTGGTGGATGCTAGAGAACTTTGGGTTTCTCTGGAGAGTAGAAGAAGATTTGCCGACTGGATAAAACAGCGCATAGATGAATGCGATCTGATAAAAGACAAGGATTATTTTACATTTCACAAAATTGTGAAACGTTCCAAAACCAATGAGTTTCATCTCACCATATCTGCTGCCAAAGAGGTGGCACTTATGGAACGCAACAGCAAAGGTAAGCAAATTAGGAGATACTTTATCCAGTGTGAAGAAACATTGGTAAAGCTAGCCAAAAACAAGCGTTTTGCTGCTTTTATGGAATTAGAAACCACCAAGCAAAAATTTAAATATACTTTACTGGAAAGAGGTGTTGACGAGCAAAACTATATCGAAATAGACGAAGCTGGCAAGCAAGTGCTCATGAATGGTAAAGCGCTAGAAGATGAGTTATTGGAAACAGTACTGATGAAAGCCCGCGATTTAGCTACGCAAATGACCCATTACCACACAGTAGAAAAAGATTTTGACGAAACAGACGAAATCAAATCTTCCAACGAAGATAACCATGCAGCTGTAAGAGAAGCCCTTCTCGAAAAAGGCATTATTCCAGAAAATTTACCCGCCAAAGAAAACATCAAAAACCTGCAAAGTGATTCAGAAGAAGAGCAAAAAGGCTTAGAGGAGTGATGTTGAGGTTTTTAAGTATAACTAAAATTGCTAGTTTGATATCATGAAGTTAATTGGTTTTGTTCTTCTTTTATCTTGTGTAGAGTATGGATATTGTCAAGAAATTGATTCAATAAAAGTAATCTTTACAGATGCTGGTAATGGTGGAGAGAAATATAAAATGCTGTATAAGGGTAATGAAATTTTAAATGTAAAATCAACTAAGAGTGGTCATGGGTTTTACATATTTAAAATAAGGAGAGAGGTAGGAAGTAATTACTTACCATTCGAATTATTTAGAAAATCAAGATTTGGTTTATCTTATAGAGACTGTGATGTTGATATAGAAAATAATCCTGATATGACATGTTTAACAATCGGTAGAGACAATAGATTAAAAAATAAGTATTGTTTTACATATTTTTGGTCTGATAGTGATCATTGTAAATACAGGAAGCAAAATATGTATATCAATTTGCCTTAATCCACATTTATATCTAAAATCATTTTTCATACCCAAAAGTTGTTTTATTTATCTCATTGTTCTATAATTGTAGAACATGTTACAAAATAATAGAACAATGAAGTTATCAGCAGCAGAAGAAAGCCTAATGGAATTGATCTGGGAAAATGGGCAAGTTTTTATGAAAAATCTGCTCGATCAATATCCTGAACCTAAGCCAGCAAAAACCACAGTAGCAACTTTGCTCAAGCGCTTGCAAGAAAAAGAGTTTGTTGGATACACTTTGTATGGAAACTCTCGACAGTACTATCCACTAGTAAAAAAAGAAGACTACTTCTCTAAGCATTTGGGCAAATTGATCAAAAACTACTTTGGTAACTCAGCCTTAAAATTTGCCTCTTTTTTCACCCAATCTCAAAAACTGACCTATGAGGAGTTGGAAGCTTTAAAGAAAATGGTTGATGAAGAGATGAAAAAATCAAAAAAATGATTACCTACTACATCAATGTATTACTGGTTTCGGGCATCTTTATCGGTATTTATCATGCATTTCTCCAAAAAGAAAAGATGCACCAATTCAACGGGTTTTATCTGTTATTGAGCCTAATTGCTTCTTTGGTAATTCCACTCGTAGAGTTTGAAATACAGGCTACAGACATTGCTCAAATTGAAACTATCGACATTCCATATCCCACATATGCTGCTGAAAATGTTGAAGTGATCCAAAAGGATGATACAAAAAACCTTGAAATTGAATTGCTTTCCATAGGCTTAGCTTTATACATTACTGTTTCAGTCTTTTTGTTAGTACAGTTTATCGTATCTCAGATGATTATGCTTAGCAAACTGAGAGGTACAGAACAGAAAAAATATCAAAATGCAAAACTCATTTTAACAAAGCATAGTCAAACACCATTTACCTATCTCAAATACATATTTGTAAATAAACAGGATTACGAAGATGGGTTAATAGCAGAGCAAATTATTGATCATGAGATGGCACATGCTAAACAAAAACATACACTAGACATCTTATTGGTAGAATTGCTGCTTACATGCTGTTGGGTTAATCCTATCTTTTATTTGTTTAGGGCTGCAATTCGTCTAAATCATGAGTTTTTAGCAGATGATGAAGTGATAAAAAAACACACTAATACTATCGATTATAAAAAACTGATAGTCCAATACATCGCTAGTGAAAACAAGCCACTTTTTGCAGAAAGGCTATCCAGTCCATTCAATTTTTTAAAAACTAAAACTCGATTAAATATGATTGGCAAAAAAAGATTTACCAAGAGAATTTTACTCAAGCAGTTTTTTATCATTCCAGTATTGGTTTTGGTAACATGGATTTTTAGTAAGAAAACAGTGGGGCAGGAGACAGGTAGTGAAACGAACTACGAATTGGTTGACGTTACTTCAACTTCGCAAACCAACCAACCAGATAAAGAAGCGGAACTACAAAAGGCTTTTGATAAAGCAATTGAGCCTTATTTGGGGTTAGATGAAAATGGGAAGAAAAAGATAAATCAAATTTCCCGTTACGAAGTAGGCAAAGATGAAAAAGACGCCTTAATAGATACGTATTATAAAATGAGTAAAGCTCAACAAAATAGGCAAGAAGTTGTAATTTTTTTATGCAAACCAACGGAAAAAAAAGTACCAACAAAGACAGAATTTGAAGCATGGAAAGATCCCAAAATATACGGTATATGGATTGATGGTGTAAGAGTAAACAATGATGTATTGGAAAATTACTCTTCTACAGATTTCGCTCAATTTTATAGGAGCAAATTAGCTAAAAATGCTACAAATTACGGAAAGCATGTATATCAGTTAGATTTAACAACAAGTAAAAAGTTTGAGGCAAAATTAAAAACCTTGAATGGTAATAAGATATATAATGTTTTTCCTAGAATAAATGTAAAAAGATAGCTTGTAGGTAAACAACAATAACAAAAAGACATTGCAATTGATAATTATCAGGTGCAATGCCTTTTTACTTATATTTAGTCGTACATAGCCATGGCTCTAAAAATCTTTAAATGCCCATTGCCTTCTCTTCTCCAAATGCGAAGATCTTTACCAGTGTTTATGCCAGAATAATCTCCACTTTTTACAATGGCTGTATGGCTGGCGTATTCAATCACAAACTCTCCAAGGTCGTCAATTTGATCGTTTCTAATATCTAATTTTTCAAAAATGGGCATTTCAGCAGTGTGTTTTTCTAGAAAATCATCCAAGGCTTTTCGTCCTTTGTAAATAGGGTTGAAGCTGTAAATAAACATTCCCTCATCAGAATAAAATTGTGCCCAAAGCTTGCTGTCGTGTTTGATAATGGCTTCTTCCATAAGCTTATTTAAAGCAGCCAACTCAAAACTGATTGGATCATTAATTGTCACATGTGCCTGTAAAGCCACATTAGTTGAAGGCACTTCATTAAATTTTAATTGTTCAGAGATTTCTATTGCATGATTGTAATTCCAAGCTTCGGTAATGAGTGAGAGTTTACCTCCGTCAGCTTTCGACCAAAACTGCTCGTATTTTCCTACTAAATCATAAGTTTTCCTATTACTTTTCAATTTGAGCTTCATTGTAAAATTGCCTAGCTCAACCACTCTTTTTCCCAAATCAAGTATTTCAATTTTTTCTCTGTTATATTCTTCCAATTCAAACCTTTCGGCAAATGCATTAAAGTAAGCTTGTGCATCTTCTCCACTAAAAATAGTTTTCTGGAATTCTGGCATTAAGCGAACATCTTCATCATAGTAACTGCTTAATAATTCAGGTGTATTTTCTAACATGCTTTTGATGTAGACTGATCTGAAATTATCTAAAAATGCAATGGTTTGTTTATCTGCCTGTAAATCACGTGGAGAATATCTGGGAAACTTCTGGAAAGATAAAAGCACGAAGAGTAATAGGGTAATAGAAACAGTTTTCATTTGGATTTAAATTAATTGCTGACAATAGTTTAACAGCAGCTTGTAACACCAAGCAACTAATTAAAAATACCTGCTTCAATTATGGAGAAAAAATGGAGTTGATCAGTGGCAATTAGAAATTGATAAAACGACCTTAAGGGTTGACAAGAAGAAAACTGAATGTAAAAAAGAAAAAATGCCATCAGGTAAAGTACCTGAAGGCATAAAACACTTGCGTATAAAGAAATATTTAAAACAGCGGAATCTAAATTCGTAGACTAGACCAAGACAGCACTTTCTTGTTTTACCTCTTTCCCGATCATAATTATCTTGGTCAAGTTGCCTTTAAAATCATATATTTTTCTGAAATCAGCTTCTAATTGAAAGCTATTTCCTTTGTTGTTTTGGAGTGTAAGCGATTTATTAAAATAATCACCTTTTTCCTCTTTGCTCCATAATATTATTTTACCAGAGATATCTGGAAAAGCTTTGTATTGATTAGTTCTAATTCCTAAAGCTTCTGCAAATGCTTCATTGAACATTTGTACTTTTCCATCGCCAGCAAACTCAGCAATCATACCGCCAGTTCTGTTTATTAAGTCCATGAAGTATTCATTCATTTCAGATTGGCGTTGTATTTCTTCTTGTGTAGCCTGTAACTCTTCCATATTTTGTCTGAGTTCTTCTTCTTGCGCTCTCATTTGGTCAGCTTGCTTTTGGGTTCTTAAAAGCATCGTTTTAGTTTCCTGAGCATTTCTCATAGAGATTAATGAGAGTGCAATGGTTTCAGCAGCTTTTCTAAAGAAATTTAACTGTATATCATCCAACACATTAAAAGATGCAGATTCAATTACACCTACCACTTGTTCATTAAAAATAAGTGGCATAATTACAATACATCTAGGAGTTGCATGTCCTAAACCAGAAGTAATATCTACATAGTCAGCAGGAACTTCGGTCATAAAAATCATATCTTTTTCATAATATGCCTGACCTAGTAGTCCTTCACCAAGCATAACCTTTTTATCAAGAAATTTCTTACGATTGTAAGCGTAGCAAGCTTTCATTTCCAGATAATCGTCTTTCAAAGCAAATAAACCAGCCTGATTCAAACCGAGATATTTGGTGACAAAGCTTATAATTTCGTCAGATAGGTCTTCCATATCATGAAATTGATGCTGAAGTATTTCACTCAATTGAGCAATACCTTCTCGCATAAATTTATCATTCTTTTCAACCTCCGCAGCAGTTACCAGATTATCTCGCATAATTAGCAAGGCTTTACCTAGTTCATCTTCTTCATCAGCTAGTTTATAATTTGTGTTAAACTCACCAACACTAATTTTTTCAGCAAATTTTTTATTGTAGTTTGCAATTTTTAACTGGCGCTCAAGCTGATTTTGCTTAGAGCTCATATCTAAGGTTTTATTGCGCAAGTCGTAAGACCAATACCCACAGATAATAAAGATGACAGTTGCCAGCAAAGTATGGAAGAGGAATGTTTGCAAATCCATATATTGTAACTGGGTGAAATAGATATCGTCCATTCCAGTGTATTGGAGGTATGCAAAAGCACCGTGGTGTAATACTACGATCGCTACTAAAGGTAATTGGAGCTTCCAGTTTTGGTATACAATTAACAATGTACATCCGATAAAAACCCAAAAGTGCATCTCAAATAAGCCATGCATCTGATAGATGAACTGAGCCATAAATATGGCATAAACAGCACTGGCAATGTATTGATGTAATTGAGATTTAGGTAAAAGTTTTAGGGTTGTGAAATAAGAGATTAAACACAAAGTGCCAACTCCTAAACCTATTGTCCATGTATTATAAATTGGAGCTATACAAAGTCCAAAAATGAAGTAACCTATTAAGGTATATGCAGTTATTTTATCTGCTTTTTTCCAGATCTCTCTAAAGACCTTTCTGTTGCTAATATTATTTATTGAGTTGTTGCTTGTCTGTTGCATAACTAGAAACTATTTTATGCCATATATGATGGTGTATCATCAATTGATTCTGATCTTGATATGGCAATATTGTTATTAAGTAAGTTAGTTTGGGTTAATACCCTTATAGTTTCAGTTTCTGGTTATTTATCTGTAATTGCTAGTTTTTAAATTGTAGAATAGACCCTAGCGAGAATGGCAGTTTTTCACCATTGTATTGGCAACCGTAAGCAGTTGAAGCCAGGTTTCCAAAATCTGATGAAGGTTTACCATCAATTAAATTATTAAGTGCGATCTCCGCATAGTTTGTTTGTGGGAGAGTACAATATCGTGATTTGTTGTAGTTTCCTCTAAAATATAATTTACTGTCTTGGTCGATAATTACTGCCTGAGGTGTTGAGTATACACCACAAGCTTTTGCTAAAGAGCCATCTTTATCATCATATATAACAGAAATTGAAGTTTCGAAAAACTCTTCCACTTCTTCTGTCTTTGTTCCATGAGGAACAACCACTATAAATTCTGTATTTTCTTTATATGTATCTATGAGGTAATTAACATGCTTGGTATTAAACCTTGAACAAGGACACAATGGATTAAAAAAATGCAGAAATGCATTTTTTCCAGTTTTGTTGTCAAGCTTTCCTTCTAGATTCACATCTAGATTAATCACGCTGCTAACGGGTACTTGTGTGTAGCCATTAGGCACGGGTGTTGGTTGTTTGTATTGCAATTCCTGATTCCAAAACAGATATGCAATGCTTGAGCTAGTAGTAATTAATATTAAGAATACTAAAATTCTCTTTTTCATGTCAGGTTGAAGAATGTTGAAGTAAGTTTTGTTAGTAACAATGCAAATATTATGTCGAAGATTTTCAAATAAAATTATTTGATGCCAACAGTTGTTAACTGGATTAACAGTATCAAAACAGCTGTTTTTAATCAAATAAATACCACTATTTTGTACTAAATATATAAAATCAATTTTTTTTCCAGAAATGCATATTGGATGTAATTACTTAATAATCAAATAGTTAAATCTTAATTGAGGTATGAGTTAGAAAAAGCCTTTTCCCGATATGGGATGCAGTCCAAAATAGGGGAATAGCTTAAATAAGCTCACTATTGATGTTTTTTTTAATATTTGACGAGAAAGTTACTTGGTAACTTATTGAGGGAAATGTGACATAAAATTAGAATTTATGTGAAAATTGATAGGATAGAGACTTCACTATTTTCAGTATTTTTTGGATAAAATCAAGGATTTTTAACAATTGAATAAAAATATTTTACTCATTTTTATGGAATGGCGATTTATATTGCATCCTACCAGTAAAAATGATGATATGAACAACTTCAACTATCTAAAACTAACTTTTGTAATCCTTATCTTACTTTTTGTTTCTAGACTAAAAGGGCAGGATTTGTTAAACAGTAGACATACAAGCTTTAACACCTACATTTATCAGCTTACAGAAGAAGAAGCGCAAAACATCTATAAGAAAAGTATTTGGGAGGTAGACTCCACTTACTTTCACACTTTGGTAGACTCATTTCCAACCGATGAGCCAGAGGAATTAGATTTACCCAGAGGGCATTATCTAAAAACCTTTGCTAATAAAGGCAAGCAAGAATTCTCGATAGCCACAGTGCAAAATTTTGATGTATTTATTCTAAATAACAATACCGACTTGAACATACAGGTATTGGATTCGGTAGGAGAGATAATACCAGATGCGAAGGTAAAGTTGAGAAATAAGAACCTAAGCTTTAATGAAAAGACACAAACCTATCTCGATAGAAAGTCTAATCGAAGAGGTTTGTTAAAAGTTACCCACCAAGGTTTTACAGTTTATTATGATATAGGCAGGCAATACAATCGAGCTACCATTACTTATGGTAAAATTCTGTATAAAAGTCCACTCAAATTTGTTTGGAAACCTGTTAGATATGTAGTTAAGCTCCCAATTGATGGAGTGAAATCAATTGTAAGGAGAAGACCACATGGAGTAATTTACAGAACAGGTAATTTCTTTAAAAGAACTTATCATAAGATAGCATGTGTGTTTGATCCATATATGTGTGATTATTATTCTGAAAGCTCGCAAAAATATGAAGGTTATCTTGTATTTAATAAACCAAAATATCAACCGGGAGATACTGTAAAATTCAAAGCATATATTGTAAAGAAAAAGAATGGCAAACCACTAAATAAAGAGGTGAGTGTTGAATTTGGGAGATGGGGAGATTTTGCTACTTTAACTAAGTTAAGTCCATATAGAAAAGGAGCCTTTGAATATCAATTCTATTTACACGATTCATTAAAGTTAAGACTGGATAATAGATATCAGATTATCTTACAAAAGAATGATGATAAAGAATATATAAGTGGGGCATTTACTTATGAAGACTATGAATTAGGTAAGAATAAACTTTCTGTAAGACTTGAAAATACTTCTCAATTTAAAGGGAAAGAATTAAGTCTATTTGTTAAAGGAACAGATGAAAATGATCTAAATCTATTGGATGCTAGAGTAGAAGTAAATGCTAAAGTAATTGGGGTTGATGAGTACTTTCAAAAGAAAGTTTTTGTACCAGATTCTCTTTTTACTTTAGAGAAACGACTTGAATCTTCAGGTGAAACAGAAATTGTACTTTCAGACTCACTTTTTCCTAAAGCTAGTTTTAGTTATAGATTAACTATCGAAATGCGCACCTCAGATAATGAGTTGAGGGTTGAAAAGAAAACGCTAGAATATTATTACGAGAAAAAAGAGTTTGACATAAAAGTAGAAAATGATTCTATCGCTTTTAAATATCTGTTGAATGATGAATCAATTAACAAAAAAGTAAACATTGCAACCAGCGATAATTTTGGCAACAAAACCAATATTTATACAGGTAATGTTCCTGCCAAGCTTGAGTTAAACCCCTACTATCATGCTTATATAATTGAAACTGATAGTTTAGAAAAAACTTTTGAGTTAAGCTCTGCATCACCACTTATTCAATGTTATTCTGAAAGAACAAAAGATTCTGTTTTTGTAAAGGTTGAAAACCCAAGAAATATCCATTTTACCTATAACATTTACAGAAAAAATGCTGAGAAAGCTTCAGGCTATTCACAATCACTAGAACTCAATCAAAAATCCAATTCTAAGCAAAATTATATTGTATCTTTAAGATATATCTGGGGAGGCAAAGTACAAGTACAAAATTATAATATTCCTTTAGTAGATAAAAAACTCAATGTTTCTGTAACTGAACCCAAAATTGTATTTCCGGGGCAAGAGACTAAAGTGGAAGTATTGGTGACAGATATAAACGGAGAACCAGTAGAAGGAATTGATTTAACGGCTTATGGACTTACCAAAAAATTTAATGGAAATACAGCAGAAGTACCATATCTGGGCAAGATAAGAAAGATCAAAAAAATAATTAATAATTTCCATTTTGAAGATCAGTATCAACAAATGGAGCGTAGTTTTTCTTTAGATTATGAGACATGGAAAACTCTAGCAAACTTAGATTCTATTGAATATTACCGTTTTCTGTATCCGGCAGATAGTATTTATCGCTTCGAATATAAATCTGAAAATTATTACACTCAATTTGCACCTTATGTAGTTTCGGAAGGTGAAGTAAAACCAGTCCATGTTATTTATGTAGATAATGAACCGGTTTATTTTAGTTGGTCAAATAATAAACAACCATATTCTTTTGCCATAAAAGGAGGTTATCACCAAATAAAATTGCGTACAAGTGATAGGGAAATTACGATTGATAGCTTGTATTTTAAAAAAGGGAAAAAGGTTATTTTTAGTTTAGATGCAGATAGAACAGATAAAAACATAAAAATAACTGAAGAAAAGCCTGAGTTGAGTCCTTATGAAAAGAATACTTTATACAAGTACATATTTCCTTATAGAAATACATTTGGTGAACGATATGCATATATCAATAATAGAGGGAAAAAGTATATTTTAAATCCAACTGTAAGAAGTTCAAGTTCAATAAATATGGCTGGCCCAGTTGCAGGTTATATTAATTTTCATTTAGTAGATAGTTTTCAGACTGATTTTTCCCATGAACCTTATTTCGAATATGATTTTAGTCCGAAATTATTGAAGATGCGATCGGTTGATGCAAAAAATCAACTTCCTAGATTATTGTCCAATAATGTTAATCCAGTAGGTCAACCATTTTCAGACCTTGTACTTACAGAAGAAAAAATTAAGCAAGATTGGCAAACATATATTGATACAAAAAGACGTAACAAGGCAAGATATTCAAATCCCGTTTACACCTTAGAAAATGAAGGAAGATTATTAGTTAGCTTTAAAGCTAATAATGAAAAAAAAGATGTTAAGGGTATTACTCCCAAAGACATTCCTTTAAATACATTAGTCATTAAATATGACGATGACCAATTTATAAGAGTTTATCCCGGTAAAAGCACTTTCTTTCATGCACTAGAAGAAGGTTACTACAGGCTTATATATTTTTATTCAGGTTCTAGATATCAAACACAAGATTCATTATTTATCCATAAAAATGGAGTAAATTATTATGAGTTTGAACAACCTCATATATTCAAAAAAGATTCTTTTAGCATATATGTAAATGACTTAATCGAAAGAAGAATTTTTAGTCCGAGGATATATTCCAAAGAAAAGGAAAGAAGTGAGCTTTATCAAATCAAAAATAGTTATCAGCAGCAATATTATTATTCTGGAAATGGAACAATGTTTAGCGGTTATATAACCGATGATGAAGGTATGGCTTTACCAGGAGTTAGTATTGTTGTTAAAGGTACAAAATATGGGACGGTTACAGATTTAGATGGTTATTATTCAATAAGACTGCCTAATGATAAATATAAATTACAAATTTCATATATCGGATTTGAAACGAAAGAAATTAATCCGATTGAAGAAGGAGCAGATATTAAGTTATCTCCAGATGTTCAACAACTAGAAGAAGTAATAGTAGTTGGATATGGTTCAGTAACGAAAAAATCATTAAGTGCATCAGTAGCTACAGTTAGTGCAGATGAACTTAAATTTAAAGGGAAGTCTAATACTTTGCAAGGCAGAGTTGCAGGTATAAATATTTCTGGAAATAATTCAGTGTCAGTATCAATTAGAGGTGCATCTTCGATCAATTTTGATTCAAAACCTTTGGTAATCATTAATGGAGAAATCTATGATGGAGATATTTCGGAATTAACTCCAGATATGATTAAAAACATTCAAGTATTAAAAGGTGCAGAAGCTACCGCATTGTATGGTTCGAGAGCGGCAACTGGAGTGATGATAATTGAAACATCGGGAGATAATTTTCAAGTTGCTAAATCTAAAAATGACAAGGGAGCAAATTACGATGAAGCATTTTTAGAGGCAGCATCCCAAGCCAACTCATTGAGAGAAAACTTCTCTGATTACGCTTTCTGGCAACCCAAACTCACCACCGATAAAGCAGGTAAAGCAAGCTTTAACATCACATTTCCAGACGATGTTACCAGTTGGCAAACCCACTATTTGGCAATGAACGGCAAAAAACAATCTGGCCAAACGAGTAGCCTCATTAAATCGTACAAGCCTCTAATGGCACAAATGGCTTTACCGAGATTTTTACTCGAAACCGATACCACTTTTGCTATTGGCAAAGTGCTCAACTACATGCCAGATTCGGTAAAAGTAAAAACTGCTTTTGAAGTAAATGGCAAACTTGTGACTGCTAAAGAAAGATTTTGCCAAGATGTATTAATTGACTCACTAGACTTAGTAGGGGTGATGGATAGCATGGCAGTAAAATATACCATTACCAAAGAAGATGGCTATTTTGATGGAGAACTGAGAAAAATCCCAGTCTATCCACTCGGGTTAGAAGAAACGGTAGGCAACTTTTATATGCTAGACAAAGACACCACCATACAAATGAGTTTCGATTCTACTTACGGAGAAGTGAGTTTATATGCGAGAGCTGATGTGATTGATGTATTGAAAGATGAAATTGATCACGTGTTGCGATATAAGTATTTGTGTAATGAGCAATTAGCTTCAAAATTAAAATCGTTGGTGGCGGCAAAAGTTATATCAGATTATCAGAGCGAGCCTTTTAAGCAAGACAAGAAACTAAATCAAATCATCAATCAATTAGAAAAGAATAAAAGACCGAGTGGTTTATGGGGTTGGTGGCCAAACGCTACAGAAAGTAATTGGATAAGCTTGCATGTGTTAGAGGCATTTTTGCAAGCTAAAGCTATTGGCTATAAGGTAAATATTGATTTAGAAAGCATAGAAGAAAAACTGGTTTGGGATTTAGAGAATACGACAAATTTCTATAGCACTCTTAGAATGCTGAAAATTTTAAGGTTAATCAACAGTCCGGCGAATTATAGTAAATACATCACCAGATTAGATACAACCGCCAACCAAAATATCAATCAAAAGTTGGAAGTAATAAGATTGAAGCAGCGATTTAAGCTAGATTACAGCATAGATTCTATGCAACAATACCAGCAGACTACGCTTTTTGGCAATTTGTATTTTAGTGCAGATAGTCTACAATCGAATTTACTATATAATGAAATCCAAAATACCTTACTGGCTTACCAGATATTAAAGGCAGATTCTAGCCAAGACCATAGTGGAGAGTTGGCGAAGGTTCGAAACTATTTCTTAGAGAAAAGAGGCCGAGGATATTGGGCTAATACTTACGAGTCTGCCAAAATTATCGAAAGCATTATGCCAGATATTTTAAATGGTAAAACTGAAGCTGTTAAACCAGTTTTAACGCTAAAAGGAGAGGAGCAACAAGAGATAACAGCGTTTCCATTTGAGATGAATATGAATCCAGATGAAAAGTTGGAAGTATCTAAAACAGGAGATTTTCCTGTTTACTTTACGGCTTATCAGCAATATTGGAATCATACACCAGAGGAAAAGAAATCAGATTTTGAAATCACTACTTCATTTGATGCAGATTCGGCAGGTTATTTAAAAGCGGGTAAAGAAGTAACACTGATTGCCAAGGTAAAAGTGAAAAAAGATGCAGAATATGTGATGGTAAACATCCCGATTCCGGCAGGTTGTTCTTATGCTTCAAAAGCGAATCATTTTTATAATGAAGCTCATCGAGAGTATTTCAGAAATGAAACAGCCATTTTCTGTCAAAACTTGAGGAAGGGAGAATATACTTTTGAGGTTAAACTTTTGCCGAGATATTCAGGAGTTTACACCCTAAATCCAGCAAAGGTAGAGTTGATGTATTTCCCAGTTTTTAATGCTAACAATGCCAGTAAGCAAGTAAAAATTAATTAAGTCAATGTGATATTTTTACAAGAAACTACTTTATTCAACTTTACAAGTTATAACCACTTGATAAACAAAAAACTAATTGACCTTGAAAGTATTTTCGTTAATAATTTTTGGAGCGTTTGTGCTAAAAAATCTCAGTTGTCTGAACGAAGTGAGTTTCTGAGATTTTAACAAAAGCGTAAAAAATTTAGAAAATACTTTCGCAGTCTTGATCTTTTGGTACTTTTATATCAAGATAAAAGTACAAGTTTTTGATTGCCAGTAATTTATATCAATATGAAATTGTAAATAACATAAGCCTCACGTTTAAGTCACTTATTTTTGAAATTTAATTTAACCTAAACTATAAAATGAAAATCACATTCTTGCTACTTGGTTTAATGTTTACCACAATGTTGTATGCTCAGAAAAATGAACAATTACCTTATAAGCAAATTCCAGAATATGCAAAAGATTTTGCAGCCGGTAATGTTGTAGCAAGGTTTATAGATGGTTTAGGTTACAGGTTTTATTGGGCAACAGAAGGTTTGCGAGCAGAAGATTTGGAGTTTAAACCTGCCGAAGATATCCGTTCTACTTTCGAATCTTTAAAGCATATCTACGATCTTACAGAGGTAATTTTAAATGCAGTTGAAAAGAAGCCCAACATTAGGCCTAGAGAAGAAAAAAAGATGACAGCGGAAGAACTCAGAGCAGGTAGTTTGTTGAACATCCAAAAAGCCAGTGAGCTATTTAAAGACAAAGAAGAAATTTCGGAGTTCATTATCCTCTTTGATCTCAACGGGAATAAAAGCGAATTGCCAGTTTGGAATTTGATGAACGGATCGATTGCTGATGCCATTTACCACACAGGTCAGATTGTATCTTACCGCAGAATGAGCGGTAACCCAATTAACCCAAAAGTGAATGTGATGATGGGTAAAACTGGGGAGTGAGGAAGGGCGGACGCATCAAAATTAAATTCTTATCTTAACCTGCTAAAAGATGGAAGGAGATAAGTCAGAAATTTCAAAATTGCTAGAATGGTTCGGTAAGGTACAAGATTTTCGTATTGAGCGGAGCAAACTTTACCCCTTGGACGAGATTTTATTCTTAATGTTAAGTGCGGTCATAAGTGGATGCGAACATTGGGATGAGATCGCTGATTTTGGGGAAGAGAAATTGGACTGGCTACGTAAATACCTCCCATATGACCATGAAACACCCTCACATGATACGTTAAATAGGGTCATGTCAGGTTTGGACTATCGCAGCTTTGAAGTTTTTTTTATTGACTGGGCAAGTAAAGGGATGTCTTTTGATGGTAAGATAGTGAACCTGGACGGCAAAAAGCTCTGCAGGAGTGCGACAAAAAAAGAACAGCAGACCCCTCATTCAGAAGGGGGCAAAAGTGCGGTCCATCTGGTTCAGGCATGGTGCAGTCATATGCAAATGTGTTTAGGACAATATAGGACAAAAGACAAATCGAATGAAATTGTAGCTATTCCTTCGCTGCTGGATCTTTTAGAGGTAGAAGGGGCCGTGATCACTATCGATGCGATGGGCTGCCAAAAGAAAATAACAGAGAAGATCATATCTGCACGGGCAGATTATGTGATCGGGCTGAAAGGCAACCAGAAGAAGCTGCAGCAAAAAACAATGGCCTTATTTTGCTCAAAAAAGGAGGTCCTGCCTTCTGATGAATGGAATTCGCGAGGTCATGGGCGTATAGAAAAACGTACATGCCGTGTTCTTTCGGCAAGCTTGCTCGATGAGGGCATATCAAGTGGGTGGGAGAAACTCATTTCTCTCATAGAGATCGAATCGGAAAGGAGAGTGATAGCGACACAGGAGACCAGCACCGATAAAAGGTACTATATCAGCAGTTTGGATTATAGCGCCAAAGGATTCAATGAGGTGATAAGAGGGCACTGGGCTATAGAAAATCAACTCCACTGGTCTTTGGATGTCCAGTTTAAAGAGGATAGTAGCAGAAAAAGGAAGAAGAATGCCGCTCAAAATTATGGGCTTATACTTAGGATGGGAGTAAACATTATCAAGGCTTCCCCCGGTAAGATCAGTGTTAATAGAAAGAGACATAAATGTGCACGCGCTGATGAATATAGGGAACAGGTTATGAAGTTTAAATTTTGATGCGTCCGCCCTTGGGGAGTGAGGTTAAATATAAAAATCCTTTTATAACATCTAAACTATCAAATTAAAGCACTTTTAATGGTCACATTAACTGAATATTTTTTTAGTCCATTAACTCAAAAGCAAGAATCGAAATCGGTAGAAATAAGAAGTGTTAATGAATTACATACTTTCTTTGATGAGTTTGATTGGACTGAAGTCCATGATATGTATAGTAAACCAGTAGAGAAAATTGATACATCTCATCAAAGATATATAGAAGTTACGAACTCAGTAAACTCAATCAATTTAAGTATTAGAAGTTATGATGCGGGTAATTTCAGATTAAACTGCATTAAGAAAGATATACTAATTTTTGATAATAATTTCTCATTAGAAGCTATAAAAACTGTTCTAAGCAATTATTTCGAACTATCTAAGGAAGAGTTTGATCAAGAATTACCAAAAGTAAAACCTATACCTGTTGGTGAAAATCAAAGAAAGATTACTGAAAGTATAGATGATATTATTGCAACAGCGGAGAAACTTCAAAAGGAGCTTCAAGATTTAAATAAGAAGTTGGAGAGCAATGATGATAGTAAATTTAGTTTTATTTTTTCGGTAATCATTATAGCTATTGTATTTATCTTATATATTATAAATCAGTTTATATTTCAAATTTATTGATATGGTTTTTAGTTTGTATCGAATCCATATTTAGCATAAAACTCAATGAAAGCAGATAAGCCAATAGAGATAAGAAAAGCGGAACTAGCAGATTTTGAACAGATTTATGCATTTGTAAATGAGTTGGAAGAAACGGTTTACAATAGAGCCCAACAGCATAAAATCTATCAGACAAATATCTCTAATGAAAACAACATCTATTTGGCGGTGCTATGGGATAATAATGTTGTGGGTTATTTGGCTTGCCATATTCAATTATTGTTACATCATAGTGCACCCATTGCCGAAATTCAAGAAATGTTTGTAATGGCTGAATACCGAAAAGCAGGTTTGGGAAAAATGTTGGTGACAGAGTTAAAGAAATTATTATTCGATAGGGGAGTAGAGCAAATTGAAGTAACTTCCACCTTACATCGGGCAAAAGCTCATCAGTTTTATGAGCGAGAAGGTTTTAAACATACCCATAAAAAATTCATCTATAAATTCAGTATTGAGCAGGAATAATCATTATTTTTAAATATCAATTCAGTAGGCACCTTCTCACAATTTTTTAATCTAAAAGAAAATACAATGGCTTATAATGAAAAGCTGGTGAATAGGGTGCGCGAATCGCTTATGCATTTACCCAATGTTCAAGAGAAAACCATGTTTAGTGGATTAACTTTTATGGTAGATGAAAAGATGTGTGTTGGAATAAGAGAAGAAGAAATTATGTGTAGAATCAACCCCGAAACCTACGAAACAGAACTGGAAAAAAACGGTGTAAGACCTATGATTCACGGCAAGCGAACCATGAAGGGTTTTGTATTTGTGAGCGAAGAAGTGTTAGATAAAAAAGAAGACTTAGATTATTGGGTTAACTTGGCTTTGGTATACAACAAGATTGCTCCCAAAACCAAGAAAAGCAAAAAGAAGAAATCAACTAAAAGCTAGATAGAAGCTAGCTAAATGCTAATTACACTCTTTTTGCCATTTCAATAATATCACTGCCTTCTATTACTTTTTTGCTAGGTTGGTGCATTGCTAAGTAAATCATGGTATTGGCAAGCTCTTCCATTTTGCAAAAACCTTTGGCATATAAAGCTCTGCCAAGTGGGAATAAGCCTATTACATATTTGTAAAAAGCCAAAGCATTTTTTTGTCCTTTTATCGGTTTAATAAATCCCGGTCTCACTCCATAAGCCGCCTTAAATGGCAGCTTCATTAAATCGTTTTCCGTTTTGCCTTTTACTCTTGCCCAGCGTACTTTCCCATTTTCGGTGCTATCGGTTCCTGCTCCGGAGATATAGCAAAACGTCATTTGAGGATTTTGTTTGGCGAGTACCTCAGCTACATGCATGGTGAGTTTATAGGTGATTTTTTCATAATCTTCAGCACTAATTCCTACCGAAGAAATTCCAAGACAGAAGAAGCAAGCATCGTATCCACTTAATTGATTTTCGATGGGAGAAACATCGTAGAAATCCTCATGTATAATCTCTTTCAGCTTAGGATTCGTTACTTTACAAGGCTTTCTGTTTATCACTAAAACCTCTGTAATCTGTGGGTTGTCTAAACAGGTGAGAAGCACACCTTCGCCTACCATACCTGTTGCACCAGTTATTATTACCTTCATATATTTTTAATCTAAATTCGATAGAAATTGTTCTAATCGTTTTTGTATTTAAATCAGATCGTAAGATGTTAAACTTTTATGAGCTTTTACTCGATTAAACTAAAATTTCATTTTTAAGCTAATAAATTTTAATTGTTTAAGAGAAGATAGAGTACATTTTCATATTACCAGACTTTTACGGTAAAGTGAACTAAATTTTATAAAAATTTTTAGAATTAATATTCAATTGTTTAGCTTTAGGGTTACTTAGTCTTTAAGTAAAGTACATTTTAGTTTTCTTACCTATTAATTAGAAAAATTTTCTGGGTCAGATTAAAAAGAGTTTTATTGAGTAAAAGTACTATTTAGAGACTAGCCGAAACATCAGGTTTATGAAAAATAACTTAAACGATTTAAGTAGTTTATTAAATCAGGTACAGCAAAAGGCAGATACCAAATCATTCAAATTGCTTTTTGATGCGACTTACCCCAGACTATTACAATTTGCCAAATACTATGTTAAAACACATTTTCATGCGCAAGAGGTAGTTTCTCAGGTTTTTATTAAACTTTGGGAGAATAAAAATGAGTTAGGCGAAGTGCAAAATGTAAGTGCTTATTTATATACGGTTACCAAACGCCTTTCTTTAAATTACCTGCGCGATAACGATCTTTCCAATACAGTTTCACTTAATTTGTTAGATCAGAATATGAAGACTGTAGCGACAAATCCGGAAAGCGAGTTGCTTTCTGCCGAGTTGTTATCTGAGATCAACAAATCTATTTTAAGCCTACCGCCAAAATGCCAGTTAGTTTACCAAATGGTAAAAGAAGACGGCCTCAAATACAAAGATGTAGCCCAAATGCTCGACATCTCAGAAAAAGCTGTAGAGAAACACATGGGCAATGCTTTTAAGAAGCTCAGAAAAGACCTCGACAGTTATTTTAGTAGTCATGAGATTAATAAAGCAGTGTATCATTTATCCGTTTCTGTACTGGTTTTAACAGCATTTTCAATTTTTTTAAATTTTTTTAACAGTTGAGGTAGGGTATTTCATTTTTTTCGTGTCTGCTAAATTGAACACAAGATTAAATTGATTGTAAGTTCATGAACGAAAGCGAAATTTACGACCTTATAGGTAAATACCTTGCCAATGAAACCACTCCGGCTGAAGAAACCCTTTTGAAAAATTGGGCGAATCATTCATCGGAGAACAAACACACATTAGAGACCTTTTCCAAAATCTGGAAGAATACCAAAACACAATACATACACAAAGAGAAAGATGCCGTTTTTGAGAAGGTTTTAAACTCAATTTCCGATGATAAAAAATCCAATAAGCTTGTAAATTTTAAGCAAAACGCCAACAGGAAAAGCTATAGCTATTTAGTGCGGGTTGCTGCTGTGTTGGTGTTGTTTACGATAAGTACGGTGGTATGGTACACATACTTTCAGCAGCAATCAGATACCGATATAGCACTAGTGCAGGAGGTTTGGGAAGAGCGAAGTAATCCGGCAGGGCAAAAATCTAAAATCTTTTTGCCAGATGGATCTGAAATCGTATTAAATGCAGAAAGCAAAATTCGATTTAAAAGCAATTTTAATTCAGGTGCTATTAGAGAAGTGGAGTTAAGCGGAGAAGCTTTTTTCGAGGTAAAACCAAATGCCGAACGACCTTTTGTAGTAAATGCCAGAAATGTGCTCACTACAGCTTTAGGAACTTCTTTTAACATAGATGCTTACTCAGAGTCAGATGTAAAAGTATCTCTGGCTACAGGCAAAGTGGAAGTAAAAAACACCGAAGCAGATAAAGCCGAAGATAGTTTGGTGTATTTAATTCCCGGTGAAGAAGCCATGGTGAAAAAGCAAATGGGAAAAATTGCCAAAACGGAGTTTGATCTACAAAGTGTACTTTCTTGGAAAGATGGCATCATTCATTTTAACAAAGCATCTTTTAATGAGATTTTGCAAAAGTTAGAAAGGTGGTACGATGTAGATTTTGAAATTCAAGATACTAAAAATACGACAGGTACATTTTCAGATAATTTTGATAATGAAAGTCTTGAGTTAGTAATGGAAGGGATTAGTTTTTCTTATGGATTTAAGTATAAACTCGAGGGGAAAAAAGTAACGATATACTGATAAAAGATTACTGTATAACAATGTGAAAACATATGTTTTAGTAATAAATAATATGGTATTTTAATATAAAACTATGAATACGTCTTAGATTTTTTTCTGCCTATAGCTTTCAAAATCTTCGAATTTCGTATCAAAAAAGCAGATTTTAATCGATTTGCAAGATAGAAGTTTAGGATAAAATTATTAGCTAAACCATAGAGTAGGCATTACATGTAGAATAAAAAAAACTCTCGATTTGCTGCACGTTGGGGAACGGGTCACAGCGAAATGAGAGTCCTCCTGATTAATATATTTTTTTAACCAAGATTATAAAGTTATGAAATCGAAAATACTTAGACAAATCATTATTATGTCGAGGTTAGCTATAGCGGGTATCTTGTTGCAGTGCGTGTTCTTTTCGCTGCTTACTGCTGCAGACGGAAAAGCCCAGCACGAAAAGCTTTCTGAAATTATACTCACAGTAAATTTCAAAGGAAAAAGCCTGAGCAAGGCATTCCATGAGATTGAGGAAAAAACTCAATTGAAGTTTGCTTATAATCATCAGAGAATAAATGAAGGTATGCAGTTAGATATTGAAGCAAAAGATGAGTCTTTGGCAAATCTACTGCGTGAAATATCTAAAGATGCAGGTCTTAGATTTAAAAGAATTAATGAAAAAATCTATGTAAATCATCAAGAAGGTACCCAAACAGAAGATAATATAGAAGAAATTATTGATCCAGTACAGTTAAAAGTATCTGGAACAATCACCTCTGCCGAAGACAATGCACCACTTCCGGGTGTGAGTATTGTAGTGCAAGGAACTACCAAAGGTACCACTAGTGATTTTGATGGTAAATTCTCTATTGAAGTTGCAGAAGATGCTGTATTGGTTTTTAGCTATATCGGTTACACCAAACAAGAGGTGCCAGTAAATAGCAGAAGCACTATTGATATAGTAATGCAAACAGATGCTGAACAATTACAAGAAGTTGTTATTACAGCTTTTGGTTTGGAGCGTGAGAAAAAAGCTATTACTTACTCAGCACAAACTGTAGAAGTAAAAGAATTTTCTGAGGCAAGATCACTTAACGTAGTTAATTCTTTATCTGGTAGAGTGGCAGGTTTAAATATGTCAACTGCATCAAACGGTGTGGGTAGTTCTTCTAGAGTTGTACTAAGAGGTAACAGATCGCTATTAGGTAACAACCAACCATTATATGTAATTGATGGTATGCCGATAGATAACTCAACCAGTAGTACACCAAGTGACGAAACTGGTGGTACTACTGGATCAGATGGTATTTCAAACATCAACCCAGAAGACATCGCTTCAATCTCTGTATTGAAAGGTCCTTCAGCAGCGGCATTGTACGGTACTCGTGCGAGTAATGGTGTTATCATCATCAACACAAAATCAGGGAAAGGTAAAACAGGAACATCTATCAATTTTGCTTCTAACTTTACTTTAAATTCTCCTTATCTTTTACTAGATATTCAAAACCAATATGGGCAAGGTAGCAATGGGGTTTACAGTGTAAACGAAACTCGTAACTGGGGTCCAGAACTAGACGGAAGCAGCGTTGCAGCATGGCAGTTAGAGCATAACCCAGATTACGAAGGCCCAGCTACTTATTCTTATTCTGCACAGCCAGATAATATTATCGATTTCTTCCAGACAGGTTACAACTTAGCAAATACTGTTTCTGCATCAATGGGTAATAATGTAGCCCAAGGTTATTTCTCTTATACCAATACCATTGCAGAAGGTGTGGTTCCTGGTAATGAGCTAAACAGAAACAATGCGAATGTGAGAGTTACTAGCAAGTTAAGTGAAAAACTTCAGTTGGATGCGAAGATTAACTTTATCCAACAAACGATAGATAACCCAGTTCGTTCTGGTGAAGATTCTCCAACTTTTGGTGCTTACACTTTACCGAGAAACTTACCTTACTCTCAGTATAAAGATTACGAATACATAGATGCTTCTGGAAATCTTCAGTACAACTATATTAACCGTGATGCAGTAGGTGCTAACTCTGCAAACCCATTCTGGTTAGTATATCGTCACAATGCTACTACTACTACAAGAAACAGAGTAATCGGTTTTGCTTCTGCCACATATGAATTCTTCGAAGGATTAAAACTTAATTTAAAATCTGGTATCGATCAATACACAGACAAGAGCGAAACTAAATCTTATGCTACCGTAGCATGGACAAGCGATTTGGGTAACTACTCTAGAAACTATCGTGATGTAATGGAGTGGAACTCTAGCTTCTTATTGAGTTATGACAAAGACATTAATAATTTCTCTGTAAATGTAAACTTTGGTGGTAATGCTTTAACTCAAGAAAGAAACTCACTAACAGCAGGTGGAGTTTTAAGTAGACGTAATTTCTTTGCAATCTCAAATACAGATAATCCTGTACCAACAGAAAGCCCTTACGAACGTAAAATCAACTCTTTGTATGGTTTTGCTCAAATCGGATATAAAAACATTTTATTCTTAGATGTAACAGGAAGAAACGACTGGTCTTCTACCTTACCGGCAGATAACCGTTCATTCTTCTATCCATCAGTTGGTCTTTCTGCTGTAGTTTCAGATATGTTTACTTCTTTACCAGAGGCTATAACTTATGCTAAACTAAGAGTTTCTTATGCACAAGTAGGTAACGATACAGACCCTTACAGACTGAACCCTTATTATACTTATTCATCTGCAAACGATGGTATGGTATTCAGAAATGAGATTCTTTTCAACCAAGATTTAAAGCCTGAGATTACTTCTTCAACGGAGTTTGGTGCTGATATCAGATTCTTAGATAATCGCCTTGGTTTAGATTTTACTTGGTTTAAGTCTAACACAGTAGATCAAGTATTTCCTGTTGCCACTCCTGAGTCTTCTGGATATTCTTCTCAGTACATCAATGCTGGTGAGATTCAAAACACAGGTGTTGAATTAGTACTATCTGCTACACCAGTTCAAACCACCGATTTTAGTTGGGATATTACAGCTAACTTCTCTAGCTACGACAGTAAAGTAGTAAGCATCAATGGAGATACAGAAAGACTAGTGTTAAACTCAGGTGGTCGTTCAGTAAATGCAATTATCTCTAAAGGCGGAGAGTATGGTGATTTTTATGTAAAAGGTTACGAAAGAGATGATGAAGGAAACATCTTGATAAACGAAAATGGATTGCCTGAAACTACTTCAGACTACAGTGTAAAAGCAGGTAACTTTAACCCAGACTGGTCAGGAGGTTTACAAAACAGATTTAACTACAAAAACTTCTCAATGAGCTTCCTAATCGATGCTAGAATTGGTGGCGAAGTATTCTCTTTCACTAGAAGTGTACTTTCTTATACTGGTTCACTTGAGTCTACATTGGCTGGTCGCGATGGATTTGTGGTTGACGGTGTAGTTGCTACAAGAGACGACGATGGAAACATTGTTTCTACTACTCCAAACACTACTACTGTAACTGCCGAAGAATACTGGACAGCGATTGCTGGTAGTAGCCCTAACTCTGCAGAAGACTTTATTCTTGACGCTACAAATATTAGATTAAGAGAGTTTGTATTAGGTTATACTTTCCCTAGTAGCTTACTAGACAAAACTCCTTTTGCTCGTGCAAGCTTATCGCTTGTAGGTAGAAACCTCTTCTTCTTTATGAACAAAGCCAAATATTTTGATCCTGAGCAAGCTGCTGGTATCAGTAACTTCCAAGGTATTGAGTCTTACTCGCTGCCTCCAACTAGAACTTATGGAGTGAGCTTAAAATTTGGTTTCTAAAAAAATTAAAAATAATCCATCATGAAAAATATGATTAAAATATTCAAATTGATATTCATCATCGGGTTGGTGGGAAGTTGTACTGGCGATTTCGACGAAATCAATACCGATCCGTCTAAAATTACTGCTGAATCTCTAGATGCATCTTTCGTAGGTCCTGCTTTTGCCAATGTGATTTACAGAGGTCTTAACCAAGGTTGGGGTAACGGAATTAGCGATGACCAAGGTACTTACGGTTTAGGAACAACCCTACACTCAACTACCTATGTGCAATATTTGTCAACTACTTCTACTAGTTTTCAAACAGAAAGATATGCATTTAACGATAGCTGGAGAGCCAGACTTTGGACAAGGTTCTATACTTTAGCAGTTCCTGCACTAAACACTGCTTACGAAGCGGCTGAAGATGCAGAAGATAACGAATTAACCAATGCTGTATTAGACGTTTGGAAAGTGGAGATTTACCACAGAATGACTGACCATTTCGGTCCAATTCCTTATTTTGATGCGGGTAATGGTGGAGAAACTGTAGCTTACGATTCTCAAGAAGATATCTATGCAGATTTCTTTACTTTATTAGATAATGCTATTGAAGTTTTTGATGCAAACGCAGGTGGTTCTGTAGGTCCATTAGTTGGTTACGATCGTATTTACGATGGCAATGTAGATAGCTGGAAGTTATTTGCAAACTCTTTAAAACTTCGTTTAGCATTAAGAATTTCTGACATCGATCCTTCAAATGCACAAGTTTATGCAGAAGAAGCAGTGGCTTCTGGTGTAATGCTTTCTAGCAGCGAAAGTGCTTTTTACGAAGTAAGCGACGATACACCACATAACTTAAACATTATTGCTACTTGGGGTTTCAGAATGAGTGCTTCAATGGAAAGTATCTTAAGAGGTTACAACGACCCAAGAATTGGACTTTTCTACAGCGGAGCTTCATCAGATGGAGAATACAGAGGTCAGCCAAATGGTGGTGGAACTTTAAGAGATTGGGATGATGACGATACATCTGAAATCGGACCATCTTATGCATACGATTTATCTAACTCAACTGATATTTTGGTGATGACTGCTGCTGAAACTTATTTCAACAGAGCAGAAGGCGCATTAAACGGATGGAACATGTCTGGTTCAGCGCAAGAATTATATGAGACTGGTATTGCTACTTCTATGGACGAGTGGGAAGTTGATTCAGATGAGACAAGCACATACATTGTTGGTACTACCAATCCGGTTGAGCCTTACCTAGTAGAACAATATGATGCGGATGATAGAACTCCTCCAGTACAAGTTCCTGTAGCTTTTGATAATGGTGACGATACCAATGCAAGAACTCAAATTGCAGTTCAAAAATATTTGGCATTATTCCCAGAGTCTTGGGAAGCATGGGCAGATTTAAGAAGAACTGATATTCAGATATTATATCCGCTTTTACAAAGTGATAACAGTAACATAAGCAGATACGAATTGGTGAGTAGATTGCCATTTGTACCTAATGAGTACAATACAAATGCTGTTGAAGTAACCAATGCTGTTCAGCTTTTAAATGGTGTGGATAACGGCGCTACCAAAGTTTGGTGGGACGTGAACTAATCAAAGTATTATTATCATAGTAAGTGAATGACTAACTACGCTTAACCAATAGGATGATAAGAGGGAAAACCAAACGGTGGACCCTCTTACTCTTTTGATGAAAATCAGTTTTAACAAAGACTTTTACACTTTTGTCAACAAAATTATCCATTAATATTGAGGTAGTTTCCACAATGTGTTTACTTTACACTTATTGAAGTGAAGATTACTATCGAAATATGTATCAGAGATTAAAAAACAAGTAATGGACAAACAACTCAATTTAAGACAGCTAATTATTTTAGCTTTGTTTTTTGTAATGGGTGAAGCAGTTGCGCAGGAGATTCCAGAGTGGCAGGTACCTGACATTGTTTCTGTAAACAAAGAAAAACCACACGCGTGGTTTATCCCATATCAGGATGCAAAAACTGCAAGAACTAAAAATCCTTCAGAATCAGACTATTATCAGTTATTGAATGGCGACTGGAAATTCCAGTTTAAGAAATCACCAACCGAAGTTACAGAAGATTTTTTTACAACAGACTTCAACGACCAATCTTGGGATAAAATTCCAGTTCCATCAGATTGGCAAATGCAAGGTTACGATTATCCTATCTATGTAAACATTCAGTATCCTTTTAAAGATGCTATTGCTCCACATGTGCCTTTAGATTACAACCCAACAGGTTTGTACAGACACACTTTTGAGATTCCTTCAGATTGGAGTGGCAAGCAAGTGTTTATCAACTTTGGTGGTGTAAAAACAGTTTTCTATCTGTGGATAAACGGAGAGAAAGTTGGTTACAGCGAAGATAGCAAAGGTGTAGCAGAGTTTGATATTACAAAATATATCAAAACAGGCACCAACCAACTGGCTATGGAAGTAATTAGATTTGCTACAGCCAGTTACATGGAAGATCAAGACTTTTGGAGAATGAGTGGTATCGAGAGAGATGTATTTCTTGTAGCTACGCCAAAAGCGAGAATAGAAGATTATACAGTAAAAAGCGATCTAGATGGCGCTTTTACAAATGGTGTTTTTGGTTTAGATCTAGACCTAAAAAGCCACGACAATGCAGACTTAGATGTATCGGTAGCTATTAAGTTATACGATGGAGACAAGGTGCTTTTTGAAGACGAAAAAACTGCTGAGGCAGGAATAGTAAGCTTTACTTCTGAGATTCAAGATGTGAGAAAGTGGAGTGCTGAGTTCCCAAATCTATACGATTTAGAAATAGAGTTAAAAGATGGCGATAAAGTAACTCAAGCGATCTTCCAAAGAGTAGGTTTCAGAAATATTCAGATTAGCGATGGTATGCTAAAAGTAAATGGTGTACCTGTAACTGTAAGAGGAGTAGACCTTCACGAAACACATCCAATTACTGGCCACGTAGTTGATCTTGAAACACGCATCAAAGACCTTACTTTGATGAAGCAAAACAACGTAAATGCAGTTAGAACTTCTCACTATCCGCAAGACCCAGTATGGTATGAGCTATGCGACGAGTACGGAATCTATCTAGTAGATGAAGCAAATATCGAAACGCATGGTATGGGTTACGATTTGGATAAAGCGTTGGCGAACAATCCTGTTTGGCATACTGCCTTTATGGATAGAACGGTAAGACTTTATGAGCGCGATAAAAACTTTCCAAGTGTAATTATATGGTCTTTAGGTAATGAGTCTGGTAACGGATATAATACTTACGAGACTTATAATTATATGAAGTCTATTGACTCTTCAAGACCTACACAATACGAAAGAGCAATTCTTGAGTGGAACACAGATATTTTTGTGCCGATGTATTATAGCATGGAGGGTATGGAAAGATATGCAAAAAACTATTCAGACAGACCGCTTATTCAGTGTGAGTATGCGCACGCAATGGGTAACAGTTTGGGTAACTTCCAAGACTACTGGGATTTAATCTACCAATACGATAACCTTCAAGGTGGTTTTATTTGGGACTGGGTAGATCAATCTTACGAGAAGGAAAATGCAGCAGGGGAAAAATTCTATGCTTATGGTGGAGATTATGGTCCGGCAGATGTATTGTCTGATGGCAACTTCTGTAACAATGGAGTAATTAATCCAGATAGAACTCCGCATCCATCATTATACGAAGTAAAGAAAGTTTACCAACCAGTTTACTTTAAAGAAGCTGATTTGGCAAATGGAAAAGTACAAGTAATTAACCATTACGCTTTTGACGATCTATCAAACTTAGCTTTCTATTGGGTGATAGAGGCAAACGGTAAGGTTTACAAAAAAGGAAGCAACTTCAACCTAAAAATTGAGCCGGGTGCTTCTCAAACCATCGATTTAAAATTACCATCAATCAAAGCGAAAGCAAACACTGAGTACTTTGTAAATATTTATGCTGTTTCTAAAGCGGCTAAAGGTTATGTACCGGCAGGTCATACAGTGGCTTATGAGCAGTTTAAGTTGCCAGTTTACAATGAAGCTCCAGTTACTTATAGCACAAATGGTAACCTTGATCTTGCAGAAACTGATAATGCTATTACAGTATCAGGTGGTGGATTTACCATTGCTGTAGACAAAACTACCGGATGGGTAAGTAGTTACAAGTTAGGTGGAAAAGAAATGATGGAAATGCCATTGCAACCAAACTTCTGGCGTGCTCCAACAGACAACGACTATGGAAATAACATGGGTACGCGTTGCAAAATCTGGAAAGATATGGAGAAAAACTTTAAAGTGAACTATATCAATACTAGCCAACCAGTACCGGGTAAAATTGAGGTAGAAGTTGTTTTTGATATTATGGAATTGTACTCACCAGCAAACATTAAATATACTTTCTATGCAGATGGTACTTTGAGTGTAGACAGTTGGTTTAAGTTGATGAAAAGAAGAACGCAATTGCCAGAAATTCCAAGAATAGGTTTTAGAACTAGACTTTCTTCTGAGTTCAACAACTTCGAATATTACGGTAGAGGTCCATACGAAAACTATGTTGACAGACATACGGCTTCTTTAGTAGGTGTTTATTCATCAAAAGCAGAAGATCAGTATTTCCCATACATTCGCCCACAAGAAAACGGAAACAAAACCGGTATCAGATGGGCATCTTTAACTAATGATTCTGGTAAAGGATTAAAAGTTATCGGTGATGAGTTGGGAGTGAGTGCAATGCCTTACAGCCAAGAAAGCTTCGACAGTGGAGATACGAAAGGTCAAACTCATACAACTGATGTTAAAAAACAAGATTTTGTTGAGTGGCATATCGATTACAAACAAAGAGGTGTAGGTGGAGACGACAGTTGGGGTGCTTATCCACATGATAAGTACATGATTTATCCAGGCATTTATAGCTATGGATTTACCCTCTCACCAATTAAGTAAATTTCATATTAAATTATAAACCAACCAGCTGTAGGGGAGCAGATAATTCTGCCCCCTTTTTTTATTCATTTCTCAAAGTATCTACCGGATTTACGGTGGCTGCTTTTATTATTCTACCTCCCATGGCAAACAAAGCAATTAGCAAAATGAGCAATGCAGGTATACTATAAAACCACCATTTTACCTCGATGCGATAAGCAAAACCAGTAAGCCACTCACTAATAAAATAATTCGCTACAGGGATAGCGATTACAAATGCAATCAATATGAGTTGCAAGTATTCTTTAGCAAGCAGATAGAAAATATTTAAAACCGAAGCACCAACTACCTTTCTAATACCAATCTCTTTGGTTCTTCTATTAGCTGCAAACGAAGCCAAACCAAGTAAACCGAGTGCAGCAATTACATTGGCTATAAAAGTGAAGAATTGAAACATTCTAGCAGTGCGTAATTCATCATTATACAAATTATTAAAAGCCTCGTCTAAGAAGTAATAATTAAAAGGTTGCGTAGGTAAAAAGCTATTATGTACTTCTTCCAGATTTGCCAGTACCACTTGAACATTGCTTTCTTTATGTATTTTAACAAACATGCTAGCTCCACCACGAACTAAGGTAGTAGCTGTATCATTTTTCACTGTAATGGCCAAAGGTTCTATAGAAGTTTGCATCGATTTATAATTAAAATCTGAAACTACTCCCACCAACCTTTCATTAATGCCGATACTTTGTAAGCTACTACCAATAAGTGAATCAGATAGATCAAGCGCTTGCATGGCTGCGTCATTCAATATTACGTCATTGTTTACTAAATCTTGAAAAGGAGCAGTTTTCCAATCAATATCCAATGTCTCAAAGAATTTCTCATCCACATTAAACATATTAATTAGCACCTCTTCTCCCGTAACTGGCGATTTAGAAAAACGAATTAGATTCCCTCTAAAAGCAGGTTTGTAAATGGCTTTGGTAGAAGTTGTGGCAGCTAAAATTCCGATCTGGTTGCTGATCGTATTTTTAAGTGCAGCATATTTATTTCCAATGTCTGAATGGATGTTTAAAACCAAGACCTGATCTTTTGTGAGTCCGGTATTTTGGGCTCGCATAAAGCTTACCTGATTTTGAATAACCAGACTAAAGCAAATGAGAATGGTAGAAGCTGTAAATTGAAAAACAGTCATATATTTTCTAACAACAGCACCAGAATTCCTTCTGCCTTTGCCTCCTTTTAGGATATTGATGGTATTAAATTTCGATAGTACAATTGCCGGATAGATACTACCCAACAAGATGCATAAAATGTAAAGCGAAGCGATTACAATAATAAAATTAGTACCGAAGGCAAACGCACTGTTAAAATCTAGTTCAAGACTATTGATAAAACCATTGAGTGAAAGATAGAGCAACAGTATTCCCAGTAGGAATGCAAGTGTATTTGTAACGGCCGATTCAAACAAAAACTGAATAATTAAAGTACTTCGCTTGGCACCAATTACTTTGCGAATGCCAGTTTCTTTAGATCGGGTAGTTGCCTGTGCAGTCACCATGTTGGTATAGTTCATAATTGCGAGCAACAGAATTACAATACCGGTACAGAGAAATGCAATGAGATAAGTTTTTTGGCTTGGGTTTTCTATTAAATGTATAGCATCTAAAGGATTTAAATAGAAGCGAACATATTCAATATCATATTCTTCTTTTTTTACTATGCCATTTATTTCTTTCTCCCAAAATGCTAAATTCCTTTTTTCTGGTATGTAGAGATATGTTTGAATCGGGCCATCAGCAGCAAAATTTTCATTCATAATGGTTTCTTGCTCAGAGCCCATAGTGTAATAACTGCTTAAAGGAGCCAGAAAGTCAAATTGAATACTAGAGTTACTTGGCGGGTTTTCCAATATGCCAACTACTTCAAATGCATACTCCGATTTGTAGTAAAGCATTTTACCTATCGGATTCTTTTCACCAAAGTATTTAAGCGCAGTATTTTCAGTAATTAATACTGTATTTGGTTGATTTAGAGCAGTTTCTTTATCGCCAACTTTTAATTTAAAATTGAATAAATCGAGAAAGTTAGCATCTACAAAGTAGAATTGAGATTCATAGTATTTTTCCTTTTCAGTAGTGCTTACGGTAGCTTTTTGATCAAAAGTAACCCGTACAAAATCTTTAATTTCGGGGATACTTTCTTGCATAATAGATCCAAATCCGGCAGTAGAACCGGTGATATTAATCTTTCTTTTACCAAAGTCAATTTCTTCCTTTACTAAGTAGATATCCTTCACTTTACCATGAAAACCATCGTAACTGTATTCATGAGTTACATGCATAAAAACCAGTAAACTCGCAGCAATACCAATGGCTAAGCCTATTACATTGATGAATGATAGAAAGCCATTTTTGATAAAATTTCTCTTGATTATCTTTAGGTAGTTCCAGAACATTGTGATTGATTTTTTCCGAATTTCATCCATATTCATGAGACCACCTAATTTTTGCAGTCAGGTGTTCACATTTTGCAGGAAAGCGAATTACTCATCCCTCAAACTATCAACCGGATTAACAGTAGCCGCTTTAATAATTCTGCCACCCATAGCAAACAATGCGATCGTTAAGATTAACAGAGTTGGCAAAGTATACAACCACCATTTTACTTCGATGCGATAGGCAAAACCACTGAGCCACTCGGTAATAAAGTAATTGGCAATGGGAATCGCGATTACAAAAGAGATAAGAATGAGTTTGAAATATTCTTTAGAAAGCAGATAGAAAATATTGAATACGGATGCACCAACTACTTTTCTTATACCAATTTCTTTGGTTCTTCTGTTAGCAGCAAACGAAGCCAAACCAAGCAAACCTAGCGCAGCAATTACAATGGCAATCACAGTAAAAAACTGGAACATTCTGGCAGTTTGCACCTCGTCTTTGTATAAGTTGTTGAAGGCTTCGTCTAAGAAATTATATTCAAATGGATAGTCAGGCACAAATTCTTTGCAAGTGGTTTCAACTTGAGCAAGCACATCAGAAATCTTAGCTTGTTTATCAATTTTCAAATACATCTTCGGACCATTCTTTAGCAAACTAGCAGATATATCTTTGGTGATAATAAGCGCTAAAGGTTTAATATTATACTGCAAAGAGGCATAATTAAAATCTTTCAATACACCAGATAATCGATTTTTTTTACTTAAAAAAGTAAAGTTCGAATTGATTAGAGAATCTGGAATTTGCATGCTTTCCATTGTGTTTTCATTTACTACAACATCGGCCTGATGTAATTCCTGATTTGGTGGAATTGCCCATTCCATATCTAAAGTAGAGAAAAAGTCTTCATCAACTTGAATGAAGTTAACTTGTATCTCTTTATTTGAAATTGGAGAGTGTGAGTAAATAATCCAAGGGTCTTCTTTATATAAAGTTTCAGTAGCTGTACCTACTGAATTTATGCCATTGAGTTTGCTCACAGCATTTTTTAAAGTTTGATATTTATTGCCAATTTCTGGATGAAGATCGACAACAAGGATTTGATCTTTGCTAAGTCCAGTATTCTGTTCTTTTAAGAAATCAACCTGAAATTGAATAATCAGACTGAAACAGATAAGCACTGTGGATGCTGCAAATTGAAAAACAGTCATGTATTTTCTAATCGTATTTCCTGTAGCTCTTTTTGTATTTTCTCCTTTTAGAATATTTATGGTGTTAAACTTAGATAGCACAATCGCCGGATAAATGCTACCCAACAACAAACAGAGTAAAAACAAAGCAGCGATTACAATTAGAAATTGCGGATTAAATGCAAAAGAACTGTCAAATTTTAAGTTGAGATTGCTAATTAATCCAGTAAGTGTAAAGTGTAATAGCAGTAAGCCAATAATAAAAGAAATGGTATTGGTCACTACAGATTCAAACAAGAATTGAAAGATGAGTGTGCTTCTTCTGGCACCAATTACTTTCCTTATACCAGTTTCTTTAGAGCGAGTTGTTGCTTGAGCTGTTACCAAATTGGTGTAATTCATTATTGCCAATAATAAAATCACGAGTCCGGTACAAAGAAATGCAATTAGGTATTTTGTTGCGGTAGGTCTTTCGTTTAAATAAAGATTTTTGAATGGTTTAATATAAAAGGTTAAATCATCCAGTTTCAAATCTCTATGAGCAATCATACCTGCGATTGCTTCATTAATAAATTCTACATTTTTAAGTTCAGGTATGTAAAGAAAGGTTTGGAAAGAACCCAGCCCAATGAGTTCGTTATCGATTAATTGCCTTTTATCTTCACCTAAATTTGAAAAACTGCTGAGTGATGCAAGAAAATCAAAATTGATAGAAGAGTTGCTCGGTACGTTTTCGATTACACCAGTTACTTCGAAAGCAAAGTCTTTATTTAGGTAGAGAATTTCGCCAATAGGGTTTTTATCTGCGAAATATTTTTGAGCTGTTGCCTCTGTGAGAATAACTGAATTCGGTCTACTTAAAGCAGTTTTTTTATCTCCATACTTCAGTTTAAAACTAAAAAGCTCTAGTATTTGTGGGTCTGTAAATCGAAAATTCTTTTCGTAATAGATCTCTCCTTTTTCGGTCTTAACTGTATATTTTTCAGGATAAAAATAACGAACTACCTCTTTTACCTCTGGAATATCATTCTTTAACGCTGTGCCAAATGCTGCCGACATTGCATTTGCTTGCATTGTAGAACCACCATAGTTCATGTCTCCTTTTAATACATAAATATGATCTATATTTTTATGAAAACCATCGTAACTAAACTCATGCGTAACATGCATAAAAACCAACAAGCTGGCAGCAATTCCGATAGCTAAACCAAAAATATTGATGAATGAGATGAAGCTATTTTTAAATAAATTTCTCTTGATGATTTTGAGGTAATTCCAAATCATTTAATAGATCAGTTAAAGTTTATGTTTTTATTCATCCCTTAAACTATCAACCGGATTAACAGTAGCCGCTTTAATAATTCTGCTACCCATAGCAAACAATGCAATTGTTAAAATTAACAGAGTAGGCAAAGAATACAACCACCATTTTACTTCTATGCGATAGGCAAAACCACTAAGCCATTCGGTAATAAAGTAGTTGGCAACAGGAATAGCGATTACAAAAGAGATAAGAATGAGTTTGAAATATTCTTTAGAAAGTAGATAGAAGATATTGAATACAGATGCGCCAACTACCTTTCTAATACCAATTTCTTTGGTTCTTCTGTTAGCGGCGAATGAAGCCAAACCGAGCAAACCAAGCGCAGCAATTACAATGGCGACCACCGTAAAAAATTGGAACATTCTGGCAGTTTGCACCTCGTCTTTGTATAAATTGTTAAAGGCTTCGTCTAAGAAATTGTATTCAAAGGGATAGTCTGGAATAAACTCTTTATAAGTGGTTTCTACTTGAGTAAGCATGTCTGAAACATTGGCTTGTTTATCAATTTTCAAATACATCTTTGGTCCTCTGTGAAAGAATCCAGACGAAGTATCTTTTGCGACAATGATAGACAAAGGATTAATATCGTACTGCATAGAAGCATAATTGAAATCTTTCACCACACCTATCAACCTATTTTCTTCTCCCATTAAAGATAGATTGGATCCCATAAGTGTATCTGGTATTTGCATTACTTCCATCGCTTTCTCGTTCAAAACCACATCGCCATCCCTAATCTCCTGAAAGGGGGGAATTGCCCATTCTATTTCGAGGGTCGAAAAGAAGTTTTCATCAGCCGACATACCATGAATTTGTACTTCTTCGTCAGTAACTGGTGAGTTGGTAAAAGCTACCCATGTGCCATCTTTGTAAATGGTATTGGTTGCAGTAGCCACAGAGTTAATGCCATTGAGCTCAGAAATAGTATGTTTTAAACTAGGGTATTTCTTTCCAGCATCTTTATGAATATTTACTACCAGTAATTGATCTTTGGAGAGTCCGGTATTTTGCTCTTTTAAGTAATTTACTTGATACTGAATGATGAGACTAAAGCAAATGAGTACAGTTGATGCCGCAAATTGGAAAACCGTCATGTATTTTCTTACAACAGTGCCAGTCGCTTTCTTTCCTTTTCCACCTTTAAGGATGCTAATTGTATTAAATTTTGAAAGTACAATTGCCGGATAAATGCTGCCTAAAACTAAACAAAGGATGAATAAGGAAGCAATAACGGTTAAAAACTGGCTGCTAAAAGCGAAAGAACTATCGAATTCTAGATCGAGACCACTTATAAAACCTGCAATTGTGAGGTGTAATAACAAAAATCCCAAGGCAAATGCGAAGGTATTGATTACCGCAGACTCAAATAAAAACTGAAATATGAGAGTGCTTCTTTTTGCGCCAATAACTTTTCTTATGCCTGTTTCTTTAGATCGGGTTGTAGCCTGTGCAGTTACTAGATTGGTATAATTCATTATGGCCAATAATAATATTACAATGCCAGTGCATAGAAAAGCCACAAGGTATTTAGATGTTGCTGGGTTGTCTTTAATATACATTCCATCGAATGGACTTAAAAAGAATTTACTATCATCATCAAATGCTTTTTTATCGGTAATTACTTTTGCCATGGCTTCATTAAAAGCATCTATATCTTCTAGTTCTGGTATGTACAGGTATGTTTGAAATGCACCTAGTCTTGGTAAATTATCTTCAAATAGGTTTTGCTTATTCTTGTCAAGTGATGGGAAACTGCTAATAGGAGCAAGTAAATCGAATTTCATAGAAGAATTCGAAGGCAAGTTCTCCAACACACCAGTTACTTCGAATGCATACTCTGAGTTATAGTAGAGTGTTTTGCCAAGCGGATTTTTATCTCCAAAGTATTTTTTAGCTGTGCTCTCGGTAAGTACAATGGTATTTGGTCTGCTTAGCGCTGTTTTAGTATCTCCATATTTTAGTTTAAAACTAAAAATACTAAGTATTTCAGGGTCGGTAAATTTAAATCTGTTTTCAAAGTAAATCTCATCATTCTCTGTGCTTATGGTGCTTTTATCATCATAGAAATAGCGGACAAAACCTTTTACTTCTGGAATTTCATTTTTCATGATTGGACCAAAAGCTGGCGAAAGCGCACTCAGATAAATATCAGTACCGCCATAATTCATTTTGCCTTTTACCTGATAAATATCTTGCCTGTTGGTATGAAAACTGTCGAAACTGTATTCGTGTGTTACATGCATAAACACCAATAAGCTGGCAGCAATACCGATGGCCAAACCAAAAACATTGATAAAAGAAATGAACCCGTTTTTAACGAAGTTTCTTCTGATAATTTTTATGTAGTTCCAGAGCATATTATGATTGATTTTACTAACCTGAAATTTCTCAAGAAAAGGTGGTAAAACCTAAAACTTTGCAGCTAACTGCTGGCATTTTGCAGGGAAGTGAATTTCTATTCATCCTTTAAAGTTTCTACTGGGTTTACAATTGCAGCTTTTATAATTCTACCTCCAATTGCCAATAAAGCTATACCCGTAATTAATAAGCCAGGCAAGGCATATAGCCACCAGTGTAATGCAATTTTATAAGCAAATTCATTTAGCCATTCGGAGATAAAATAATTAGCTATTGGAACCGCAATAACAAATGCGATAAAGATCATTTTAAAATATTCTTTAGAAAGTAAATAGAAGATGCTTACCAAAGAAGCACCAACCACTTTTCTTATACCAATTTCTTTGGTGCGTTTATTTATGGCAAATGAAGCTAACCCAAATAAACCTAATGCAGCAATTACTATAGCAACTATTGTAAAGAGTTGAAATATGCTGGCAGTTTGTTCTTCTCTTTTATAGAGTTTATCGTAAGCATCATCTAAAAAATAATACTCAAATGGATGGGATGGAATAAAGGTTTTAATGATGTTTTTTGCCTCTGAAATAACATCTGAAACTTTAGCATCTTTGGCTATTCTTAAATAAGTATAAGCGCCATTTTTTATCAAATACTGAGATGTATCATTTTGGATATGTATGACTAAAGGAGAAATTTCTGAATCTAATTTCATAAAATTAAAATCCTTAACTATTCCTGTTAGCATAGCTGATTCGCCCAGTATTGCAAAATTACCTCCTATATCGGTCTTATTTGCACCAAGCATTTCAAATGCCCTTTCATTGATTATCACATTGTTGTGTTGGAGTGGAAGTGTTGGTTTACTAATCCAATTTATATCTAATGTATTAAAAAAGTTTTCATCTGTAATTAAAGAATTGAGCCCCAACATTTCAGAATTATAAGGCGATTGTACAAACATTAAACCTCCATTACTTTTATAAATGGGAGTCCTCGAAGTTGAAGTAGATAAAACTCCATTTAGATTAGATATCTCATGTTTTAAAGTTTGATAACTTTTTCCTATTTCACTATGGATATTGAGTACCAAAACTTGGTCTTTAGTGAGTCCGGTATTTTGTTCGTGTAGATAATTTACCTGATACTGTATAACAAGACTAAAACATATGAGCACAATAGAAGCTATAAACTGAAATAGAGTTAAAAATTTCCTGACTGCTACTCCGCTAGCTTGCTTTCCAATGCCACTTTTAATAAGGTTAATGCTATTGAATTTTGAAAGGATAAAAGCTGGATATATACTCCCTGATATCAAACATACACTAAATGCTATACATAGTACCAGTATAAAATCGCTATTGTAAATATAGTCGCTGTTAAATGGCAAGTCGAGTACATTAATAAATACTGAAAGTGAGAGATGTAAAAGAATAATTCCAACAGCGAATGCAAGAAAATTCATTGTGACAGCCTCAAACAAAAACTGAAAAAATAGTGTAAACCGCTTAGCGCCAATCACTTTTCTTATACCAGTTTCTTTAGCTCTCAGTGTTGCTTGAGAAGTTACTAGGTTAGTGTAGTTAGTTATTGCCAGTAAAAGGATTACAAACCCAGTGCACAGAAAAGCGAGAATGTATTTTTTACTTGCCTGGTTATCTTTAAAAAAGATCGATTTTAAAGGATGGAATTTGATTTGTTTATTTTCAACATCAAAATTATACTTTGCTAATACATCATGTATGTGGGTTTCAACTTTAGCTAAGTTTTCATTTTCTGGGATATAGAGGTATGTATAAAGCATCCCATAGTCTTCAATTTCTTGATTAATGATATTCCGCTTATTCTCATCCATATAATTGTAGCTGCTTAGCGGAGCAATAAAATTAAATTGGATAGTAGAGTTGGTAGGAGGGTTTTCTAAAATACCTGTGATTTCAAACGGATATTGGGAATCGAGATAGACTATTTCTCCTATTGGGTTTTTATCTCTAAAATATTTTTGAGCTGCTTTCTCTGTAATTAAAACAGTATTGGGTTTAGTGAGTGCAGAAATACCATCACCTGCTTTAAGATTGAAATTAAAAACATCTAAAAATGCTGGATCAGTAAAAATGAAATTCTCTTCATTAAAGAAAGTATTGTTATCGAAAGTAATTGTATTTGTACCGTTTTGACCAATTCGCACATAATCACTTACTTCTGGAATACTCGTTTTAAATAATGGACCAAACCCAGCGGAGAATACGGGGATCATACCAGTAGCTTCACCCAAATTTATCTCTAATTCTAATTTATAGATTTTGTCTGCTTTTTCATGAAAACTATCGTATTGGTATTCATGCGTAACATACATAAAAACCAATAAGCTAGTGGCAATGCCTGTTGCCAAGCCAAATACATTTACGAAAGAGATATAGCTGTATTTAAAGAAATTTCTTTTAAAAACTTTGATGTAGTTCCAGAGCATTCGACTTTATTTTTCCTGAAATATTACTCAAAAAAGGAGTGATTACTAAAACTTTGCAGTTAAATGAGGGTATTTTGCAGGGAGGTGAATTTCATATGATGTTATTGAATTATAATCTATTTAGGTGATTAAATTTAAATTGTTTTACTTAAAATGGATGAATACTATTTTAAGACTCCAATAAATCCATTTGATCTAATATTCAGATAAATCTTTTTGAAAGCTCTGATATTGGGAGTAATTTACAATGAAATACCGGCCAGTAGCAACAAAGTACTTTACAGATCACATTAATATTAAAACAGCCAAATAATGCTGTTTTCTCACAAATTAGTAAAATCATACGCTTACATATAATAGAAAAATATTTGACTATGAAGAAAAACAGACGTCTGTTTGTAAAAAAATTAGGCTTGGCCGGAGCAGGAGTAGCAGCAGGGACTAGTTTATTTGCACAAGAAAAACAAACAATCAATATTCTTAAACGACCTTATCACAGAGTATCATCAGATGTGATAAATTATGGTTGGATTGGTGCCGGAGGTATGGGCAATGCTAATATAAATACTCTACTTAAACACGAAGGTGTAAAAGTTACCGCAGTTTGTGATTTGTATCAGGGTAGACTCAACGATGCAAAAAAACTTCTTGGTGATGATATATTCACTACGATGGATTACAAAGAACTTTTGAAGCGCAAAGATATTGATGCTGTAGTAATTGCTACTCCAGATCACTGGCACTTGCCTATTTCTATGGATGCTTTAAAAGCTGGTAAACATGTTTATTGCGAAAAACCAGTGGTACATTCAGTAGATCAAGGGCTTAAATTAATTGATGCTTGGAAGAAATCTGGAAAGATTTACATGGTTGGTAGCCAAGGTATGTCTTCTTTAGGTAATGAAAAAGCCAGAGAATTACTAGAAGCTGGTGCTATTGGAGATATTAACTATGCAGAAGGTTTCTGGGCAAGACACTCACCAACGGGAGCTTGGCAATATCCTATTCCGGCAGATGCTAGCGAAAAAACAGTTGATTGGAAAAAGTTTATATCTAATACTACTGAGCGACCATTTGATCCTATGCGTTTTTTCAGATGGAGAAACTATCTAGATTATGGTACAGGCATGTCTGGCGATTTATTCGTACACCTTTTCTCAAGCTTACATTTTGTAACAAACTCTTTAGGGCCTAATGAAGTAAGTGCTACTGGTGGGCTTCGCTATTGGAAAGATGGCAGAGAAGTGCCAGATGTTTTACTAGGTATGTTCCAGTATCCTGATTCTGAGCAGCATCCCGGATTTAACCTATCTCTACGCTGTAATTTTGTAGATGGCACTAGTGGTTCTACTTATTTAAAAATTGTAGGCAGTGAGGGTTCAATGGATATTACTTGGAATGATGTAACTGTAAAAAGAGCTAAAATCTCTGACGATGATCCTTACGCTAAGCAAAATAATGCTGAAGGCGGAATGAGTGATAGAAAGAAGATTTTACCTCCAAGAGAAATAGTTTACCGAGCAGAAGAAGGATACAAAGGTGCACATTACGATCACCACGGTAATTTGTTAAATGCAATTAGAACTGGTGGAACAGTAGCAGAAGACCCAATTTTTGCATTTAGAGCAGCAGCACCAGCCTTGCTTTGTAACGATAGTTATTTCCAGAATAAGTTTATCAAATGGGACCCTGTAAACATGAAAGTTCTTTAATTAATTTTAAATATTTATTGAATGTACACTACTTTAAAAAAACAAACTTTAGCAATCCTCATTTTGCTATCGGGTATTGTGGCCTGTAGCAAAACAACCGACACTACAACTAATGAAGAAACTCCAACAGATAGTACCGAAACTACTGCAAGTACAGAATCTGAATGGGTATATTTATTTGATGGTACAAGCTTAGATGGTTGGAGAGCATTTAATGGCGATACATTACCAGAAAACTGGATTATAGAAGACGGAGCTTTAAAATCTCTTGGACAAGGAGGTGGTTTAGGTGGCGACATTGTTTACGCCGACAAAGAATATGGTGAGTTTGAACTTGCCCTTGAATGGAAAATAAGTGAAGGTGGAAACAGTGGCGTTTTTTATCATATTGTTGAAGATGAGAAATACCATAGCCCATACGAAAATGCACCTGAATATCAAGTAATTGACGATATCGGGTTTCCTCAAAAGTTGGCTGATTGGCAACAATTAGGCGCAGACTATGGCATGTACATAGCTGATTCGGTTAAAAAGAAAGACTTGGTTAAAAAAGCAGGCGAGTGGAATACTTCTAGAATTAAGTTTACCAACGAAAAGGCTGAGTACTTTTTAAATGGTGAAAAAATGTTAGAATTTGAACCTTGGTCTGCAGACTGGGAAAAAAGAAAAACAGAAGGTAAATGGAAAGACTATCCTGATTATGGAATTGCTAAAACTGGTTTAATAGGTTTGCAAGATCACGGAAGTTTTATCTGGTTTAAAAATATTAAGATTAAAGAATTATAAAATTAAAATACCACTAAAATTGATTAAAACCTGTATTCTTAATTGAGTGCAGGTTTTTGTTTTTATAGATAAAAGGCGATTTAAACAGTTAACACCCATTTTTTTGTAAAAAAGTTTTGCCCCCACATAAATATTTATACCTTTATATGATTAGAATTCTACTCCAATTACCAAACATGCTGGGCTTGTCAAGTTCAATATAAGCGCATGAAATAAATCACAACTCTGATCTAATAACCAAGCCTGCTGGCTACTTTTTCAATCAATTATTTAAATTTCAGATGAAGCTATTATTGCCCTCAAAAATTTGTTTAGGATTACTATTTTTAAATTTTGCGCTCTTCGCTCAAGAAAGCATAGTACCATCAGAGGCTTCTCCATTTACTGCTGTAGAGTGGGAAGCAGATAAACCCATGGTTCAGGTTGAAGGTGAATGGTATTACTTTGAAAAGTTAGACGATATATCTAAAGATGAAATTCTTGCCTATTGTAAAGAAAAATATCCTGATAAGTGGCAAAAACGATTTTCTGAAGATTTGATAGAAGTACTTGAGGGGATGAATTACCAACCTGAGGTAAAAGTAACATTGGCATTGAATAAAGATGGTAAAACAGCAGAGTACCAAGGAGTACTTACTTCTGAGAATCGCAAAAAAGTGAGGACTTATAACTATGGTGGTGTTTATAAAGAAAAGCCTAAAATGATAACAGGAGTTTTATCAAAAGATAAAATAGTAGAAGATTTAGCTTATTTAGAATTCAACTTTACAAGAAATATCTTCTTATAATGGATTAAATGGGTATGATTATCAAGAAGCATTTCAGGAGTTTAAAGCATCTGCACCAGAAGAAATTTTAGTAAAAGATTTTGGCGTGTTTTTAACCAAAACTATTGGAGAAATTGGCGATAGGCATTCAGGTATTAGAAATTATCCATTAGAAAATAATCTTTATCTACCATTTGTTACTGCTCCATTAGAAGATAAAGTAGTAGCTGTTAATTTTAATAGAGAAAGTAGATCATATGTACCATATTATGCTAATTATCCTTATTTAAAGTCAATCAATGGAATAGAGATAGTAGAATTTATAAAAGACGCTCAACCTGAAGAAATCAAAGCACCTTAGGTAGCCTATTTCCACAGAGCAGTGAGAGATCTTTATAAAATTGGAGAGAATTATTTACTGAAAGGATTGGACATACCAGAACAGTTTAATTTCACATTTTCAGATGGAGTTAAAGATACAGTTATTACAAATTTATCATTATCCGAAAAAGGCCAATCGTTTTGGTATGATGAGCTTACTTCGAAAAGGTTATACTATGAACGTAAAATAAATGATATAGAAGTTGCTCAAAAGTTTTTTTCTATTGATGATAGTAACATTGGCTACATGTATATTCCATCAATGTTTGGTTCGAAAGAGGCGCCTACATATTATAATGTATTCCATAAATTTATGGATGATGCAAAATCTACGAAGGCCATAATTTTCGATATAAGAAATAATGGGGGAGGTTTGCGTGATTTAATATTTGATATAGCAGGTTACATAGTACATCCAGATTCTATATATGTAGTAAATGTAACTCAGCCCCGAGCAACACAACCTTTATCTGCTTACTGGAAATATGGATTAAATTATAAGCATTTATATGCGTACAATCAGCTTGATGCAGAAGAGCAAGAAGTAGTAGATAAGTTTAAGAAAACTTTTAAACCAGTTTACGATTTACCAGAAGATAAATATGGTGAATTTCATTATGCTATTTTTAATGGTAAAAAACTTTCTCAAGACAAGTATTTCTATAATAAACCAATCTATATTTTAGCGAATGAAAGAAGCTTTAGTGCAGCTTCTGTAATGGCTGCAGTATTTAAAGGTTTACCTAATGTATATTTAGTAGGAGAAACTACAGATGCTTCTAGCGGTCATAGTAAAACATTTTATTTACCAAATTCAAATGTAAAAGTAAGAATTAGTACCATGGTTTCTTTTCAGAAAGATGGAAAACCATTCGATGGTTATGGTACCGAACCAGATATAAGAATTACAAGAGATTTAGATCAAGTGCTTTGGAAAGAAGACACCCAGCTTAACAAGCTCAAAACAATGATTAAATGATAAGCTAATACAGCATAAAATCTGGTAGTAATTTTACTACTAGATTTTAGCTGTAATTATTTAAATCCCTAGCATCAGAAAGATAGATTTTTTGAGAAGGTTTGGCTAGCTCAACATTACTTTCTTTTTTAAACCTTTCTTGAATAGCACGCTGCACATCGAACATCATACCCATACCATCTGGTAAATCTTTCGCCCAAAGCGGCACACGAAAATTTATTACGAAGTTATCGAAGCTTAGTACCTCTACATTCACCAAAGGCACTCCTTGTTCTTTTTCTAGCTCAGTTCTAAAATCTAATAATTTAGGGTGTTTCAATACTTCTTCTTTAATAATTCGTTCGGCGGTAGCAATATCAGAATCGTAACTGATACCCACAAACATGAATTTGTTTACCCGAGGGTCAACAATTGTCCAGTTGATAATGGGTTCAGAAGTAATCCAAGAATTGGGATAAATATGCCTTTTATTTTCGAGTCCTCTCACTACTGTATGTCTTAAGGTTATGTCTTCTACAGTACCTATTTCTCCATTTACCTTTACAATATCATCTACCCTAAATGGCCTGAAAATAATAATGAAAATGCCACTTATAATATCAGAAAAGGCTTTTTGTGAAGCAAAACCTAAAAATGCAGCAAAAATACTGGCCCCAGCAAAAATACCAACAGCTATAGATCGAAAGGTGGGAATCGAAAAGATTACACCTATAATTACTATGGTAAAAGTGAGGAAATCAACGGTGTTACCAACAAATTTCATCTTTGTTTTATTGCTGGTGTTTTCCATCTTATCAATAAACCGATTTAAAAAAAGTTTAATGAATTTGTTGATGAAAACCCCGAGTAATACCATAAGAAGTATTTGCGCAGTAATGCTATAAACCTCTTCGGGAAACAAAGACTTTATATATTCTATCATAGAATTAGCAAAAAATAAAATTAAGGTACCATTGAAATACAGACCAAACGGTATGTCTAAGTATTGCTGTTTTGGAAAGGTTTTACAGTATTGGTTATGCTACTGCTTTACTAAATTTTGCAATTAATCATGTGAATTAATTACAAACTTAACATGTATATTTTTACCTGACTAATTATTGATGGTTCAAAAACAAAATCAATATTTTCTCTATCAGACAGGCTTTCCAATTATAACAAGATTAGCTTCATCATTGTTTGTGGGGATGAGCTTTTGAATCTTAAGAATTCGGCCTTTTTATTATCAATTTACGCTTTTTTGGCTATTTTTTGATAGTTAAAAATGCAATGTAAATTTGAGGTGTAGGTTTATGAAGTATATAATCTATTTATTAATACCTAAATGTAAAATTGATAATGAACAAATTTCTATCATTTTTAACACTAATAATATTTGCTACTGGATGTTCTTTTTTGACCTCTACTTCAGAAGGATACGAAAATGTAGAAAGTCAAGTAAATGCAATTGCTATTGGTGATTTTGACAAAGCAATAACATATTTTGATATTGACTTATCGGATACTACTCAAGTTAATCATCTTAAAAGTGAAATTCCCAAAATTCAAAAAGTAATTACTGAAAACTTCGGGACTGAATTTGATTTATCATTTTCTAAATCTGATAAAAGTTACAAGTTTTCAACTAATGAGGAGGCATCAGTTGAGCCTCTAAAAATCAAGGTACAGATTAAAGATGATAAACATTTTGGAATTATTGAGGCAACTATTAATGAACAAAATAATAAGGTTCAATATATTAACCTTCTCAATTACAAAGAGAAAATACCTTCTTATCTTTTAATTTATATTGCTGCAGTTATTGCATTGTGTGTGGCAATGTTGAATGTTATTGCAATTAATAGAATTCGTAAAAGTAGTTTGAAAAAAAAGTGGCTGAAAATGTTAGGTGTAATCATTTTTAATGTGCCAGCTATAACAATAACAGCCCTTGGACATTTCAGTCTGAACCTTTCATTTCAGGTATTATTTGGTATAGGTTTCAGTGCAACTGGAATTGATGAAACGCTAGTGACATTTGGAATACCAATAGGATCTATAGTAACACTTATAAAGGTGAAAAAAAGAGAACAAAATAGAATAACAGATGACAAACTTAAAACAGAGGTTGAGTCATAAATAAGTCTGAGAGCAAAAAGAGTTTGAGACATATTTAATAAGAGAAATTTGCTATTGAAAATAAGTCAATTGGATAGACTTTTAATTTCACAGCTTCTCTTGAGCCTTAAACTCCTGTGCATATTCAGACGGATTCATGTTGTAAATCTTGTGGAATGAATCTCTAAAATATCTGGTGCTGCTAAAGCCCACTTCGTAAGCTACTTGGGAGATAGACATTTTATTCAATTTAATTAGCTCAGCCGCTTTTTTAACTCGTATCGAGCGAATAAACTCCGATGAAGATTCGCCTGTGAGTTGTTTAATTTTTCTATAAAGTGTCGCCTTACTCACACATAATTCGTCTTTTAGTTGGTCTATTCCAAAGTCAGAAGTAAGCAAGTTACTCTCAACAATCTGGATAGCCTTATCAAGAAACTCTTTATCTGCCGAATCTATGTTTTCGTCGATTGGAGCGAGCAAGATTCTAGAAGTGTAGTAGTCGTGCAATTTGCTAATGTTGCGCACCAAAGTTCCGATTTTTGCCTGCAGCAATTCCGGATTAAATGGTTTGGTAATATAGTCGTCTGCACCAATGGTAATACCTTCAAGTTTATGCAAATCGTCTGCTCTGGCGGTGAGCAACACTACAGGTATATGTAAGGTGCTTCTTTCAGTTTTTAGCTTTTTGCAAAGTTCAATGCCATCCATCCCCGGCATCATAATATCACTTATAATAATAGTAGGCAATTTGGCTTTGGCTACATGAAAACCCTCTTCACCATCGGCAGCTTCCAACACTTTAAACGATTGGATAAACAGCGATTTAATGTAAGTCCTAATATCATGATTATCTTCAATAATCAGCAAAGTGTGTTTATGAGCCTTGTTTGCATCATGCTCTTCATGGAATTCTGCCAACTCATATTCTACCTTCGGACTGAGGTTATAATGCTGTGGATGCTCACTATCTGCATTGGTTTTTATTAGTTGATCTTCAGAAAAATGACTAGCACCTAATTTGAACTTCAAGATAAATTCGGTGCCTTTGTCTTTGATACTTTTTACATTAATCTGACCTTTGTGTAATTCTACTAAATCTTTGACCAAAGCTAATCCAATTCCAGAACCTTTAATATGGATGGTTTCGGCTTCTACAATCTGGTAGTATCTATTAAAAATCTGATCGAGGTATTCTGCAGAAATACCTTTCCCATTATCAGTAATGTGTATTTCACAACAGTCTGGGTTATCTAAAGATGTCTTTTTTATCTCAATGGAGATTTTACCTTCTGGCGAAGTGTATTTAAATGCATTAGAAATGAGGTTATAAAGTATGGTTTCGAAATGCATTTGGTTAAACCACAATTTTAAGCTTTCAACTTCTGAGTGAAACTCAAAAGTGATGTTTTGCAATTTGGCAAGCTCAAAAAACGCATGATGAATCTCATAAGTAAATTTCACCAAATCGTTTTCAGTCACTTTAAGATTTACATTGCCAGTTTCAACTTTTCTAAACTCAATTACTTGGTTAATTAAGTTGTGCAATCTATATGCATGGTTGTAGATTGAAAGTAACTTGTTTTTTATACTGCCAGAAATATCTTGATTTCTAATAACCTGTTCCAGCGGACTAATAATAAGTGTAAGAGGAGTTCTAAACTCATGAGAAATGTTGGTAAAGAAATTCATCTTGAGGTTATAAATCTCAGAGAGTTTTTTCTTTTCAACTTGTTCGAGCTCAATCTTACGCTCCATTCTAAACTTATTCAACCTGTATTGCTGGCTTAGGTAAATGATAGAACCAATAATTAAGGTGTAAATCAAATAAGCCCACCAGGTTTTCCAGAAGGGTGGGAGTACCGTAATTTTTAAAACCGTTTCGTCAGACCAGTTTTTACTATCTAGCGATGCTTTTACTTTAAAAAAATATTCACCGCTTGGTAGTTTTGCATAAGTTACTTTTCTATCATTACCTAAATAATTCCAGTGGTTTTCTATACCTTCTAGCTTGTAGGAGTAATGAACTTTAGATGGATTTGGTAGATAAATGGCTGCAAATGACAGAGAAAAAACAGATTGGTTATTCTGTAAAGTAATATGATCGATATTAGCCATACTACTATCAATATCTGCTTTTGTATAAGCTGTATTGTCTTCAGGTTTAAGTGCTTTGTTAAAAACACTAACTTCTTCAATAATTACTTTGGTGGTAATTTCCTGCTTAAATTTCTCATGCGGATTAAAGAACACCAATCCTTCCACGCAACCAAAATATAAATTGCCATTTTTAGAAGCTAATACAGAGCCATCTGAAAAAGCCAATGAAGGCAGACCGTCATTGGTATTGTAATTAATAAACTCTTCTGTATCGATATCAAATTTTGAAATACCTTTGTTGGAAGAAAGCCAGATTGTATTTCTTTCGGCAATTTTAACACTGTGTACAATATTATTTGAGAGTCCTTTTTTCTCATCAAATATTTCTATTGTCTCTTTTGTAGGGTCAAATTTTACTAAGCCTGTTCGATAAGTTCCCAGCCAAAGATTACCATCAGAATCTTCATCTATCGAAAAAATAGAGTTTTCTTTACGAATATCATTTTCAATGTTGAACTGCTTAAAATCGCCATTTACGAAAAGGAAAAGACCATCTTCAAATGTGCCAATCCACAATCTGTTTTTGCTGTCGATAAAGAGCGAGCGGATATCATTTCCTTTTAGGTTGCTATTATCATAGTTGTATTGGGTAAATTTGCCTGTTTCCTTGTCCAGAACATTTAATCCACCTTGGTTGGTACCTATCCAAATTTTACCAGATTTATCTTGTAGAATGGTTCTTACATCATTCCCCCCAATAGAATTTGGATCGTTTTCGTCGTGTTTATACCACTTAAAAGTATTTGTTTGAGGCATATAGCGGTTAAGCCCGCCAGTGTAGGTTCCAAACCATAAATCGCCTTCATTATCTTTATAGGCACATAAAATGGCATCGTCGCTTAGGCTGCCATTATCCGAATAGTAAGTAAATGTATTTGTTTTGGGGTTATATACATTTAAACCTCCACCATCTGTACCAATCCAGATATTACCTTCATCATCTTCGGTAAGTCCCCAAACTTTTTTGTGCTTGAGCGTATTCTTAGAAAAATGATTTTTCTGTATGGTTTTAAAGAAAGCTTTTTCGTAACTGAGGTAATTTATACCATCGTTGTGCGTACCCACCCACAAACCAGCATTGGCATCGCTAAAAATTCTAGTTACAGATCGGTAACTTAAAGAGCCGGGCGTTTCACTATCTTTAAAATGATCGAACTCATAACCATTAGAATCAAAAGAATTGATGTATAGCTTATATAAGCCAGATTGCTCTGTGCCAATCCACATGTGTCCTTTGCCATCATTATACAGGTCAAGAATTCTCTTGTCCATTTCAAAATTTGGGGCTATAGTAATTTTCCGCAGAATATTTCTGGATACATCGTAGTGAAAAGTGCCATAGCCAAAAGTACCCACCCAGATGTTTCTGTTTCCATCAATTTCAATGGATTTAATGTGGTCAACCTTTATGCCCTCTTCGCTTCTTTCTATTAGTTTTAGTGTATTTTGCTTTCTGTCTATCACAAATAGGCCGTTCCAAGTGGCAACAACCATAAACTGAGGGCTGTATTCTATAATATCGTTAATGGAATATTTTTCATCATTAAAGATATTAATGGTAGCACCTTCGGCAGTAAAAAAGACTTTTTGGAGATACTGTTTTTCTTCTGAGTATTTTTTGAGGCCGCGAGATGTGCCAACCCATATGGTAGAATCTTTGGTTTGGTAGATTTTAGAAACCTGTTCGTTTTCTGTGTATGGAATTCTTGTAAATTGGTTTTTCTCTGCATCGTACAGGTTGAGCCCTTCTTTTGTACCTACCCAAATTCGACCTTGGTTGTCTCTTAACAACGTACCAATCGAGTTATTACTAATAGATGAGGTATCTGCGGGGTCGTTTCTGTAAACCACCATCTCATAGCCATTGTATTTATTTAGCCCATCGTCTGTACCAATCCAGATATAGCCATCATTATCTTGTAAAATATCTATAATATATGAGTTGGAAAGGCCATCGTTAAATGAGATGTATTGAAAATTAGTCTTTGTACTTTGGGCAAAGACTAAGGTGGGTAAGAGTAGTATGGATAGTAGTAGTAGCTTCAACAGAAACCTCCTCGTAGCTGATTAAACATCCGACAAACATATAAAGATATTTTCATTTCTATATTTATTATTAGTGAATAGTAATGAGTTTATCTGTGCTTATTAAATGTTGTAGCCGGATGAAAAATTCATTTTATTATTTAATAATTTTTAAACTGGATTACAAAGATATACTTTCTTAATCTATGAGTATTCTTAGGGTAGATAACTCTAATTTTTTTAGTTAACAAAGTAACCACGGAGTAATTTTCAATATGAAGCAAAAGAAACCTATTATTGAGCATAAAGCTTCATTCTAAGTCAATATTAATGCAAAATGAACCATTTGTGTATGTAGAATGAATGATATGTTCCCCTCTTTGTGAAAGCAGAAATCTACATTTGTTCCATCAGATCTGAGCAAAATGTAAATTGAAATTTAACCAAAAGTATGAATTTGAAAACAGTTCTATCCTTATTGAGGAAGCAGCTTGTGTTACTGCTTCTGATGGCTGTGCATGTAGCAACCTATGCACAGGAAAACATAACCGGACAAGTTTTGGCAGAAGATGGCGAACCGCTACCGGGAGTGAGCATAATAATTAAAGGTACCAGCACTGGTACTACAACCGATTTCGATGGCAATTTTAAAATAGCAGCATCAAGCGAAGCAATTCTACAATTTAGCTACATAGGCTATACCCCTCAGGAAATAACAGTTGGTAGTCAAACTAATATACAAATAACATTACAACCAGATGTTGAACAACTGGATGAGATTGTTGTAGTTGGTTATGGCCAACAGAAAAAAGAAACCTTAACAGGTTCGATTTCTCAGGTAAAAGGTAAAGACATAGTAAAAAGCCCGCAAGCAAACGTTTCTAACTCTTTAGCAGGTCGTTTTTCTGGTGTTATTTCTAATAACAGTTCTGGTGAACCAGGTTACGATGACAGTAATATCTACATTAGAGGAATTGCTACAACTGGTAACACCGATGTATTAGTAGTAATTGATGGAGTTCCAGGACAGCTTGGAGGTTTAAGCAGACTTAACCCAAATGATATAGAAAGTGTATCTGTATTAAAAGATGCTTCTGCTGCAGTATATGGTAGTAGAGCGGCAAACGGTGTAATTCTAGTAACTACGAAAAAAGGAGAGCAAGGCAAACCACGTATCGATTATAGCTATAACATAGGCTTTAACTCACCAACGAGATTACCAGATATGGCAGATGCTGCCACATTTGCTACATTGCAAAATGAGATAGCTTATTATAACAATAAAGATGGTGGTTTAAATCAGGCATATACTGAAGATGAAATTCAAAAATTTGCAGATGGTTCTGATCCAATCAACTATCCAAATACAGACTGGGCTGATGCAACATTAAAGAAAACTTCTCTTCAGCAGCAACATAACGTATCAGTTAGAGGTGGTTCTGAAAATGTAAAATACTTTGTATCACTTGGTAAATTAGCTCAGGAAGGTCTTTATAAAGACGGTGTAACAGAGTACAATCAATACAGTTTCAGATCAAATATAGATGCAAACATCACAGAAGATTTTAGTGTAGGTTTGTTATTGAATGGTAGAGAAGAAGACAGAATTTATCCTACTTCTGGAGCTGGTGATATTTTTAGATCTATATATAGAGCTTATCCTACAGTGATTGATGTTTATCCAAATGGTTTACCATCTATTGGAGTTGAAAGAAATAATCCAGTAATGATGGTAACAGATGCTGGAGGTACTAGCCAAAATCCAACTCAAATATTCAATGGTATTTTAAAAGCGAAATACTACATCCCTTGGGTAGATGGATTATCTGTAGATGGTTTTTATTCAGTTGATAAAACTTGGAATTTCACAAAAACTTTCTCTCAACCATATTCACTTTATACTTATGATAGTGATACAGATACTTACTCAGCAGTAACTACTGGTGGTTCTAACGATGCAGGTAAATTAGTTGAGGCACAAGAAAACATATCGCAAATTACCCAAAACATCAAACTAAACTTTGATAGATACTTTGGAGATCACTATATCAATTCTTTTATTGCTTATGAGCAAAGTACATATCACAGAGAAACTTTTGATGCTACAAGATTAAACTATCCGACTGTAGAAACTCCTGAGTTAACTCAAGGTGGTGCAGCTACATCAGACAGTGATAACAGTGGTAGTAGCTACAATTACAATAGAAGAAGTTTTATTGGTAAATTAGCTTACAACTATAATGAAAAATATCTGGCAGAGGTACAGTTAAGGGTTGATGGTTCTTCTATTTTCCCAGCAGATAACAGATACGGTTATTTCCCTGCAATTTCTGCTGGTTGGAGAATCTCAGAAGAAGAGTGGTTTTCTAATAGCGTAAACTTTATCAACGATTTAAAAATTAGAGCTTCTTACGGTCAGCTTGGTAACGATAACGTTGATCCATTCCAGTTTTACAACAACTATTCATTCAATAACTCATATGTAATTGATGGAGTAGCTGTTTCAGGTGTAGACCTTACTAAATTGGGTAACCCAGCAATTACTTGGGAGGTAGCAAAGAAAACCGACGTTGGTATTAATGCGACATTATTCAGAAATATTTCATTAGAATTTATTTATTTCCAGCAAAACAGATCTGATATTCTTACTGCTAGAAATGCATCAATTCCGGGAGTTTCTGGTATTGTAAACCCATACGATGGAAGTACATTAGTTCCTGATGAAAACATTGGTAAAGTAAACAGCAATGGTATAGAAACTACGCTTGGTTACAAGCAAAACAAAGAGAATTTCTGGTATAGCGTTTCTGCTAACTTAACTTATGCAAAAAGTAAAATCGAGTTTATCGATGAAGCTTCTTCAGTATTAGATTATCAGCAACAAACTGGTCGCTCTTTAAATACTTATCTATTATATAATGTACTAGGTATTTTTAGAACAGAAGAAGATTTAGATGCATATCCGCACCTTTCTAGTACTCAAGTTGGTGATTTAATTTACGAAGATTACGACGAAGACGGAGAGATTACTGCAGATGACATGGTAAGAACAAAATACGGAAACTTACCACAAATCACTTACGGTATCAATATTACTGGTGGTTGGAAAAACTTCGACGTAGCAATACTTTTCGCAGGACAAGACAGAGTGAACCAATACATCTTACCTGAGTCTGGTACAGTAGGTAACTTCTACAGCAGCTGGGCAGATAACAGATGGAGCCCAACCAATACAGGTGGTTCTTACCCAAGAGTAGATACCAGAGCATCTTCATCAATCAATGGAGGTTTATACAAAAACAACTTCTGGTTGTACGACAATGCATTCTTAAGATTGAAAAACATATCAATAGGTTACAATGTACCTGAAGCAATACTTTCAAAAGCAAAAATCGCAGCTTTAAGAATTCAGGCAAGTGCATTTAACTTGTTTACGATCACTAAGTTAGAAGATTTTGATCCGGAAGGTACAAGTGAGAGCGGACAGTTCTATCCGCAACAGAGAATTATCAATCTTGGTGTGAATGTTCAGTTTTAAACTACGAAAGATATGTTATTTAAAAATAAATTAAGATATATAATTGCCCTTGCATTTTTGAGCATGTTCTCAAGTTGCAAAGAAGATTTTTTAGATGTAACAGCAACAGACAGGATTTCGGATGATGCTATCCTGGCTGACTCTACGCTGTTCGAAGCATACGTAATTAACCGCTATATGGGGGTGAAATTACAAGATAAAGAAGCAGAAGGAACACCTCCAGGTTTTGGTAGAGGTTTTGAATATGGCCTTTGGTCTTCAATTACAGATGAGTCAATGTATACCAATGATGATAACACTTGGCTAATTCAGAGAGGTCAGTTATCTCCAGAAAACACAGGTATTGCAGGTACTATCTGGTCTAGAAGTTACAGAAGTATTCGTGAGTGTAACTATGGTTTGCAGAATATTAATGAAGTGCCAATGAGTGATTATGGTAAGGAAATTCTTATTGCAGAGCTTAAATTTATCAGAGCTTATAGATACCAAGACCTAATCAGAAATTATGGTGGTGTAGTTTTAATGGGAGATGAAGTTTACGAACTTAGCGATGATCTTACAGATGCTTCTTTATTCGAAAGAGCTTCATTAGCAGAAAGTATAGAGTATGCAGTAGCACAACTAGATGAAGCTGCAGCAGACTTACCATCTTCTACATCAGACAGTTGGGGATTAGGTCGTGCTACTAAAGGCGCTGCATTAGCATTAAAATCAAGATTATTATTGTATGCTGCTAGTCCGTTATATAGCACTGGTACTTGGGCAGAAGCTGCTACTGCTGCTAAAGATGTAATGGATTTAGGTTTATACAGCCTACATGGAGATTACGCTTCACTTTTCCTTGACGAAAACAGCAGTGAGATCATATTCGAAAGATTATATGCAATTGGTACTCGCCACGTATGTTTAGAAATCTCTAACGGACCTAACGGTTACGGCGGTTGGGGAGGTAACACTCCGCTTCAAAACTTGGTAGATGCTTACGAAATTGTGAGTGAAGATGGAACTACTGCAACTGAGTTCGATTGGAATAACCCAGAGCATACAAGTGCTCCTTACGAAAACCGTGACCCTCGTTTTTATGCTTCAATTCTTTACAATGGAGCAGAATACAGAGGCCGCGAAATAGAAACTTTCGAGCCAGGTGGACAAGATAGCCAAGATGGTAATGATAACTGGAATACTTCTAAAACAGGTTACTATCTACGTAAATTTATTGATGAAGACTTACCAATCTCAAACCCTTGGGATGTAGCAGGTACGCAACCTTGGATTTACATGAGGTATGCAGAAATATTATTAAACTATGCAGAAGCACAAAACGAATCTGTTGGTCCAGATGCAACCGTGTATGATGCGATTAACCAAATAAGAGCTCGTGCTGGAATGCCAGAACTAACAACTGGTTTATCTCAAGACCAAATGCGTGAGGCAATTATGAGAGAGAGACAAGTTGAGTTGGCTTTTGAAGAACATCGCTATTATGATGTGAGAAGATGGGAAATTGCGATGGAAACAGAAAACGAAGACGCTTATGGTATTTCCATTACTCAGGATGGTGATGAGTTTACTTACACAAGAAAAGTAGCGCTTGATGGTAAAAGTTTTTCAGAACAACATTATTGGTTACCAATACCAAGAGCTGAGATACAGTCATCCGGAGATTTATTAGAACAAAATCCTAATTATTAATCAGAGTAGTAAGGCAGTGTACTAAATTAGTGCATTGCCTTTATTTTTATGAAAGAAAGTAAATTACCAAAACTATAAGAACATGATGAAAACTCTGATCCATCAAGGCAAACAGAACCTTGTCCGATTACACACTAAAACCCACTTCGTAGTAATCTTTCTATTTGCTATCATAACTTCACATCATACTTTTAGCCAGCAAGTGCCAGAATGGCAAAACCCTACTGTAGTTAGCACAAATACTGAAGAGCCTCATACCACTTTAATGCCTTTTAAAGATGAAGCTTCTGCGCTATCTTACGATTTTGCCAAATCACCAAATTACAAGTCTTTAAATGGAAACTGGAAATTTAATTGGAGTTACAATCCATCATTAAGACCTGTAGCCTTTTACAAAAAAGATTTTGACGATGCCAAATGGGGAGAAATGGTAGTGCCGGGAGATTGGCAAATGCACGGTTATGGGGTACCAATTTACGCTAACGTGAATTACCCATTTAAATCAGATATTCCTAATATTCAAAAGGAATATAATCCGGTAGGTTCATATAGAACAACCTTTACCGTTCCCGCAGGTTGGGAAGAAAAAGACATTATTATGCACTTTGGTGCAGTAAATTCTGCATTTTACGTGTGGATTAACGGAGAAAAAGTAGGCTACAGCGAAGACAGCAAAACTCCAGTAGAGTTTCATATAAATAAATACTTGCAAGAAGGTGAAAACCTTTTGGCAGTAGAAGTATACAGATGGTGCGATGGTAGTTATTTAGAAAGCCAAGATTTTTGGAGACTGAGCGGAATCGAGAGAGATGTTTATTTATACAATCGTGAAAAAATGAGAATTGCCGATTACTTTGTAAAAGCAGGTTTAGATGAGGCTTATACAAATGGTACTTTTGATCTTACTGTTAGCTTAAAAAACACAGCAAGAAAATCTTTTAATGGTAAGGTAGATGTAAAAATTAAAGAGTCTGGAAAAAGCGGACAAGAGATAGTTTATACCAAAGAGGTTTCTTTAAAAGGTAGATCATCTGCCGATATCAAATTTAATGAGATGATAGAAGCTCCAAAGAAATGGAGTGCAGAGAGCCCAAATCTTTACGATATGTTATTGGTATTGACCGACAGTAAAGGCAATACCACAGAGATAATTTCGAAGAAAATAGGTTTTAGAACTTCTGAGATTAAGAATGGTCAGTTTATGATCAACGGAAAGTATGTGTTGGTAAAAGGGGTAAACAGACATGAGCACGATCCGGTAGAAGGTCATGTAATTAAGATAGAAGACATGATCAAAGACATTAAACTCATGAAGGAGTTCAACGTGAATGCAGTTCGTTCTAGCCACTACCCGAACCACCCGAAATGGTATGAGCTATGCGACATGTATGGTTTATATGTGATTGATGAAGTAAACATAGAAGCACACGGGCTTAATACTCCTTGGAAAGGTGATTATGGTTACAGATTCAACACAGTTACGTCTAATGCTCATGAGTGGAAAAATGCGCATGTAGACAGAACAACTAGAATGTTCGAAAGAGACAAAAACCATCCTTCAATTGTAATTTGGTCTTTAGGTAATGAGGCAGGCTTTGGAGAGAATTTTAAAACCACTTATAATTTATTAAAAACCATAGATGGCACTCGTCCAGTGCAGTATGAGCAAGCTTGGGTAGATCCGTTTACTGATATTGTTACTCCGATGTATCATACAGTGGCTGATTTAGAAAAGTATGTTGCCAGAAAAGATGGTCGCCCTTTGATTATGTGTGAGTATTCTCACGCAATGGGTAATAGCAATGGTAACTTAGTAGACTATTGGGAAACCATTGAGAAACACCCTGAACTACAAGGTGGTTTTATCTGGGATTGGGTAGACCAAGGTATGTTAAAAACTACACCTTCTGGCGAAAAATTCTGGGCTTATGGTGGAGACTTTGGTCCAGTAGATGTGCCGAGCGATGGAGACTTTTGCCATAATGGAATAGTATTTCCAGACAGAACGCCTAAGCCAGCACTTTGGGAGTTAAAGAAAGTTTATCAGTACATCAAATTCAAACCTGAAAATTTAGAAGCAGGTAAATTCAAAATTGAAAACCATTATTACTTTACTAATCTGGATACTTTCGATTTTAAATGGGAAGTAATGGCAGATGGCAAAGTTGTAAAAGAAGGTTCAATTAAGTTATATAAAACAGTGAAGCCGGGTGAATCTGTAGAGGTAAGCATTCCACTCGCTCAAGTAGAAGCTACTCCGGGTACTGAGTATTTCATCAACTTTACAGCAAGCAGAAAAGAAGCATCATTGGCTCTTGCAAAAAATCATGTAGTAGCAACTGAGCAATTAGTATTGCCTATTTACGAGCCGGCTGTACCGCAAGAATTACCAGCAGGTTTAACGCTTTCATTAGAAGAAACTCCTGAGAAATATTTCATTCTGGGTAAGACATTTTCTGCGGTTGTGAATAAGAAAACAGGTTTGATCACAGAATACAACTTCGATAGCAAATCTCTATTAAGAAGACCATTAGCGCCAGATTTTTGGAGAACACCAACCTCAAACGATACTGGTAACAAAATGGGAGAGAGACTAGCTATTTGGAGAAATACCGAAGAGCACAGAAAGTTGAGTGATATTAAAGTTGAGAAAATTAGCGATCAGCAATTGCAGCTAATTACCAGTTCAAGCTACGATAATGGTATAGGTCAATTAAACCTCACTTATACATTTTTTGCCAATGGCGATATCAAGGTAGATTACAATTTCTTAAAGGGAAATGTAGAAGGTGAAATTCCAAGAATTGGGATGCAACTAGCAGCTCCGGCTGATTTAGAGAATTTTGTATGGATGGGTAGAGGTCCTCAAGAATCTTACTGGGATAGAAAATCTGGTATTAAAGTAGGTTTGTATTCTGGGAAAGTTATGGATCAATATACTCCGTATATGACTCCGCAAGAAAGTGGAAACAAAACGGATGTGAGATGGGCTGCACTTAGAAATAATGCAGGCAAAGGTTTAATGATTGCCGGTGGAATTGCAGGTAATCAGTCTGAAAGTCAAAGTGGTAATCAGCCACTTGAAATGGGTGTTTTCCCATTTGATCACAAACAATTGGAAGGTATGAAACATCCTTATGAAATTAAAGCGATGGATTTTGTACAATTGAGAATAGATTTGAGACAAATGGGTGTTGGAGGCGATAATAGCTGGGGAAATCATACAATGGATAAGTATAAATTATTCGATAAAGAGTATACCTACAGCTTTACATTAAGTCCTCTTGGTGTAGATGAAAATAATCTGCCCGAAAAAGGCAAAAAGACAAATAACCTAACTCAACAGACAGAAAAATAATGAAAACTAAATATACAGCATGGCTTTTTTTAGCCATGTTTTTCACCATATTATCAGGATGCGATAAACAAGAAACAGCTGAAGTAAAAACCACAGAAGGAGCTTATCAGATTAAGCTTTCAGATACAAAACAAGTAATTAAAAACTTTGGTGCTTCAGACGCATGGGCTTGCCAGTTTGTAGGAAAAAACTGGCCAATGGAAAAGCGAAACAAGATAGCCGATTTGCTATTCAGTACTGAGTTTGATGAAAATGGCAACCCACTCGGAATAGGTCTTTCATTATGGAGATTTAATATTGGTGCAGGTTCGGCAGAGCAAGGAGATGATAGCGATATTAAAGATGAGTGGAGAAGAGCAGAATCATTCTTAAATGAAAACGGCACTTTTAACTGGGAGAAGCAAGAAGGCCAACGTTGGTTTTTAGATGCAGCTCAAAAGCATGGTGTAGATCAATTTGTAGCTTTTGTCAATTCTCCTCCAGTGTATTATACCAATAATGGTAAAGCTTATTCAGCACCAGATAATAAAGCCAACTTAAAAGAAGAACACATTGGCGATTTTGCTGAGTTTATGGTTGATGTGCTGGCTCATTTTAAATCTCAGGGAATCGATTTTGATTACATCAGTCCAGTAAACGAACCACAATGGAACTGGGATGATGCTGGTCAAGAAGGTTCTTCTTACAGAAATACGGAGATTTACAAAGTGGTAAAAGAACTAGATCAATCTATCACAGACAAGGGTTTAGAAACTAAGATCGAAATTCCAGAAGCAGGTAAAATCAACTATCTCTACGAGTCAGCAGATAAACCAGAGAGAGGCAAGCAAATCCAAGATTTCTTTAGTACTTCAAGCGAATTGTATTTGGGAGATTTAACCCATGTAGCAAAAAAAGTAGCAGCACACAGTTATTTTACAACTTTTCCAGAAGACCAAATGATTGAGATTAGAAAATCTTTGGTAGAAACCATTCAAGCAACTGATCCCGAATTAGAATATTGGATGAGTGAGTATTGTGTGTTAGAAGATAACAATATTATAAAAGGTGGTGGCAGAGTATTAACTATGGACCCAGCCATTTACATTGCAAAAGTGATGCATTACGACCTTACTGTTTCTAATGCAAATGCTTGGCATTGGTGGTTAGCTGTAAGTCCATATGACTATAAAGATGGCTTGGTATACATTGAAAACAGTCAAGATGATGGCGGAGTTTACGATTCTAAAATGTTGTGGGCAATGGGTAACTATAGCCGATTTATTAGACCGGGTATGCAAAGAGTAGCGGTAGATACTTCAACAACAACTGCAAATGATGATATTTTAATTTCAGCTTATACAGATCAGGATAAAGTGGTGGTGGTAATTATCAATTCTAGTTACGATGACCAAACCATTGAACTAGACATTGATAAAGAAATACCAAAAGGTTATAATATGTATATGACCAATCCCGAAAATAATCTAGGGTTTATGGGAGAAGTTGATGCAAGCAGTGCAGTAACTCTTTCTGCGAGATCAGTAATTACACTCGTATCTCAGGATTAATTTTTTAAGCACTTTCTTTATATTTTTGGTGCAAACGTAAATTATTAACCACAGTACATTAAGCAATTTTTAGTAAAAGGAAATTGCTTAATGTACTACTATTCTGTAAAAATGATCAAATTAAAAAAGAACTTACAAATCGGAGTTGCACTTGGCTGTTTATTATTCGGAATTTGGAGCTGCGATAAAAAACAAGAACAAACTACCTCTGAGGAAACACCTACTTCCGAAACAGAAACAGTTATGATTAGCAATCCGGTAATAGATGGATATTTTGCTGATCCATCCATAGTAAAATACGAAGGCAAATATTATGTATATGCCACTATAGACCCTTGGGGAGGTGATGAATATGCCGTGTTTGAGTCAGAAGATTTTATCAATTGGGAAAGAAAACAAATCAACTGGCCAACCAAAGAGCAATGCACTAGTCCTACTTCTAACGATTCTCGTGTTTGGGCGCCAAGTGTAATTCAAGGTAAAGATGGTAAATTTTATATGTATGCTTCTGTAGGAAGTGAAATTTGGGCAGGTGTTGGTGAAACACCACTTGGACCGTGGAAAAATGCCAAAGAAGACAACACGCCATTAATAAAAGGTGATATGTTTCCTGAGTATCATATGATTGATGCCGAGGCATTTATAGATGACGATGGACAAGTTTATCTTTACTGGGGTTCAGGATTAAACTGGGTAAATGGGCATTGCTTTGTAGTGAAATTGGAAGATGATATGATCTCTTTTGATGAAAGCACTATTAAAGACATTACTCCTCCAAACTATTTTGAAGCACCATTTATGGTAAAAGAAAATGGGAAATATTATTTGATGTATTCTGATGGAAAATGTACGAATGCAACCTATAAAGTAAGATATTCGGTATCAGACTCACCTTACGGCCCGTGGACGGAAGGACCAGAAAGTCCGGTGTTATCTACTTCGTCAGATTCTACTACTTTAGGCCCCGGTCATCACACTGTTTTTCAAGAAAATGACCAATATTATATCCTTTATCACAGAATTAATGATAATAGCGGCGATATACTTAGGGAATTAAGCATCGATAGCTTAAATTTCGATTTGCAAGGAAACATTGAGAAAGTAACACCAACTGGCGTAGCAAGTTTTGCTACCGAATAACATCCTTTTTAGGATTTGAAAATTTCACGAGAAAGCAATAATTGAAATGAAAAGAAATTTCTTTGCAGTATTACTTATTTTATTCTTTTTTGCGGCCAATAGTTTTGCATTTACCAACACACTTTCTAATCCTGATTCAGCTTATCTGTTTGCCTATTCGGTAAACGAAGGTCGCAGTGGTTTAACACTTGCATGGAGTGTAGATAAAGAGAACTGGCATGCAATTGGTCCAGAACACACATTCCTATTTTCAGATTTTGGTACTTGGGGTAGCCAAAAGCGCATGTTCAATCCAGATTTAATTAAAGATAAATCTGGCAAATGGCATTGCATATGGTCGCTAAACGATAAAGTAGGACAATTTGCGCATGCTGCATCAGACAATCTTTACGAGTGGAGACGCCAGTCTTATCCTGAAGTGGTAGACGAGGGAAATGTTAAAAACTTGGAAGTTTCTTCTACTAAAGATGGTGCTTACCTAATCACTTGGGAGACAGAAAACAATGGAAAAACTTCATTGTTTAAAACCACTACCAAAGATTTTCATACTTATACACCTACTAAAACAGCTACAGAAAGCGAACGCTTAAGTAAAAGAGAAGAAGTAGAAATTAATGGACAGAAACACACAGGTATAGTTTATTCTGTACAGTGGGATTTAATTGATGGACTCATAAAAAACTTAGAGTGGAATAAATTTCACCAAAGCGAGCGCTCAGAAAGAATGGCAGAAGATGGCACAAGGTATAATAATTTAGAACCGATTGAAGCCAATATTAGTCTTGAGCCTTCAAAAGCTAAAAGTATTAGCGATTTATTAATTGGAATCTTCTTCGAAGACATCAATTATGCAGCTGATGGTGGTTTGTATGCAGAGCTAATCCAAAACCGCGATTTTGAATACGATCCAAGTGATGTAAAAGGCAGAGATAAAACGTGGAATTCTAAAAAAGCATGGTCTGTAAGTGGTGATGGTATTTCATTCGAAATTGAAACAAAAGCCCCAATTCATGCAAATAATAAGCATTTTGCCGTACTAGGCATAACTAAAACCGGTGTTGGTTTATCTAATGAAGGCTACGATGGCATTGCTGTAAAAGAAGGAGAAAAATACAACTTCTCTGTGTTTGCAAAAGCGCTTGAAGGTACCAAACAAAGTTTAGTGGTGAGACTGGTTGATGCCGATGGAAAAGTGATTGGGGAGACAAAAGTTAAAAAAGTAAGTACCGACTGGAAAAAGTACAAAGCAACTTTAACTGCTAGCAAAACTGCGGCAGATGCTAAAATAGAAGTAATTCCGCAAGCTACAGGCAAGTTGGTTTTAGATATGATCTCTCTATTTCCAGAAAATACCTTTAAGGGTAGAGAAAATGGTTTAAGAGCAGATTTGGCTCAAACTATTGCCGATATTAAACCTAGATTTATTCGCTTTCCGGGTGGATGTGTAGCACATGGTGATGGTTTAGATAACATCTATGATTGGAAGAATACCATTGGACCTTTAGAAGCCAGAGTGCAACAACGAAACATCTGGAACTACCACCAGTCTGTTGGTTTGGGTTATTACGAGTATTTTCAGTTTTGCGAAGATATTGATGCCGAACCAGTACCCGTATTAGCAGCAGGTGTGCCTTGTCAAAACTCTTCTACTGGTGGTTATGGTCAGCAGGGAGGTATTCCTATGGCTGAGATGGATGCTTATGTGCAAGATGTACTCGACTTGATTGAGTGGGCAAATGGAGACAAAAATTCAGAATGGGGAAAGAAACGTGCAGCGGCTGGTCATCCAGAACCTTTCAATCTAAAATACATCGGTATCGGAAATGAAGATTTAATTACAGATATTTTCGAAGAGCGTTTTAAAATTATTTATGATGCTGTAATAGCAAAATATCCAGATATTACGGTGATCGGTACAGTTGGTCCTTTTTCTAGCGGAACAGACTATGTTGAAGGTTGGGAACTTGCAACAGAGCTAAAAGTGCCTATGGTAGACGAGCATTATTACCAAACACCGGGTTGGTTTGTAAATAACCAAGACTATTACGATAAGTATGATCGCTCAAAATCTAAAGTGTATTTGGGTGAATATGCAGCACATTTACCGGGTAGACCTAACAATATAGAAACGGCTTTAACTGAAGCACTTTACCTTACTTCTGTAGAGAGAAATGCAGATGTTGTAACAATGACATCTTATGCGCCATTGTTAGCAAAAGAAAACCATACACAGTGGAATCCAGATTTGATTTATTTTAATAATACTGAAGTAAATCCAACTGTAGGTTACTATGTGCAAAAAATGTATGGTAACAACGCTGGAAACCAGTACATTCCGAGTAATCTTGCATTATCTAACAAGGACAAAGAAGTAAATAAAAGAGTAGGTATTTCTGTAGTAAAAGATAGTAAAAGTGGCGATTTAATTATCAAACTGGCTAACCTGTTACCTGTTTCAGTAAACTCATCACTTGATCTAAGTGCCTACGAAATTGCAGACACAAATGCAGCATTAACGATATTAACTGGAGACCCTACAGATAAAACTGCTACTCCTGAAAAGAGCAACATCACGGTTTCTAAAAATATGAAATATCAATTACCAGCTTATTCATTTTCTATAATCCGAATTAAAACACAAACACTATAGCATGAAGGAATCAATCAAAATGTTGACTAACCAATATTTTAGTCTGCTAGCTTTCTTATTTTTACTAGCAGGTTGTGCTGGAAATACAAACAGTGGCGAAGAGTACACAGCCTACTTGTTTACCTACTTTACAGGAAATGGTCCGGGTGAAGAAGCAATACGCTTTGCGTTAAGTGAAGATGGTTACAACTTTAAAGCACTGAATGATAATAAAGCCATTATCGATTCGAAGAAAATTAGTACTTCTGGTGGTGTGCGTGACCCGCATATTTTAAGAACTGCTGATGGAAAATCTTTCTATATGGTAGTTACAGATTTATATGTGCCAGAAATGGGATGGAGCAATTATGCCATGGTGTTGATGAAATCTGATGATTTGATAAACTGGACAAGTTCAGTAGTAAACATACCAGAAACTTATAAAGATGAGTTTGGTGATGTGTATCGCGTTTGGGCACCACAAACCATTTACGACGAAAACACTGGTAAATACATGATCTACTTCTCTATGAAACAAGGAGAAGACCCAGACAAAATCTATTATGCTTATGCAAATAAAGATTTTACAGCTTTAGAATCTGCACCTAAGCAATTGTATTATCCGCCAGTAGAGAGCAACAACAAGGCTTGTATCGATGGAGATATTATCTATAAAGATGGTAAATATCACCTATTCCATAAAGCAGAAGATGGGCAACCGGGAATTAAACTAGCTATTTCAGATAGTCTTACTTCTGGTTATAAACTAGTAAGTAACGATAGAGTTGATAAAGAAAAAGACCCTGTTGAAGGCAGTGGTATTTTTAAGCTCAATAATTCAGACGAATGGATTTTGATGTACGATCTTTATACAAAAGGTGGTTATCAGTTTACTAAAAGTAAAGACCTTAAAAACTTCACAGTAATTGACGAAGATGTGAAAATGAATTTCCATCCGAGGCATGGTACTGTAATGCCAATTACTCAGACAGAACTAAAGAGGTTGTTAGCAAAGTGGGCTACTTTCGACGATCCTATTATTACAGCAAATTCGGAAAAGCTTAAGAAGATCAATGTGTACATTAATGGAAAGAAAAAGAAAATTCATTTGCCAGTAAAAATCGGTACTGATCTTTCTAAATTCAACCCTGAGTTTTCAGCATTTACAGGTTTTTCAATTACTCCAGCAGGGGCTCAAGATTTTAGCAACGGCCCGGTTGAGTACACCATTAGCATAGATGAAAAAGGCTCGGAGAAATTTGAAGTAACCGCTTCTGAAGATCACAATCCAGTGTTAGAGGGATACTATGCAGACCCAGATATTCTTTATTCTGAAAAAACAGGTAAATATTATATCTATCCAACTACAGATGGTTTTATGAACTGGTCGGGTTATTATTTTAAGACTTTTTCTTCTGATGATTTAATCAACTGGAAAGACGAAGGAACCATTCTCGATCTTAAAAAAGATGTAAGCTGGATTAGTCGTAATGCTTGGGCACCTTGTATTATCGAGAAGAAAATAAATGGAGAATACAAGTATTTCTACTACTTTTCAGCCGGACAAAGAATTGGTGTAGCTGTAGCCGATAACCCAACAGGACCATTTGTAGACAAAGGGGAACCACTAATAGATTATAAACCAGAAGGTGTAACAGGAGGACAAGAAATTGACCCAGATGTATTTGAAGACCCTAAAACTGGTAAGGTTTATTTGTACTGGGGTAATGGTTACATGGCTGGTGTAGAATTGAACGACGACATGATGTCTTTCGATAAATCGAAAATCAAATTGTTAAAACCAGATGAGACCTACAGAGAGGGTACATATGTGATCTACAGAAATGGCATCTATTACTTTATTTGGTCTGAAGATGATACCAGAAGTCCAAAATATAAATTGCGCTATGCAACTTCAGATTCGCCACTAGGTGAGTTTACTATTCCAGAAAATAACATCATTATCCAAAAAGATGAGGAGAAAGAAATTTTTGCTACTGGACACAATTCTGTATTACAAATTCCGGGTACAGATGAATGGTATTTAGTTTACCATAGATTCAATTTTCCAAAAGGAATTGAAATGGGAGATGCAGGTGGATTCCACAGAGAAGTTTGTATAGATAAAATGGAGTTTAATGAAGATGGCAGCATTAAAGAAGTAATGCCAACATTTAAAGGCATAGATGGATTGTAGTAGAGTTTGAAGAACAATTTCATCAATTTTCAAGAGCAGCAGGTGTTTTCATCTGCTGTTTTTTTTATATTATTTAAGACCTTTTTATAACAATGTATAAGATAAAAAGTATCTTATTTAAATAAGTATAACTTGAAATAAACTTCTACAAGCACCCCATTTATTGTTATTTATTTTATTTATTATCATAAATTAGTAGTATATTAGAATTGAAGAAGTGCACATGGTTAGCTTTTGTATTTAATTATGTATAATAAACTCTATCCCGACTTTAAGCTAACACCTGATAACTGTGATAAAGAACCTATTCACAGACCTCTTGCAATTCAGGGACATGGACATATTTTGGTGTTTAGCCTAGATAAAATAGATTACTTATATGCAATGAGTGATTCTATTCCTAATCTTTTTAATATAGAAGAAAATGTAATTTGGACAGAACCTGTTATAAAATGGCTTCCAAAACCTCTACAACCTATATTTAATAAAATTAATACTCCTAAGGAATGGAATACTGTTGATTCGTACGAAGTTGAAATTTTAAACCAACAGTTCGATGTAATTATTCACATTCATGCTGGAAAGTTTATTTTAGAATTAGAACATAAGTTAGAAGCTCACTTATTATTTCCTGTTTCACCATTTGGTGTCTTGAGAAATGTAAGTCAATTTTTGTCAGGAGTTAATACTAAAGAGGAACTTTACGATGAAACTGCTAAGCAATTTAAAAGCTTATCAGGATATGATAGGGTGATGGTTTACAAGTTTGATGAAGATTACCATGGGCATGTGGTTGGAGAAGCTAAAGAACAACATTTAAGTTCATATCTTGATCTACATTATCCGGCTACAGATATCCCTAAAATGGCCAGAGATCTCTTCTTAAAGAATAAGAGTAGAATTATTCAGGATATTAGAAAAGAAGTCCATTGGTTAAAATTTAATCCAGAAGCAAATCCTGCAAATGAGCGTCTCGATCTTTCTTTTGCCCAACTAAGAGCAACATCTCCCATACATATTGAGTACCTGAATAACATTGGTGTAAGGGCAACACTTACACTAGCAATTATAATAGATAATAAGTTGTGGGGTTTAATCGCATTTCATAATTATAGTCCTTATTGCATTTCATATGCAGCAAGAAAGACTTGTGAAATTGTTGTAGATGTATTTGTAAAGAGACTATTAGAAATTGAAAATCAGGTTAAAATAGAAAAAGCAGCAGAGTTAAATAAGTTAACGAATGCCTTACATGAAAAACTGAATATTAATTTTGATATCAGCTTTCAAATAATAGATAGACTTAAAGATGTTGAAGGTCTTTGTAATGCAGATGGAGTTGCTTTAATAAGTGATTTTGCGGGCGTTCATGTGCGTGGTTTAACTCCAGAAAAAAGCAAATTAAGTGCAATTACAGATTGGTTAGATAGTAGTAGTATAAGCAATAGTATTTATTATTCGCATAATTTTACTGCAGAGCTACCAAAGGCCATAGAAATTAATAAAAAGATAGGAGGTATGATGGCCTGTAAAATTACTGAAGGTCATCCTTTTTATATCTTATGGTTTAGGTACTCCAAACCTGAAACTACTACATGGGGGCACAAGCCTGAAAAAGACTTTTCTCAAGAAACGAATGAAAATGGAGAAGTAATTCTAAGTCCACAAAACTCTTTTGAGTTATGGAAAACACACAACTATAATGTTTCAAAAAGATGGAAGCAATACGAGGTGGATACTATTGAGACATTAAGAAGAAATATTCATATTAAAGAACTACATCGTAAAGCGAAAAAGGCGCTTCAACTAGAAGAAGACATTAAGCGAATTACTTATATTGCTTCTCACGACTTACAAGAACCTTTAAAAACAGTTACTAATTACTTGTTTTTAATTCAGGAAGAATTAGAAGATAATATTACAGAAGATATTAAATATTTTTCTGGTAGAACTGAAAAAGCAGCTGAGAGAATGAAATTTATGTTGAACGATATGCTGAATTTTTCTCGCACTGGTAATGATGAAAATTATGCACTCGTAGATTTAAATGAAGTAATTACAGAAGTAATAGAAGATTTACATGCCGCTTTTGAATGCTCACAAGCAAAAATTGAAGTCGGAAAACTACCTACTATACGCGCAGTGTTTATTGAGATGAAACAACTGTTTTTAAATTTAATCTCAAATGCAATTAAGTATCAAAAGCCAGATAGTATACCAGAATTAAATATTAATGCAAAATTCGAATCTCACGAATGGATTATTTGTGTAGAAGATAATGGTATAGGGATAGAAACAGCTTATATAGATAAAATTTTCGGTTTATTTCAAAGGCTACATAGCAAACACGAATATGAAGGTACTGGAATTGGCTTAGCTATTTGTAAAAAAATTGTGAGCAGATTTGAAGGTGAAATTTGGGTTGAATCTATACCAGATGTTGGAAGTAAATTTTTTGTAAAAATTCATCAAACATTCTTTAAGAAATAATGACTAAAAAATGTAAATTAATTCTTCTTATTGATGATGATATCGATGATAATTTTTTCCATAAACGCATAATTGAAAAAGCTGGAATTACAGAAGAAGTTGCAATTTGTTTAGATGGAAAAGATGCATTGCAATACCTCACAGCTACAGGAAAATATACAAATGAAAACGAGTCTTATCCTCGACCAGAAATAATATTTTTGGATATTAATATGCCCAGAATGAATGGTTGGGATTTTCTAGAAGAATACCGAAAGTTACCTGAAACGGTAAGGAGTTCTCACGTAATAGTGATGGTTACTACTTCTTTAGATATTGAAGATAGACAAAAGGCAGATACTTATGAAGAAGTAAAATACTATCAAAATAAACCGATGACTAAGGCTATCTTAAATGAAATTATGGATCATTATTTCACCTAATAAAAAAATCTTCTTTCTTCAGGTTGTAAAATTAGCTTGTTCAAAATGCCAATTCATATTCTCTAAGAGACACTGAAAAAAGAAGATTGAGTGATTTTCCTTTACTATTTATGTATTATTATCTTTTTACATAAACAGGTTGTAGCATAGGTTGGCGATTTTTCTTTGAGTTATTGTTGTTGTTTGAAGAAAAAAATTCAGAAAGGGCCTTTAATACTTTTTTGATATCATTCATATTTAAGTGGTTAAATTTTGGTGTGTAAACAATTATACAAAATTGCCTTGTTGAATCAAACGGTAATATAAAATATTTGTTTACATCAAAGCTTCTAATCAACTATATTTTAAAGGAAAATAGTGCCTAATAAGTTCATTTCTTAGCAAATGCGAATAAAATTTAGGTTTTGGCCTCTTTTCTTTATGCTAATACTAAAAATATTACTCGATGGAAAATATGATTCGGTTTTTTAAAAGCATTGCTCCTCTAACTGATGCAGATTGTGAACGTCTCATTAAAATCTGTAAAACTAAATCGCTTGAGAAAGGAGAACATTGGATTACCATTAACCAGAAAAACCGCAAAATAGCATTTATTAAATATACCATTGGAAAGCATGTAAAAGCTTAATAATTGATTCTAAAACCTAGGGTAATTTTAGATAAGAAATAAAAATAAGATTTATTGAGTACAAAAGGCCTAATTCGGTATTCTATAGGTAAATAGATAATACCTAGTGTAACTAACAAAGTTAGTTTTTACAAAATTAACACTCAGTTAAGTTTCGGTTACAAAATATTGAATTGGGATGTTTGATAATTTAACAGAAGAGACCTACTTCGAATTTCCGTCTTTCGAGGTAGCATTGTTTTCAATAATTTTGTCTTTTATTTTATCAGGTACAATTGCCTATACATACTATTTAACTAACAAGGGTTCTGTTTTTAGCAGAAACTTCTTTCAGGCAATGGTGTTGAGCTCCATTGTTTCGTGTATGGTAATAATGGCTGTTGGTAATAATTTAAGTGCAGGGTTTGGGATAATAGGCGCAATTGCCATTATCAGGTTTAGAATGCGGGTTGAGAACCCCAGAAACATCATATTTATTTTTGCGGCACTTTCTGTAGGTGTTGCTTCTGGTGTGTATGGTTATTCTATCGCAGTAGCAGGTACAGTTGTTTTTTGTCTAGTGTCTTGGCTCTTATACATCTCATCTTACGGAGCTAGTAGTCTTTCAGGAGAATTCTTATTGTTATTTACCTTGGCAGAAGGCACAGATCCGCTCTTAGTTTCAGATATGCTACAAGGCACTTGTCAAGATTTCAGAATGAACAAAATATCGAGCAACAAACGAGGTAATAGGTATGAGTATGCTGTTACGCTAAAGACAACTGTAGGTAAAGATAAGTTCTTTGATATGTTTCTTCATTCAGAAGGAATAAGTGATATAAGATTAGAAAGAAGAGATATTTTAAATAGGATATAACTATGTTTAAGCAACGATTTCTGATATTATTTTGGAGTATTTCTGTAGTACTGCTTAGTTTCTTCTCATTTAAATATAAAGATGCATCTTCTTCTATTATTGCAGAAGTTGAGCCTCAAAAACATGCAATCAGTTTTCAGAAAGCTGTAAAAGTAAAAGAGATTTATGTAGTTCCTGGGCAACATGTAAAAAAGGGAGAACAGCTATTAAAAGTTGAAAGACCAGATTTAAAATTGGATGCAGAGCGACTTAACAACGAGTTACAATCTTTGCTGTCTAAACAGAAAATAAACAAGGTAGAGAAAAATAATAAGATCTACCTATCTAAACTGGAAAGAGAGTCTAGAGAAAGAAAAATATTTATTGAAATGGAACAGCTTAAAATAGCTATTTCAAATAATAACCAACTTGCTAGCAATTTGGAAGTGCTTAACCTTTTACCAGATTCTATAAAAAATGCTGATAAATCTTATCTGGAAAAAAGGATAAATATGTTGCAAAAAGAACTGTTGAATGTAGAGCAAAAGCTGAATACAGAGATGAATGAGGCAGAGCAAGTTTATTCGATAGAAGATGAAATTCTGGAAAGAGCAGTGAATCAAACAAGGCAAGAAATTGCTCTTTTAGAAGATGAAGAGAAAGAGCTTATCCAAGTAGCCCATGTAAATGGCACCATTGGGAATATATATGCGCAGGTAGAAGAATTGGTGAACCCATACAACACGCTTATCTCTGTCTATGAAGATAACCCAACAATTATAAGAGCACTTATGAGTGAAAAACAAAGTTTTCAGGTAGCAAGTGGCGAAGAGGTAATTGTTGAATCTACCAATAGGAAATACAGGATTAAAGGGAACATATTTGAGATTGGTTCTAGAATTATTGAATATCCCGATAGACTGAGAACATTTCGCGAAGTGCCCATGTGGGGTAGAGAATTATTCATCAGAATTCCCAATGAGAGTAATTTTTTGAATGGTGAGAAAGTATTTGTGATTTTAAACGGTGAGTAATGAAAACCAGCTTAGTATTTCTGTTTTGTGTACAACTCACTTTTAGTTTGTTGGCTCAAGATGCTGTCTTTAATATGGAGTATTACTTGAGTACAGCCTACTACGACCAGTCTTTAGAGAAGTATCATGCACAGTTAGACTTCTTAAATAACAACTCATACAATGCGCCTTGGTTGAGTAGAGTAGAACTTAGAATCGGTAGTGAAGATGCCAATACTTCTCTAAACGAATACCGATTGAGAGTAACACCAACTACTCCTTCAATTATAAGAGCCAACAAAGTTTATCATAAGCAACAATTGAGTAGCATTAGTACAAACTACCAAATTGGTTTGAATGAAGCATTGAACAACCGATATGAGATACTCATAGAACATTATTATTATTCGTCACTTTTGCAGATTCTACAAAAGCAGGAATTACATTATAATGAGCTGTTGGAAAACATTGCTGTAAACAATTTGCAATCTATGGATTGGGAAGATATTGTAGACATAGAGTCTGATATGAGTGAGATGAAGATTGAAGTAGAAGAGATTAAAATGGAATTGGCAGAACTCAATTTTCTCGTTTCTTTAGACTTGCCTACTGATTCATCTATTTACTGGAATAGTACTCCTATAATAGACATTGAGCAAATTAGAGAATATATTGCTAGAGAGACTTTGTCGCAATCGGAGCAGAATCTATATGTAAAAGAAGCGGAAGATAAATTGATGTTAGAAGAGCAAATGCTTAAGATTAAAAAATCAGAGGCCAACAAAAATATTGGTTACATACAAGGTAATTTCGATACAGACAAAGGCGATGACTTGGAAGATCATTTAGGTATTCAGCTTGGTGTGAGGCTACCCATTGTAAACCCAGATAAGCCAGATTTGAATAGAGATAAATTCGATTTGCTTAAAGAGCAGCAAGACATTAAAGAAACTACCGAGCTGGTAAAGCAAAGGTCAGAAGTGCTGCAAATTAAATTACAACACTTGTTTAATGAGCAAGAACTGATAAAAGAAAGAATCGAGCGTTCAAACAAAATCTTTATTACTTCATCTCCAAACTCTAAGTTAGATGTGTGGCAGTTAGCCAAGAAACAAAACTACCAGAGTAAACTGCTTATAAAAGAGCTAAAAGTGAAAAGAGATATTTACGAAGTGTTTATTAGCTATTTAAAGATAAATAGTTATCTGGTAAGTAAACCGTTAAAAAACTATCTTTCTCCCAACTTTGCACCGATTTTAGAGAGCAATTAGGTATAAAGGAATAACAGCCTAGTACAGTTATCAACTTCATTCATATTTACTTTATATCCAGAAAAAAATAATTGAGTAAATTAAAAAGTGACCTCTATTTTGAGGTCATTTTTTTCAATTAGTTAAATATGAGTAAAGAAAAATTTAATCCAAATTACCCAGACATAGACTACCTTCGAGAAAGAGCAAGTAAAAGAATTCCCCGCTTTGCTTTTGAATATTTAGATGGAGGTTGTAATGCAGAGATCAATAAGCGAAGAAATACAGACGACATCCGAAAAGTAAAAATGAAGCCTGTTTATCTGAAAGACTTTAAAGGCATGGATATGCAAACAGAGCTTTTCGGAAAGACATACGATGCGCCTTTCGGAATTTCTCCTATCGGCTTACAAGGTTTAATGTGGCCTAATGCTTCGGAAATTTTGGCAAAAGCCGCTTTTGAAAATAATATTCCATATATATTAAGTACTGTTGGTACAGCCAGTATAGAAACCATTGCTGAGATTACAGAAGGCAATGCTTGGTTTCAATTGTATCATCCGGCAGAAAACAGTTTGAGAGATAAGCTGCTACAGAGGTTAGAAGATTCTGAATATCCGGTTTTGGTGTTACTTTCAGATGTTCCCACTTTCGGATACAGGTCTAAGGAGATCAAAAACGGTTTATCAATTCCACCAAAAATGACGCTCAGCAATATGATTCAGATTATGCAGAATCCGAACTGGGCAATTAGTACTTTACTAGCAGGCAAACCTGAGTTTAAAACCTTACTGCCATACATTCCGAAAGGCATGAGTATGAAACACCTTGGACTGTTTATGAACAAGACTTTTAATGGCAGACTCAACGAAGAGAAGATTAAAGCACTGAGAGATAGATGGAAAGGTAAGCTAGTTTTAAAAGGTGTAGAAAGCGAAGAAGATGTAGAAAAGGTGATTTCTTTAGGTTTAGATGGCATTATCGTTTCTAACCACGGAGGCAGGCAATTAGATAGTGCAGATTCTACTATTAACGCAATGGCTCCCATTGTAGAGAAATACAAAGGCCAGATTAAAATTATGATGGATAGTGGCATTCGTACAGGTCCCGATATTGCCAATAGTATTGCCAAAGGTGCAGAGTTTACTTTTTTAGGCAGGTCGTTTATGTATGGTGTTTCAGCATTGGGTAAGAAGGGAGGCGATCACACGATTCACTTGCTTAAAACTCAATTAAGACAAGTAATGGAGCAATTGAGCTGCGAAAAAGTAGAAGAGCTTAGAGATAGGGTATTGTTAGAATCTCCATCAAAAAAGTTTTTAGCTAGAGGTTAAAGAATTGGAATATTAATTAAGCTCGCAGTCTTGTTTTGCAAATGATTGAGGAATGACTTTATTTGCCGGATATAACATTTTACTGGTTAAAAAACATGAGTAAAATTGATATTCGGGCGGTTAACGTCATTCGATATATTCAACCATTGAGAGAAGGAGGTTCGATGCCGGCAATAGTAATGGCAGACGATAGCTTTCCTTATGTAATAAAATTTAGAGGTGCCGGTCAAGGGAAAAAAGCACTTATTGCTGAGCTAATTGGTGGTGAATTGGCAAGAGCAATTGGCTTAAGAGTACCTGAGCTGGTATTTATGCATCTAGATGATTCTTTTAGTAGAACTGAACCCGATGAGGAAATTCAGGATTTGCTCAAGTTTAGTGTGGGTTTAAATCTGGGGCTTCATTTCCTATCTGGTGCCATAACTTTTGATCCGCTAGTTTCTGAGGTAGATGGTTTAACTGCTTCAAAAGTAGTTTTGCTAGATAGCTTAATTACCAATATCGATCGCACTGTGAAAAACACAAACATGTTGATGTGGAAAAACGAATTGTGGTTGATCGATCATGGTGCGAGTCTGTATTTCCATCATAACTGGTCAAACTGGGAGTCTCATCTCACCCGAACATTCCCCAATGTAAAAGATCATGTGCTTGTAAAAAAAGCAGATAGCTTACAAGCTGCAAAGGAAGAAATTCAAGCTGCTGTAACCGAAGATAAAATCAGGGAGATTATTTCAATAATTCCAGAAGAGTGGTTAGAAGATAAATCTCAGGACTTAGAACCAGATGAGAAGCGAGCTGCTTATATCGATTTTCTCGTAGCGAAAATGTCAAATATCGAAAAATTAGCCAAAGAAGTGTCAGATGCAAGATAGAGTTACATACGAATATGCGGTGATAAGGCTGGTACCTAAGGTGGAAAGGGAAGAGTTTATAAATGTAGGTGTGATGCTTTTTTCTAAACCCAAAAGGTATATTGGCATTAAATACAACATTGATGAGAGCAAGATAAAAGCTTTCTCACAAGATGTGGATATAGATACTATTGCTAATTATCTAAAAGCTTGGGAAGATGTTTGTGCAGGTGCACCTAAAGGAGGAAGTATAGGCGAGTACGATATGGCATCGAGATTTAGATGGTTAACAGCATCGAGAAGTACCATTATCCAAAGTTCTAAAACACATCCGGGAATGTGCACAAATCCACAAGAAGTATTAGAAGATTTATATGAGTATTATGTATTGTAAGTATGGGATTTTACTCCCATACTTTCATCAATTAATATCTTCTTCGCTGCCCAGAGAATTCCATAGCTTCCCCTTTGCCGAATCCATAACTGAATCCCATTGTGATAAACCTTCCTCTTCGGCGGTAGCTATAAGTGTAAAAGCTAGTTTGTGAGGTTTCGCTTTCTCTAAATCTCGAAGCAAAAATATCTCTTACGCTAAAGTTTAGTACTCCTCGGCCTTTAAACAGTTTCTTCCTTATACCCATATCTGTAAACACATTGCCAGAAATTATACTTTGTACTGTCTTGTATTTCGATTGATATTGACCAGTTATTTCGAAATCTATATCTAGCGGGAATTTAATTTTAGTGGTTAATTTGGAGCTCCATTGGTCACCGTTAAAATCGAAAGTGGTGGTTTCGAGTGTTCCTTCTCTGTTAAAATAATTGTAATTCACTTCGCCTGTAACAGAAATCCATTTAGCAGGAATGTACTTACCATTAACCTCTACACCAGTAGCTTTATTAGTACCTATATTATAAGGTTTCGAGATATTTACATTGTTTTCTGAGGTAGAGATATTTTCTACTACATTGGTGGTGTAACGGTGGTAAATACCAAAATTCCAAGAAATTTCTTCGAGTGTATGCATGGCAGCAATCTCGTAAGAATCTGTAAACTCAGGTTGCAAGTTCGGGTTACCAGTTCTAATACTAAAGTTATTTCTAATATTAAAGAAAGGATTTAAATCCCAAAGTCTTGGTCTTAATATTCTTCTCGAATAACCTGCTTGCATAGAAAAATTCTCTGTCAATTTATAAGAAGTATGAGCACTTGGGAACAGGTTTTCGTAATTCTGGTTATTGCTTTCACCAGTATTTTTTAGTAGTGTATTCAAGTCAGTAAATTCTACTCGCAAACCAAGTTTTAATCCCCATTTGTCACCTTCGTAAGCACCAGTACCATAAAGTGCCAGTACATCTTGATCGTACTCAAAAATATTAGTAAGATTTTCATCTTCAACCCATTCACCATCCTCCAAATTGCTTACAGAATAGTCGTTGCTCACATCATTAAGCACATATTGCCCACCTGTTTCTAGTGTAAATTTTTCAGAAAATGGCTTGGTGTAATCCAGTTTAAAAGTGTTCTCCGTTTCTTGGAAATTGGTCGCAGTTTGTTGGTTGCCATCTACAGTTTCTCCAAAGGTGGTTGTATTGTTAAATTCAGAAGATTGATCTTTACCAAAATGGCTACCCATTGCACTAAAAAGCAAAACGTGATCTTCATTGTCTTTAAAATCTCTTTTGTACTGGGCTTCATATTGCCATTTAGGATTGGTGGCAGAAGTGGTTTCTTCTCTATACCATTCGGAAACTACTTGGTTGTTTTCGTCTAGCGAACTGAAATAAGTTTTTGAAGGTTGGTCTTCTATCTCGTAAGCAAAATTACCAGAAATAGTCAACACATTTCTTTGATTAAAATAATAATCGGTACCTAAAGTAAAATTGTAAAATTGCTCATTTCTGTATTCTTTCCCATTACTTAAAACAGTAGTATTATTTATTAAATCTCGGTTGATGTTTTCAGTTTCGTTGGGTAATTCTCTGTAACCAGCACCTAGTTGTGTAAACAAATTAAGTTTTTCGGTTCTTTGGTTCAGACTCAAACCAAAGCTATGGTTATGTGGCGCACCAGTATTTATACTAAAAGAACCATTGGTACCTTTTCGTTCTTCCTTTTTAATTACAATATTGATAATGCCAGATGTTCCCTCAGCATCGTATTTGGCAGATGGGTTAGTTATTACCTCAATCTTCTCAATCATATCGGCGGTAATGGTTCCTAGCGCATTGCCCTGCTCGCTGGTAAGAACAGAAGGTTTACCATTAATTAAAATCTGTACACCTGTACTACCACGTAAAGAAATTTGGCCTTCGATATTTACATTAACAGAAGGCACATTGTTAAGCACATCGAAAGCACTACCGCCAGCACTGCTTAAGTCTTTGCCTACATTAAACACCTTTTTATCGAGCTCAAATTCAGTAGTAGATCTTTCACCTTGTATTACAAGCTCTTCGAGCAGTTCTTCGTTTTCGCCCATCTTAATGGTTCCTAGATCTATTTTACCATTAGAGGCTGTTAGGTTTTTAAAAGATTTGGTTTCGAAACCGATAAAGCTAATTTCAACATAGAAATTATTGGCATCTGTATTTATTTCAAAGTTGCCATCGGCAGCAGTAGTTTGCCCGGTAATGTTTTTTTGAGTACTGTTATCTTTTAAAACAACAGTAGCAAATTCTATGGGATTAGTGCTATTGCCATCAACTACAGTTCCTTTAACTTGTGTTTTTTGTGCAAAAGTAGTAGTCGATATAATGATCAGAAAAAGTAATAGAATGTACTGGGTAAATGTCGTTCTCATGGTTATGATGTATATTGTTATTATAATTAAAGGAATTTTAATCAAATACTAAATTTGAATCTGCTGAACTGCATAAATTATCCTCTGAACTACACATTATTTATTCGGGAAAAAATGAAGTTGATGTTTAGCATAAAATTTTTGCAGTTGACCAGAATACTACAGACCTGAATTTTTGAAAGAACTAACTTTGAGGTGATGGATAAAATGAAAAAAACTTTTTTTAAATCAAAGGAATTCTACTTTCAGGTAGTGTTGCATGTATTGGTTTTTATCTTTTATTCTTTTGATAAAAAGAATCCGGGTATTAAACTATATCAGGTTGTGTATTTTGTAAATTATGCAACGAGTACCATGTTTATTAGCTATTACTTGTTGCCTAAGTTCTTCTATAACAAAAAACACTTCCGCTTTTTTACAGATGTTCTGCTCACAGTAGTTTTTGTAATAATTGTAGAAGAATTGGTCTTGGAACAAATCTTTTTTCCAGACACAAAAGGTCGAAGCTTTCCGGGTGTGTTTTATTCTTTGTTAGATGTGCTTCCGATTATCACAATTCTTTCAGGATTTAAGTTTGCTTGGGATGCATTGCTCAAACAGAATGAAGTAGACCATCTTAAAGAGGCAGTAGCAGAAAGTAAATTGCAGTTGTTAAAATCGCAGATTAATCCTCATTTTCTGTTTAACAACCTCAATAATTTGTATTCATATGCAATTGAAAATTCTCCGAAAACACCAACCATTATATTAGAGTTGAGTTCTGTTTTGCGCTATATGTTGTATGAATGCCGAGAGCGCTATGTGCCGCTAGCCAAAGAATTAGAGCAGATGGAAAATTTTACCAAACTCTACCAATTGCAAATAGAAGAAAGGGGAGAGGTAAATTTTAATATCCATCATATAAAAACCAATTATCAGATAGCTCCATTAATTTTAATCGTGTTTATAGAAAATGCATTTAAGCACAGTCAGGCAAGCCAGTCGGAAAATATTTATATTGATATTCGTATCGATTTAACCGACGATGGGATCTTGATTTTTAAATGCAAGAATAATTTTCATGAAGTGAGCAATACAGAGAATTTGTCTCATGGAATTGGCTTAGAAAATGTAAAAAAGAGATTAGATTTACTTTATGCCGATAAGCACGAATTATCGATAAATGAGTCTGATAATTTGTATGGTGTTGAGCTGAAATTATACTTAACCAAAATAAATGAAAATGAAATGCATTATCATCGAAGATCAACCACCAGCACAGCGTATTCTTAAAAGATATGCTGAAGACACAGGTAGTTTGCAAGTGCAGGCAGTTTTTTCAGATGCGCTTCAAGCAATTGAATATCTGAGAAGAAACGAAGTGGATTTGATATTTTTGGATATCCATCTTCCTAAAATTTCAGGTATGGATTTTCTTAAAAGTATTCCCAATTTACCTGCCATAATTCTTACTACTGCTTTTCCAGATTATGCTTTGGAGAGTTATGAGTTTAATGTAGTAGATTACCTTTTAAAGCCCTTTTCATTTGAAAGGTTTGTGAGAGCCATTTCGAAAGTACCACTAAAAAATCAGGCAAATACTTTAGAGAGTCAGCTTGCTACTCCAAAAGAAATTTTTATTAAATCTGGTTACGAACATATAAAAATTACTGTAAACGATATTAACTACATACAATCGGATGCAGATTACACAGAGCTTGTAACAGCCAATAAAAAGTATCTTTCGTCGGAGACTTTGCAATACTGGTTAGATCATTTAAACCCAAACCAGTTTATTAGAATACACAAATCTTATATTGTAAATGTGTCTAAGATTGAAAAAGTAGGTGGCAATAGAATTTTTCTAAGTGGTGGTAATATTATACCTATTGGCAGAACTTATAAAGAAGGTTTTATCAAGAAATTTATTGAAAAAGCTTAAATGGTAGTAATTAAAAAAGCATCTGCCAGTAAATGGAGGTACCAGACAGATGCCGAAACTATACACATTCAATTTTTTAGTTTGCTTTGCTACCTTTTATTCCGCAGCCGATTGCTTTGGTAGTAATTGGACTTACCTCATCACCACTTTCTAAAGCTGCAATTGCATTTTCTACATATTTTTCTTCTACACCAGACTCATCTCTGGCGCTATCGTCAATTGCACCGTGGTAGCGAACAGTTAAGTCTTTATCTACTAGAAATACTTCTGGTGTTTTGGTAGCTCCGTATTTTGGATAAACTTCTTGCTTTTCATCAATTAAGTACAAATAAGGAAAGCCTTTTTCTTTGGCATTTTTCTGCATGGCTTCAAAGCTGTCTCCCGGTTTTTGTGCAGGATCGTTTGGTTGGATAGCTACTACTGGATAACCTTTTGGTGCATACTCTTCGTGGAGTGCGATAATTCTCTGCTCATTTGCTTGCGCATAAGGGCAAGTGTTACAAGTGAAAACTACAATGTAGCCTTTAGGAGCTTTGCCATTTGCATCTTTAATATTTTCAAATGAATAGGTTTTGCCATCGATGTTTTTAAGATTGAATTCGGGTGCTTTTTCACCAACTTTAACTCCCTCAGTCGGGTCGCTATTTAAGTTAAATTGGAAAGTGAATGAAACCAAAAATAGAGACAAACCAATTAAAAAAATGTATTTCATGATTTCCGGGTTTATGTTATTAATTATAATAAAGGTTTTATAGCTTCTTCTAATTCTTGGAGATTCTCGAAAGGTTCTCCAAAAAAGCTGTTGTTTTCTCTGTTATAGACATATGTTGCAGGTATAGCTCCCGACCAATCTGGCGATACTTTATCTATCCAATCGTTGTATTTGCCATCGAGCAATACAACTACCTCAGACTTCAGTCCTTTCTTTTCAACAAAAGATACCAGTTTAGTTTCAATTTGCTTAGGAAAATCTAGACTACATAAAATCACTTTTACTTTAGAGTCTTTATACTTTTCAGTTAGTTCTTCAAAATAAGGGAGCTCTGCTATGCACGGTGCGCACCAAGTTGCCCAAAAGTTAATGATGTAGGTTGTATCATTATTCTGCTGAAAGGCGGCTTCTATATCTGCAAACTTGTTATAGACTGGTATGTCTTTTACATAGTAAGAAGGTTTAGGCCAATCAGATTTAATATCGGCATTTAGAGCAGATTTTTGCTCAATTGGAATATTGAAAGAACTTGCTAAAATCGAGATAGCAATGCTAAAAAAAGTGAGCGAAGCTAATCTTACACTCAATGTAAAACTATTTCTAAACATTAAAAAATGGTTTATGTATAATCGTAACTTCAATATTATTCTACCAAATAAATTAGAACAGAGCTTCAATGAAAAATAAATCTGGTCAACTACAGATATAATCCCATGAACTACAGTCTTTCTACTAACAAATTTTTATAATAATAAATAAAGTGTCTTGATGGTTTAGTAATGTTCTTTGAAATATAGAAATCTTTCTTAAAATCCTTATACATAACAAAGTACAAAAAATATATACACTCTAAATGTGGTATTTTATACCCAATATATGTACATTGTTATGGATATTTTTCTTCACATCTAAACTATCTTACAAACCAATTGAGGTTAATCATTCCCATTTAAAAATTATAATAATACAATAATAAAGAATGTATTATTTTGAAATTATTCAATTAGTACAATTCTACCTCTCTACTGAATCATACTCTGGCTAACAAATTGACTAATTCATAATAAGTCTATTTTTTAAACTCGATAGTTTCATGAAAAGTAAATTTGATTTAGTATTTCTAAGCGATGATGATTTAGATGATATTTTTTTACACAAGAGAAAGATAGAAAAGTTCTGTTTTACAGAAGAACTCTTTGTTTATACCAATGCTAAAGAAGCATTAGATTACCTTAGGGCAGCAGAAGAGAACAATAGTATGTTTGACTATGTATTACCAGAAATTATTTTTCTTGATATTAACATGCCTAAAATGGATGGTTGGATGTTTTTGGAAGCTTACGGTAAGTTAAATGAACAAATTAAAAGTAAAATTAAAATTTTTATGCTATCTGCTTCGAGTAACATTGAAGAGCAGAATAGAGCTTATTACAATAATAATATTACAAGTTTTTATAGTAAGCCCCTTACCAATGAGATGTTGGAGAATATTAGGCAATTTGTTATGAGCGATATGCTTTAATACTGCTCAATTCTACTTAATGACTTTCGCAATTGCTTTAAAATAGATCTATAGCTTTTACTAGCATTTTTTCATACCAGTTAGAGCTTGAGATAATTAAAAATTAATTAGTCTAAAAACAGATAAAATGTTAAATAGAATTTTTGTGATAGGTGGATCAGCTGGAGCTCACCAAGTTATAGAATTTATTCTAAAGTATATTTCTTCAGATATTAAAGCTGCTTTTGTAATTGTTCTACATTCTGCTGCCAATAGCGTAGGTACTTATGCAGAAATAAGTGGATTAAAGTCTAAAATTCTGTGTAAAAGTGCCGAACATGGAGAAGAAATAAAATCTGGGATTGCTTATTTCTCAGTGCCAGATCATCATTTATTTATAAATGATGACAGAACTTTGGCACTAGGTAAAGGTCCAAGAGAAAACTTGTTTCGCCCCTCTATCGATGTGTTATTTCGCTCAGCGGCTACTTCATTAGGAAACGAAATAGTTGGTATACTTCTAACTGGCAGACTAAGCGATGGCACATCTGGTTTACAAGCAATTAAAGAGTGTGGAGGTATTACAGTTGTACAAAATCCTGAAAAAGCTGAGTATCAAGAAATGCCATTAATCGCTAAAAAGAATGTAGATCCACATTATGTAGCAGATATTGAAAGAATACCTGATGTAATTGGGGAAATTGTAGAAGAACCACTTCCTATACAAGTAAAAATTCCAGAGCGCTTATTATTAGAGAATTCAATAGCTAGAAAAATTGCTAGCCAAATAGATACACAAAACCTATTGGGTGAACAAGTAGCATTAAGTTGTCCTTCTTGTGGAGGTCCATTGTGGAAAATGAAAGATGATAAAAATACCCGCTACCGTTGCCATGTTGGTCATGCATTTACTGCGGAAGCACTAGATCAAAGTCAGCAAGAGGCATTGGAAGAAACACTCTGGGTTTCGCTAAGAACCTTTGAAGAAAAAGCCATTCTTAAACAAATGATGTTAGATAAATACAAGACAGATGGTTTTGACCATTTAGCGAATTCGATGCAAAAAAGTGTAGATGAGATTAAAGTTCATATAAAACGCTTGAGAGAGATAATGAAATTAGAAGATCAATAAACAAAATTCTTTAGCCGTAACACTATACATATTTTCATTTTCCTGAATTTGAGTGACATACCTTTGACAAAGAGTCGATTTACTTAGCCATTGTTAAACATTTTTTCATTTAAATTTTAATTATGGAATTACAAGGTAAAACTCTGGAAATGGTAATTTTTAAGACAAAAACAGGTGTTTCTACAGAAGCTGCTCAAATTGCCATGCGCAAACTAAATACAGTTTTAGACGAATTTAAAGGCTATTTGCAAAGATTTACTGCCGTTGCCGAAGATGGCGAATTTATAGACTTGGTCTTTTGGGATAATTTAGATTATGCAATGCAAGCCAATAAAGCTGTAATGAAAAACGAAGAGGCATTGGAGTCTTTCGGGTTAATAGATGATCAAAGTATGCAATGTCGGCATTTTGAAATTTTCAACTCAGTAAAAGCATCATCTAAAGTTTGATAGATAAATCAAATCTGCTATTTCAATTTTTGTAACTTTTCTCTCAATCTGATTATTTTAGGTATTTAGAATACTAAACTAGTGGTAGTTAATATCACTAGTTTTTATGTTTATCTTCCATTATGAAAAAGCATTTTACAAAAATTCTGATTGATATGATCCCAGTTGTACTTGGGATTTTAATTGCGCTAATTATAAATGATTGGAGAGCCGAAAAAGCAAATGCCAGGTTTCTCAATAAAGTGCTAGTATCTATCGAATCGGAGTTAAAAGAAAACGAAAAAGAATTAGAAGAAAAGATAGCTGAGCATATCGTCTTACTTGATACGATTAGTTTTTACATGGTAGATGAAACAATAAGTATTAATGATATAGTAACTAAAGTGGAAGGAATCCGCGGAGTAAATATTAAAAACACATCTTGGAAATCTTTTATTAACCCGAATATAGAATTGGTCGATTATAAGATTATTTCTAACCTAACAGATATTGAAGAAGGCAAAGAATCTTTAAAACTTCAGTCTGCCAAGTTATTAGATATGATGTATTCGATTATTGATAAGTCTGATAAGAAAGATAAGCAGATATTTAAGTTGATAATTAGTGATTTGCTCTATACAGAAAAATTGTTGCTTGAGTACCACCAAGAATTTTTAAATAGAAAAACGGCTCCACAGTGATTCTATATCACGGTATTCCGTGATTTTTTATAATAGCACTATTTTGAGATAAATTTTTTATTTGTTTAGAATAATTTTTGACTTTGTTTTAGCATAAAATTTCACATAGTAAATAGTTTACGATGTAAAGTTTCAACTTAGCCAAAAAAACAAAACAAATGAACATTAATTATTCTGTAAAGCAGATGGGCAAAAAACACCCACTGATCGGAAAAAACACTATCGAAATAGAAGATATAGGACAAGAACCTACACTTAAAAAACTGATTGAAGCAGTTGTAATCCAGCAAGTAGAAGCCTTTAATGCGCGTAAGTCTGAGAAAAATCTCATTAAATACCTCCAAAAGTCTGAGATAGATACGCAAAAAGAATCTGGAAAAATTGGCTTTAACGATAGCTACAACGATACCAAAGCAGATGTAAAAGCTGCGATAGACAATGCTTTATTGGCTTTTGAAGATGGTATCTATTGTGTATTTGTAGACGAAGAGCAAGTAGAAAAACTAGATGAGCAAGTCCAAATTTCTGAAAGCAGTATTCTGTACTTTATACGATTAACATTTCTGGCAGGAAGCATTTGGTAATGTTCCTTCTTTCAATCATTTATTTAACCTGTTTCTAAACTTATCGACCAGTAAAAAATATTAAAATGGAATTACAAGAATTTATTAAGTCAAAGAAAGTAGAGAAAAAAGCTGAAACACTCCATAACAAATTCTATGAAACTTACTCAAATGAATCATTAAAAGGTACAGATCAATGGCATGTTGCTGCACTGGGTTTAATGTTTTTAAATGCTTATCCAGATTACAGAAAGTCTAAAAATAACGATTACTACTACTATCACGAAGCAGTAAATTTTGAGTCTGACAGGCTGAATGCTTTTATGGAATATGGTAGTATCGAAAACTTTTGGAGTGAAAAAAACTATCCTGTTTTGGTTACTATGTTTGGTGAAGAAATGGCCCCTTATGTAAAAAAAGCATGGGATTATATTCCTACTTTGCCATATCAAGAAGGTTACTACCGAAGGTCTTTCAGAAGTTCTAATCATGGAAAAACCTATTTTACAAAGCAGTTAAACTTTATTATTCAGTTAAACCTCGCTTTGTGTTACGATTTCACTTTTGAAGAATACATCATTTATCAAAATGAAATTTTCCCTTATAATAATGATTTTGCTTTCGTACTAGCTTCATTGGTAGATGAGAAGCAAGAGAAATTGTATTCTTTAATGGTCGATATAGTTTATAATCGACACGAAACTGCCAAAGTGAGCAGGCCAATTATAAAAGCATTTTTACTGAGTAATAACTCAGAAGCATGGAAAGCCATAGAGGATTTATTAATTTCTGCACAAAGGCAAGAAGGGCTAAGGCAAAGCATACTTGAGCAGTTAGATGAAACTTCTCTAGGGGCACTCATCCATTTTATAAAAGTAATTTTAGATAACAACCTCGCTCGTTTTTCTTCAGTAGTAAGAGCGGTAGATACTTGGGCTGGTTTGGCTTGGGAAGGTGAGAAGCAGAGCACAGTTAAACGCTTTTTAGAAATTGCAAACCATCACCTAGCACACCCGGAAGATTTAGACAAAGTAAAAGACAGTAAAGACAATGCCGAAATTTATATGGCACTTTGGGCACAAGGTGTAAGAGATATAAATGGCTGTATGCCTGTTTTAGATCATTTGATCACCAAAGGAACAATTGAAAAACGCAGTCTGGCTTTTTATTTTATTTGCGAAATGGGACTCGCTCATATTAGCATTTCAACAGCTATATACATTGTAAATCATTACATAAATGATGATAAAGGTTTACTGATGTTTTATTGGTTGATTACCCTTACCCAAAATGCAAGAAGTAATTCGAAAGCCATAATTAAGAACAACAATGTTAAAAATGTTCTTTTTGAAATAATCGAAAGATTGGCTCCAGAGATTCCTAAAACAGGTAAAACCTTTAATGGTAAACTATTTAGCTGGACATCTTTTAAGCTCACTAAAGAGAATGCGTATAGCTTGGTAATCGACATGGCAGATTCTGAATCTACAGAAGATTTAGAAATGTTGATTAGGTTATTTAAGGATATGAATTCTTACCAAAGAGAGCGAGTAGCAAGACTCATTTTGCCTCAATTTTATAGTTATGGCTATAATAAGAAGAAAATTACAGATGATTTTGTGTTGGGTAAATTCGAAAGAGATTTTGCTTTGAGTGTACTCAGAGATCGTTCAGCCGGTATAAAGGCAGCAGCGATTAATGCTTTGGAATATGCAGAACTTACAAGCGAAGAACTGGCAGGATTCGAAGATATGTTAAAAAGTAAAAGTGCAGATACTCGTAAAAGTATCATCAATTTTATATTAAAGAAAGAATTGCCAGTTATAAAAAATTCAGTCGAAAAATTGATTATTGCCGGCAACCAAGAACAAAGGCTTTCGGGTTTAGATATGCTGAATCAATTGCATAAAAAAGAAGAACTTCGTGAGTGGACATCACAAAAAGCGAATGATTTTATAGAACTGCGAGAGCCAACAGTTAAAGAAAAAATATTAGTAGATAATCTGTTAGCAGATGAATCTATACTAAGTAAATATACAGCCAAGAATGGCTATGGCCTATACGATCCGGCAAAAATAATAATGATGCAAAAACCGGAATCGCCTACAGAAGGTAAATACACGGAGAAGTTTTTTAAAGCTAATTATGGCTTTAGCATGTCTATAGAAAAGATACACGAAGCGTTAAGCAAACTGGCTCAACTTATAGAACAACATCAAGATTATGAATATACAGTAACCTATTGGGATAATTCTCAAAACACGGTTTTACTGGGCAATTATTTCTCAAGTATTAAGAGAGATAAAGAGGAAATGAGTGCCGAAGAAAGGTTCAATAATTACCCTTTGCCAGAAGTTTGGAAAAATTGGATGCACGAATCTAATTTAACTTCTCAGGATTTATTTTTAATTAATTTATTTAAGAATTTAAATAATAGTTATTCTTATTACGATAGAGAAAAAACCTACGATTTTCCTAAAACACTTGCATACTTAGATCAACTGATTATTAATCCAGAAATTCCTGTAGGTAAGAATAAATACAATGCACCCATACATAGCATACTTGCTAACTTAATGTTGGTTTTTCCTTTTGAAGATGAAAAGGTATATATAGAAAACCTGCTTAAAACAATATTGGCAAATATTCCATCAGATGAAATTAACGAAGTTAGAACCTGTAAAGATAGATGGTCGAATAACCTTTGTACCTGGAGAGATTTGATTGTAATAAAGTCTTTAATGCAGCGATATGCAGGTTTTGTAACAAAGATGGACGATGAGGAATTTGCAAGATACTGGGCAGTTGAGAGTTGGCAAATTAATACATTACCAAACCAGTTTTCAGTAGAAAGTTATCAAGCGACACTTTATACATATGCAAGAGCATTTTCACTAGAACTTATTTATCAAGATGAGTTGCTAAACAGAATTATGTATGCTAATACAATTGGTAACCTTACTTCAGAAAGTAGAAATTACAGAAGAAACGAAGAGAAAAAATATTTAAAGGATTTCCCTTTTGTTCTAGACTTATTAAAAAGATGTACAACACGATTGTTAGAAGTGGAATTGGTGAGAGGCGATTCTCCAACTTCGGTCACTAATCTTGCACAGAGTATTGGTAAAATAGAAGGTATAGATTACTTAGTTAAAATTTTGCAAGGTCTTGGAAAAGATAAGTTAAATCGTGGTTATGTGTCTTATTATGGCAGTAATTTATTAAACAAACAAGAGATACTAAGCAAGTATTTGAAAGCTTGTTCTCCACTGCCAAATGAAACTCAAGAAGATTTTCGAAAGAAAATTAAAGAAGCTAAGATAGAAGATAAAAGGCTAGTTGAAGCTGCAATGTATGCTCCACAATGGCTAACTTTTGTAACGGAATATTTGAACTGGAAAGGGCTAGCTAGTGCTGTTTGGTGGTTACACGCTCATGCAAACCAAAGACACGATTCTGAAACAGAAACGGAAATTGCTCGCTTCTCTAAAGTTGAAATCACAACTTTTGCAGATGGTGCTGTAGATATCGACTGGTTTTTGTCTGCCTATTCGGTACTTGGCAAAGCAAAATGGAAAATGGTTTACGATGCAGCAAAATATATTGCAGATGGTAACGGGCATACAAGAGCTAAACTTTATGCAGATGTAATTCTGGGAAACACAAAAATTAGAGAAGTAACCAAACGTGTAAAAGATAAGCGTAATCAGGATTATTTGAGAGTTTATGGGCTTGTTCCTTTAAGTAAAAAGAATAGGGATAATGACTTATTGAGCAGATATAAGTATCTGCAACAGTTTAAGAAAGAGAGTAAGCAATTTGGTTCTCAACGACAAGCCAGTGAAGGACAAGCAGTAAAAATTGCGATGGAAAATTTGGCTCGAACAGCAGGTTACTCTGATCCACTCAGGCTTACTTGGGTAATGGAAACGGCCGTAGCGCAAAAAATAATGGAGGATGCAGAGACATTAAAATTCGACAATGTTGAAATTTCATTATTGATTAATAAGCAGGGAAAAGCTGAGATTAATGTTACCAAAGAAGGAAAAGAATTAAAGAATATTCCAGCAAAACTCAGAAAAGAAAAATCGGTAATTGAACTTAAAGATTACCAAAAAACACTTAAAGATCAGTTTAGTAGAACTTTTAAGAGTCTTGAAAGTGCCATGGTAAATAGAGATGCTTTTAAAGCAGATGAAATTACCAAACTTATGGGGCATCCGGTATTGAAACCGATGTTAGAAAAGTTGCTTCTTCAAAGTGGCGATGTAATTGGCTTTTGGAAAGAAGGCTCATTGGTTGATGCTACTGGTGAAAGTAAACCAATGGGAGAAGATGTTTATATAGCTCACTGTTATGATCTATATAAAGCAGGTGTTTGGAGCGATTTCCAAAAATATGCTTTCGACCAACAACTAAAACAACCATTTAAGCAAATTTTTAGAGAGCTCTATTTGCCAACTCAAGATGAGTTAAATGCAGTTGCAGTTTCAAAAAGATACGAAGGGCATCAGGTACAACCGAAAAAGACACTTGCATTACTCAAAACCAGAGGCTGGACAGTAAACTATGAGGAAGGACTTCAAAAAGTATTTCACAAAGAAGGTTTTATAGCCAAGATTTATGCAATGGCAGACTGGTTTTCACCTGCCGATGTAGAAAGTCCTACACTAGAAACGATAGAGTTTATAAACCGAAAGACATGGGAAAATATGCCTTTTACAGAGATTGAAGGTCATATTTTTAGCGAAATTATGCGCGATGTAGATTTGGTTGTTAGTGTGGCTCATGTGGGTGATGTTGATCCAGAAGCAAGTCATTCAACTGTCGAAATGCGTGGTGTGTTGGTTAAAGAAACTGCCAGAATGTTTAAGTTGAAAAATGTGGAAGTTTCTGGAACCCATGTACATATTAATGGTACTTTAGGTGATTACTCTGTGCATTTGGGAAGTGCAGTTGTACATAAAAAACCAGGAAGATATCTTTCTATTTTACCAGTACACTCACAGCATAGGGGCAGGTTATTTTTACCTTTTGTAGATGATGATCCTAAATCTGCTGAGTTGATGTCTAAGGTATTAATGTTGGCAAAAGATAATGAAGTGCAAGACCCAACAATTTTGAGTCAGATAAAAGAAGTTTATGTTTAATGAAGTATAAAAAAACCGGCTACTGCCGGTTTTTTGCTTTTATATTTCTTGTTTTACATTAAGTTAATTTGATTCCGAAAAGTAAGATATCATCCATCTGGTTTTCATCTTTTTTCCAGTCGTAGAAATTTTGGGCTAAAATAGCTTTTTGATCTGCCATAGACAGTTGTACATTTTCCTGAATACTAGCTCGCATATTTTTCTGCCCTAATTTCATTGGTGTTTCAGGGCCACCAAACTGGTCTTGGTAACCATCAGAAAACATATATATTGTTGCTTCATTTTGGTAGGTAATTATCTCTTTAGTAAAGTATTGGTCTAAATTTCTAAGATTACCACCAATGCATTTTTTGTTTCCTTTATAAACTTCAAATTTGCCATCAACTAAGGCGAAAATTGGATTGCGTGCACCAGAAAACTCAATTCTTTTATCATCAGGATAAATAGTACAAAGTGACATATCCATGCCATCTGTACCACCTTCACTTTTTTGACGAAGTGTGTGATTTACTTCAATATGTAGTTGCTCTAATATTTCGTGTGGTTCTGTAATGTTATATTCTCCAACAATTTTACTTAATAAAGTACTACCAATTAAAGACATAAAAGCACCAGGTACACCATGTCCAGTACAATCTACAGCGGCAACTATAATTTTATCATCTTTAGTGGTTGCCCAATAAAAATCACCACTTACAATATCTTTTGGACTGTAAAAAACAAAGTAATCTGCAAATAAGCTTTTCAGTTGCTGTTCTGTTGGAAGTATTGCTTTTTGTATCCTTTGCGCATAATTTATACTGGCAGTTATTTTCTTATTTTTCTCTTGAATGGTCTCAAAAGATTCTTTAAGCTGGTTTTCTGCTTTCTTTTTCTCAGATACATCACTTGCAGTAACTATGTAGCCAAGTATATCTTGCTCTTCATTTTTAATTCTTGTAATAGAAAGATAAACAGGGAAATGGCTACCATCTTTTCTCATAAAGTAATGTTCTTGATCGATGGTGTTTTGATCGTCATTTAACTTTTTAGTTAGATCGGAGAAGCAGTAATTACTTTCATCAATTTCTTCATGTGGGTCTATTGCAACTTTTGCCTTACAGTTGAAAAACAGAGTAGGAGTTTCTGTGTGAATAATTTCATGCGAATCGTAACCTAAAAGTCTTTCTGCTGTTCTGTTAAAGTTAGTAACTATGCCATTGTTATCAGTTGCAATAATGATGACAGAAGCACTATTAAATAAAGCTTCTTGAAATGCATACGATTCAGAAAGCTCAGCTTGAAAATTGATAAGATCTTGATTTTGCTTTCTTATTCTTTCCTCAATATTTTTTTGTTCAGTTATATCTTGTTGAACATAAATATATTTTTCAACATTATTATTACTGTCTAATAGAGGCGTAATCTGTAAGTTATTCCAGTAAGGTAAACCTAATCTATGGTAGCTGAGCACTTCAACATTAAAAGGGATTTTCTCTTTTAAAAATTTATTAATATGTGCTATAGTTTCTTTACTAGTTTCTTCGCTATATAAAACATCTCCAGTTTCTTTACCAATAATATTTTTTGGTGAAAAACCTGAAATTTGAGTAAAACCTTTGTTTACCCATTCTACTTTTCCATCACCACCTGTTACAATAATACCATTATTAACTTCTTCGGCAATTTGAGATAAGAGTGCTATTTCTTTTTTCTGCTCATCTAGAAGTTTATAAGACTCGTCTAAGTCTTGATTTTTAGCTTCTAATGTTTCGTTTACAGTTTGTAATTCTTTTACATTCAGAGTGAGCTCTTTTTCTATAATCATCAAGCTTTTTTGCTTGGCATCTAAAGTTTCTTTTTGTTTTTTAATTTCCCCATGTTGAGCCGTTAGAATTTTTTTAGCCTGCTCTAAACTGGTATAAAATCTTTCTATGGATTTAATAGAAGGAATGAAAATAACCAAAGCTTCAATTAGCAGAATGCTAAGTGAGAGGATAAAAAGGACAAGCTCTAGATTTCCTAAATTCTTTAATTTATCCTTTGAGTCTACCTCAAATTGCTTAATTAAAAAATTCATTGCTTCAAGATATTCTTCTTTGTGCTGGATAAGGTTATTAATGTTTTTTACAACCTGAACAGAATCTTTAGGATATTGTCCATTTATTGTTTTTTCGGCTTCATTTTTAATATTTTCATAATGGACATTTAAATCTTCAAAAAATTCTTCTGTATCGATTGCGTTGTTCCAGTCGATTCTCTTTAAAGAAAACTCACCATTTTGTAATATAAGATGTATTTTTTTCCAATGATTTAAGAGATCTTCTAATTCTTCTTTCTGATCAATCTTTTTATAATTGTATAGCGCAATTTTAGTGATAATTTGTTGGGTGAGCATTTTTTGCTGTCCTACGTTCATCACAATTGAAGCATCTTCAGATAGGTTTCCAATGCTTGTTCTGATAATTATCTGGCTAAAAATTAGAATTAGTGCTATAAAAGTTAAGGCAAGAATATATATCCGCTTCAATCTTTTAGAAGGGTTTCTATATTTTCTTTTCTCATCAAAAAATTCTGAAGGCATAGCTTTAACTTATCAAACTCTTTATTAAACATGTATTAAACTGCATAGTGCAGTATAAATTATGCTTGTTTGAGATATCTTGCCTATAAAATAAATGTAAATTTGATTACTAATTAAAATATAGTTTTGTATTGATTTATAAGTAAGCAATTGAGCTTTTTATTAGAATAAAATTTCGCTGAAAAAGCTACTTACTGTAATTTTAAGATGTACAAGATTTAAAAGTAAAGTGCAGAGAGGTTTTAGTATTATTCGAAATAAGGCTAGTCTTTAATGGAAAAATACAAATCTAATTTTTTATTAAAAATCTTGTTCGTTTTTTATAAATGAGTTACTAAAGTTGTTTTAATTGTTGTAAAGCTTCAAATACTAAACGGGCTATTTCTTTTGCACCTTCTGGTTGAAAATGTGTATTATCAGATTGACCTTCGGGATAGGCTTCGTATTTACCTGCCGGTAAATTCATAAAGTAATGTTCTGTTACATAATCTTGCCCTTTTTTACTAAAAGCATCCATAGATAATTGGTTGAGGTCTATAAAATATGCACCTAGTTCTTGAGCAACCTCAAGTGCAGCTTGAGGGTATTCTCCATGTGCATTTTGAATATGTCCATCTTCCCACGGGTAATTGCGGCAAACAGGGGTAAGGATAATAGGAATTGCTTCTTTGTCTCTAGTTTGATTTACATATAACCTCAAATATTTACATAGCGTTCTGTTTTATTCTCAGCAGCATCGTTATGTCCAAACTGCATTATTACTATGTCGCCTTTTTGTAAACTATCATAAACGGAAGGCCACCTGTCTTCTTGAAAAAATGTTCGTGTACTTCTGCCACCTCTTGCTCTGTCATCTACTTTTATACTATCTGTTTTAAATAGGTTATTAAAAACCGAAAGGTCAGTATCTACAAAAAAGTCTTGAAAAACTTGTCCCCAACCGGTAACGGGATACCTGGTTTTATAGTAATCTTTGCCTACATCATAATTGTCGGAATAATCGGCCATTGTCGAGTCTCCAATGAGATAGATGGTAACAACCTCTTCTATCGAACTGGGATTGGCAGAACAACCTAATAAAAAAATAAATAAAGTGAGAGAGCTGATTTTTGATGTAAATGATTTTTCCTTCATATACATATTTACAATTCAGTAGTAGATTTTAATTATTGGAAAGATAATAACCAAAGGTGAATTAAAAATTGAATTTTGTCATGTTTTGATTAATTCCTAGAATAAGCTGCTTTTCTTCATTTTCTGCAAAAAGTGTTTAGCTTTCTGCGTTTTGATTAAATTTTTTATCCTCCCCAAATGAAATTTTGTGTATCTCAAACTAAACACAAAGATATACCATGAGTAATAAAACAATTTTAATTACCGGATCAAGCACAGGGATTGGCAAATCAACCGCCAACCATTTCCATGAAAATGGTTGGAATGTAATTGCAACGATGAGAAGTCCGGAAAAAGAAGATGAATTAACTAAGCTAAAAAATGTGCTAGTAACCAGATTAGATGTTACCGATTTATCTTCTATGCAACAAGCAATTAATGCAGGTATAGAAAAATTTGGGCAAATAGATGCATTGGTAAACAATGCAGGTTATGGTGCTTATGGGCCACTAGAATCTTTTCCAAGAGAAAATATATTGAGGCAATTTAATACAAATGTGATTGGCTTATTAGATGTAACCAGAGCGATATTACCACATTTTAGAGCTAATAAAAATGGTGTTATTGTAAATATTTCTTCTGTTGGTGGTAAAATTACCTTTCCATTAGGTACGCTTTATCACGGGACAAAATTTGCAGTTGAGGGAATTTCTGAGGCGCTTAGCCACGAATTGGCTGAGTTTGGGTGTAAAGTAAAAGTTGTTGAGCCAGGTGCAATAGATACAGATTTTGGTGGTCGCTCATTTGATTTTAATAATAATGAGAGTTTGCAAGAGTATCAAGGTATTGTTCACAAACTAATGTCTGGATTTGAAAAAGCTTTGAGCCAAACATCGAAACCGATAGTAGTTGCAAAAGTTATTTATGAAGCAGTAACAGATGGAACAGACAAGCTAAGATATGCTGCTGGCGAAGATGCAGTGGCCTTGCTCAATGCTAGAAAAGAATTAGACGATGCTACTTTTATTTCAAATTTAAAAGCGCAGTTTAGTTTATAAATGCTTTATAATAAATTAGACTGAATTTATCTTAATCTATAATGATTTAATAAGTGAAGAATCTTTTTTATAAGGGTTCTTCATTTTGCAATTATATAAATACAAAAATGAACTTATAAATGAAGGGCGATATTATTAATATACGATCGATTGCGGAAGTGCATCAAATGTTAGGTATTCCTAAACCAAAGCATCCATTAATCACAATTTTGTATCATTCAGATGTACAGTTACAAGCTGTCTATATAGGCAAAACAATTTGCATGGATTTGTATATGATCGGGATGAAAGATGGCATAACTGGTACTTTTGAATATGGCAGAAGTTCGTATGATTTTAATGAAGGGACGATGTTATTTATGAGTCCGAATCAGGTATTTACACATAGAGATATAGAAATTGTCAATAATTCTCAAGCTTGGACACTGGTTTTTCATCCGGATTTAATTAGAACATCTGATTTAGTAAAACATATAGATGAGTATACTTTTTTCTCATACGATTCGAATGAAGCCCTTCATATTTCAGAAGATGAGAAGAAATCGATTTCAGATATTGCTAAGAAAATAGCACAAGAGTATAATCAAAAAATTGATAGATATACACAAGAGTTAATTGTAGTGAATCTGGAAACCATGCTGAAATATTGCAAACGTTACTACGATAGACAATTCTATACACGCACGAATCTCAATAAAGATTACATCAACAAATTCGAAAGATTTCTCAAAACATATTTTACTTCTAATAAATTAATTGAATTTGGTTTACCCACAATTGCACAATGTGGAGAAGCACTCAACATGTCTGGTCATTATCTGAGTGATTTACTTAAAACCGAAACAGGTAAAAGTGCTAAAGAACATATCCATTTGTATTTGATAGAGAAAGCGAAAACGATTTTACTAAGTACTAATAATTCTATAAGTCAGGTAGCTTACGATTTGGGTTTTGAATATCCTCAGCATTTCAGCAAACTTTTTAAAAACAAAACTGGCTTAAGCCCTAGTGAATACCGAAATATTAATTAAAATTTGAACCTTATCTTTAAAAAAAGAAAAACAAATCATCCTTGAAATAGGAAGTATATTGAATAATATTTATAAAAATAATAGATGAAACAATTTGGAGGAAAGATAACAAAAGCACTTTCTGAGAGATATGCACAATCGCCCAACTGGAAAAATGGTAAATTCGAAAATCTGGCAGAAACTACCATGAGTATTAGCATACAATCGATGCCTAAATTATTATACAAGCAATTTTTCGAGAAGAGAGATCGATTTCCTGCTAAAAGTCTACCGGTACAACCTTTCAATAAAGAAGAATTTTTAGCGCCATCAGAAACAACAAAGTTTATCTGGTATGGGCATTCGGTACTACTCATCAGAATGAATAATAAAACTATATTAATAGACCCGATGTTAGGGCCAGACGCTGCTCCGATTGCACCATTTGCTTCCAAGAGGTTTTCTGATAATACGCTGGATATTATTGAAGAGCTTCCTGAGATCGATTTGATGCTGCTAACACATGACCATTACGATCATTTAGATTTAGCTAGCATAATGAAGCTTGTGCCTAAAGTAAAGCAATTTTTTGTGGCTTTGGGTTCTAAAAGACACTTAGAAAAATGGGGAATCGATACTTCATTAATTAAAGAATTCGACTGGTGGGATGATGCAAAATTTGATGACTTAACTATCTCTTTTACACCTACAAGGCATTTTTCTGGGAGAGGATTATCTGATAGAGCTAAATCGCTTTGGGGCGGTTGGGTATTAAAATCAGATACCGAAAATATTTATTTTAGTGGAGATGGAGGCTATGGAGATCACTTTAAAGATGTAGGTGAACGTTTAGGACCTTTCGATTTTGGTATTATGGAATGTGGCCAATACAATGAAAACTGGCACCTTATACATATGTATCCAGAAGAAAGTGTGCAAGCCGCGATTGATGCTGGAGTTAAAGTAACTATGCCTGTACATTGGGCTGGATTTGCCTTAGCACAGCATTCATGGAAAGAGCCAGTAATCAGATTTTTAGAAGAAACTGAAAAACTTAGTGTGCCAGTGAAAACACCTTTGCTAGGTGAGTTGTTTACCTATACGAATACAGAAATTAATAATTGGTGGGAAAACTTTGATTAGAAAATAGATGCTCGTAAACAAACATTTCAATGCTAAAAATTTATTTGAATTTACTGGTCACCATTTCATTTGGCTTACAATCTGGATGACTTCGGTAACAATTGGTTATCAGTACACAGGACTTGAAAAGTACGAAATTCCTTGGTTACCACTTTCAATTATAGCAACTGCAGTAGCTTTTTATGTAGGTTTTAAAAACAACAGTGCTTACGATAGAATGTGGGAAGCTCGCAAGATTTGGGGTGCAATTGTAAACAGTAGTAGAGCTTGGGGCAGTGCAGTTAAAAGTTTTGTAGATAGCAACTATAGCAATGAAGATATTACAGAAGAGCAACTATTTCAAATTAAGAAAAAACTCATTTATAGACATATAGGTTGGTTATATGCTTTGCGTAGCCAACTTTTAATTATTACACCATGGGAACATGCCAGTCAAGGATTTTTGGTGAGTTCTAAAGCAAAAAGGTATAAAGAACTCTTTGGTTTGGGTTTGGTAAAAGATGAAATTACAGAAACTGAGCTCCATTTATTTTTGCCAGAAGAGGAATATGAGCGAATGATTAATTATAAGAATACTGCCACTCAAATTATAGATCAGCAATCACAAGATTTAGCTGAACTCAGGAGTAAAAATTTGATTAATGATTTCCGTCACATAAAATTACAGGAAATCTTAAACGATTTTTACGATCACCAAGGAAAGTGTGAGCGTATTAAAAAATTTCCATTACCAAGGCAGTATGGCAGCATTGGGGCAATTTTCGTTGGTATTTTTATCTTTTTATTGCCATTCGGAATGGTTTCGGAATTTGCAAAATTAGGCGAATATGGTATTTGGGCTTCTATTCCTTTTACTGTGTTGGTAGGTTGGATTTATATAGTAATGGAAATAGTGGGTGATTATACAGAAAATCCATTCGAAGGTTTGGCCAATGACGTTCCTATGCTTTCCTTATGTCGGGTAATTGAAAATGACCTAAGAGAAATGTTAGGTGAAACAAAAATACCAGAAGATATTAAAGTGAAAAATGGTGTTTTAATGTGATATTTCGGTTAGTGGATTAGCTACTTTCAGTAGAAGTATTTCTATCAGCAAATGTTATTATATTACAGAATTGGCATTCCTACAGCGAATGTTATAATTTAATGCTGAAAGAAAACTTTGAAAATGAAAAAGACGCTACTATTTTTTGCACTAATCCTTTCAATTATACTCACCTCTTGTACTGGTAAAATTGAAAATCAGACTAAAGAACAAGCTAGTTCACTTCCTAATATTGTAATTATCTATTTGGACGATCTCGGTTATGGAGATGTAGGGGCATATGGTGCTACAGAACTTAAAACTCCGAATATAGATAAATTGGCTAATGGTGGCATTCGCTTTACAAATGGCTATGCAACCTCAGCCACTTGTACACCAAGTAGATATGCTTTGCTTACAGGTGTGTATCCATGGAGAAATAAGAATGCGAAAATCCTTCCCGGAACAGCTCCATTATTAATTGATACAGCCCAAATAACAATTCCTAAAATGCTGAAAACTAAGGGATACCATACTGGTATTGTTGGCAAATGGCACTTGGGTTTGGGGAGTGGCAATGTAAACTGGAATCATCAAATCAGTCCCGGTCCAAACGAAGTTGGTTTTGATGATGCATATATAATGGCAGCTACGCAAGATAGAGTACCTACTGTTTATATAGATAATGGCAAAGTAGCGAACTTAGATCCAACAGATTCAATTTTAGTAGATTATCAGCAAAATTTTGAAGGTGAGCCAACTGGAAAAGATAACCCAGAGCTGCTTACTATGAAGTGGCATCATGGGCACAATAACAGCATTGTAAATGGGATTCCCCGAATTGGTTTTATGAAAGGTGGAAAAGCTGCGCTTTGGAAAGACGAAGACATGGCCGATACATTTTTACAAAAAGCCATTGAATATGTCGATATGCATAAAAAGGAGCCATTTTTCTTGTATTATGCCATGCAGCAGCCACATGTTCCCAGAACACCAAACCCAAGATTTGTGGGTAAATCTGGTTTAGGTCCGAGAGGAGATGCTATTGTAGAGGCTGATTGGAGTATAGGAGAGTTTGTGAAAAAGCTAGAAACAGAGGGCTTACTTGAAAATACGATCATTATTTTATCTAGCGACAATGGACCAGTCTTAAACGATGGTTATTATGATGATGCTGTTGAAAAACTAGGAAACCACACACCTTGGGGACCATTTAGAGGTGGTAAATATAGCTTGTTTGAAGCGGGAACACGAGTTCCTTTTATTACCTATTGGAAAGGTAAAATTGAACCAGCAACTTCTGATGCTTTAGTATGTCAGGTTGATTTACTCTCTTCTCTTGCAAATTTGGTTGAAAGCAATATTGCAACAGAAGATAGCGAAGCAATGCTCGATGTATTTTTAGGAAAGAATAATAAAGGTAGAGACAACCTGATTTTAGAAGCAACCAGCAGAACAGCTTATAGAGAAGGTGATTGGGTTTTAATACCACCTTATAATGGTGCAGCTATAAATAAATTTGTAAACATAGAATTGGGTAACTCTCAAGAGTTTCAGTTGTATAATCTTAAGGAAGATAAAGGTCAAGAGCACAATTTAGTAGCTACAGAAAAAGAAAAGCTAGACGAAATGCTACAAAATTTCCTTAAAATTAGAGGAGAAAATTACAAGAATAATAGTGAACTTGAGCTGAAGTAACCTTAACTCTTTGTTCATTTTTTTTAAAATGAACAAAGAGTTTCAAGAATTTTTTCATAAAAAATCTAATAGAAAATCGTTAACTAATATTTAGAAAACAAAAGCCAATCAGGCTTAACATCGTACACACGTAATTTAATTATTGAAATTACATCTTTAAAATGTGAGATTTTTATACTCTCCAGTAAGACTTTTTGCTAAATTAGAATTTGTATTTTGTCAAATTTTCAACTACTCTGCGTGTAAATTTGCTTGATTAATTAAGACTTTTTATCCTGATTCGAAGCCAAAACCGATGATTTTTGGTAAATAAATTTCTTTAATTTTAGAAATGTAATCTTTGTTATATGATAACTTTAATAAAGGAGTTAGTTAAGTGTTTACTTTAAAATAATGATTTTTTCTTCTAACCTTTTTAAGTTTTTCAAGTTATATTTTCATACACTTAAATTTCAGGGAAAAAAATCTGTGAGTATTAATGGTAAACATTACTTTAATATCAAACACAATAATTGGATTCAATTTGAAAAATATCTGCAAAAACAGCATATTTGACATGCTTAATGAACATTTTTTCTTGGTTTATTTCAATTTAACAAGCTTTTTGATTTTAGGAAAAATTGTAATTAAGAAAGACAAGCTCAGTCCAATAATATCTGTATTTGGTATAATTTTATCTTTATTCCCTACATCAGTAATTGATAAGAGGGCTTTTAAAAATTATATTCACGTCATATTAAGTCAAAAAGCTAGTAAGAACACTTACTTTTTCTAGGTCAAATCTCAATTAAAACTGGGGAAACACACAACACATTTTACATCATTCTTGGCCTTTTTCCTGAAACTATTGTATCAAAATGTTGAAGTTTTTTTCAACAAAAATAAATAGAACTTAGATTTTTAGACAAGTTCAAATAACTCAAAAGATAATCTGGAGCATAACTTCTTTATATTCTATAATTAAACAAATAACATTAAATGATTAACAAGTCTTTATTATTATTTTGTTTTTTAGTGTTTACGAGTGCATTTATATCCTCGTGTGGCGAAAAAAACAACAAGCGTATTACGCAAAACAAGCCAGTTAGTGTACCTGTTTTAGAGCTAAAAAGTAAATCTATTAACCTACCACAAACCTACATTTGTGACATTCAGGCTGTACAATATGTAGAAGTTAGGGCCAAAGTAGAAGGCTATGTAGACAAGATATTTGTAGACGAAGGTAAGTTTGTAAAAAAAGGCCAACCATTATTTCAGTTAAGTTCTTTCGAATTTAAAGAGATGGTAAACCGAGCAAGTGCAAGCCTATATCAGGCAAAAGCAGAAGGAAATGCAGCTAAACTAGAAGTAGAAAGACTTAAAGTACTTGTTGATAAAGACATTATAACCTCATCTGAACTGGAACTAGCAAAATCTAAATTAGCTGTTGCTGAAGCAAACATTACAGAAGCTGCTTCTCTTTTGAGCAATGCTAAAAACATGCTTTCATATACTACTATTAAAGCCCCATTTAACGGAATAGTAGATAAAGTTCCTTTTAAAACTGGTAGTTTGGTTACTGCTGGTGATTTAATGACCAACATTACAGACATCTCAGAAGTATTCGCATATTATAAAGTAAATGAGAATGAATACTTAAGATATATGCGTGAAAAAATTCAGCAAGGAGACAATGCTGAAACTGCAATTAAAGAATTAAGTCTTATTCTTTCAGATGGTAAATATTACCCACATAAAGGAGTATTAGAAACACTGGAAGCTGATTTTGAAAGAGGTACTGGTTCTATTGCATTTAGAGTAAGGTTCCCTAATCCAAACGGACTTCTAAAGCATGGTGCTACGGGTAAAATTGAGATGACAAATGAAATGAAAGATGTTTTCTTAATTCCTCAAAAGTCTACTTTCGAGGTGCAAGATTACAATTATGTTTATTTATTAAATAATGAAAACGAAGTTAAAGTAGAGAGTTTCAGACCAATAAAAAGATTCGATGTTTACTACGTAGTTGACAATTTTAAACCAGGTGACCGTATCATTTTCGAAGGAATACAACAGGTACGCGATGGTGTAAAAGTTGATCCTACACCGATTACCGAAGAAGAGGCATATGACAACCTTGTAAAACGTAACCAAAACACTGAATCGAATTATCTATCATGTTTGAACTGTTTATAAAACGACCAATACTATCAGCTGTAATATCAGTATTAATCACGATCGTAGGTATACTAGCACTTACATCATTACCAATAACCCAATTTCCTGAAATTGTGCCTCCGTCGGTAACTGTTACTGCACAGTATACCGGAGCAAACGCAGAGGTGTTAGCAAAGAGTGTGGCAACACCTCTTGAACGTGCAATCAATGGTGTACCCGGCATGACATATATGTCTTCGGTAAATACCAACGATGGTGTTACAGTTATTACTGTTGTATTTAAAGTAGGAACTGATCCGGATCAGGCAGCGGTTAACGTGCAAAACCGGGTAGCAATGGTGGTAGATGAGCTACCAGAAGAAGTAATTCGGGCTGGTGTAATGACGGAGAAAGAGGTAAATAGTATGTTACTTTACCTCAATTTGATGAGTAGTGATAGTACCCAAGACGAAACATTTGTATATAACTTTGCCGACATCAATATACTTAAAGAATTAAAGCGTATTGATGGGGTAGGTTTTGCAGAAATTATGGGTTCTAGAGATTACGCGATGCGAATCTGGTTGAATCCAAACAGATTAGTTGCTTATAATCTTTCGCCTCAAGATGTAATTTATGCTATTAATAGGCAAAATGTAGAAGCAGCTCCCGGTAAATCAGGTATTAGTTCTGATAAATCTCCACAGATGCTCCAATATGTGTTGAGGTATACAGGTAAATTTAATGCTGAAGACGACTATAGAAATATTACTATAAAAGCTATGCCCGATGGTTCTTTGCTTAAAGTGAAGGATGTAGCTACAGTAGAGTTTGACTCAGAAGATTACAACATGGTATCTGTTACAGATGGCAAGCCTTCAGCTTCTATCATGATTAAACAGCGACCAGGTTCTAATGCTAAGGAAGTAATTAGCAATATTAAGGCGAAGATGGCAGAGTTGGAGCAAACATCTTTTCCTCCAGGAATGAACTACAATGTGTCTTATGATGTATCAAGATTTTTGGATGCATCTATTCATGAGGTACTTCGCACATTATTAGAAGCATTTATTCTTGTATCAATTGTTGTTTATATTTTCCTTCAAGATTTTAGATCAACATTAATTCCGGCGATTGCTGTTCCGGTTTCACTTGTGGGAACATTCTTTTTCATGCAGCAATTTGGTTTTTCTATCAATTTGTTAACTCTTTTTGCACTTGTACTGGCAATTGGTATTGTGGTAGATAATGCTATTGTTGTGGTGGAGGCCGTCCATGTAAAGATGCACGAAAATCACATGGGAGCTAAAGAAGCAACGATTGAAGCCATGAAAGAAATTGGTGGTGCAATTGCTGCAATTACCTTGGTAATGTCGGCAGTGTTTGTACCAGTAAGTTTTATGTCTGGCCCAGTAGGTATTTTCTACAGACAGTTCTCATTAACTTTGGCTATCGCGATTGTAATTTCAGGTATAAATGCACTTACACTTTCCCCTGCATTATGTAGTATAATGTTGAAACCGCCACATCATAATGATGGAAAGAAAAGTTTTATCCAGAAATTCTTTGATGGCTTTAACAGATGGTACGACAATCTTTCATTTAAATATGCAGATCTACTAAAGAAGATTGTAGGTAGAAAGTCATTAACTTTTGTAATACTTGCAGTATTCTTTTTTGGAACATACGGCATATCGTACATATTGCCAACTGGCTTTATCCCAACAGAAGATCAAGGGATGATTTATGTAAACGTAACCACTCCCCCGGGGGCAACTGTTGAAAGAACAAAAGTGGTTCTCGATCAAGTACAGGAAGCTTTACTGCCATATGATGAAGTGGAAACAGTATCGACTTTGGCCGGTTACAGTTTATTAACTGAAACTGCTGGTGCTTCTTATGGCATGGGTATGATTAACCTTGTAAACTGGGAAGGACGAGATGCTTCGGTGCCAGAATTAATTCAGAAATATCAAGACAAAATTTCTCATATTTCGGATGCTGAAATTCAGTTCTTCTCTCCACCAACGGTTCCAGGTTTTGGTAATGCCAGTGGTTTCGAACTTAGGTTGTTAGATAAAACAGGTACTAATCTGGAATTAACTGCCAGAACAACAGAGGAGTTTGTTAAGGCATTGAATGAAAGAGAAGAATTGCAAGAAGTATTTACAAACTTCAACCCTAATTTCCCCCAGTATATTCTACATGTAGACCACGATAAAGCTGCAAAACTTGGAATTGCGGTAGACGATGCTATGCAAACACTCCAAAGTTACATTGGTAGTTTTTATGCATCTAATTTTATTCGTTATGGTCAAATGTATAAGGTAATGGTTCAGGCTGATCCAAGTTATCGAACTCATCCAGAATCAATGCTGGATATGTACGCCAAGAGTGAAACTGGTGATATGGTGCCATATTCAAACTTTGTACATTTAGAGCGTGTGTTTGGCCCAGAGCAATTAACAAGGTATAACATGTTTACTTCTGCGATGATTAATGGTGAAGCAGCAGACGGATATAGTAGTGGTGATGCCATTAAAGCTGTAGAAGAAACAGCATTGAAAGTTTTACCAAGAGGTTATCAGATAGATTGGTCTGGTATGACAAGAGAAGAGATTGAATCTGGAAATCAGGCAATCTATATTTTCATGATTTGTTTGCTATTTGTGTACCTGATTTTAGCAGCACAATATGAGAATCTCTTTTTACCATTGGCAATCTTATTATCATTACCGGTTGGTGTGTTTGGCTCTTTCTTTTTCCTTAAGTTATTAGGATTAGAAAATAACATTTTTGCTCAAGTTTCTCTGGTTATGCTTATTGGTTTATTAGGTAAAAATGCAATTCTAATAATTGAGATAGCCATTCAAAACCGAAATAAAGGTTTAGGAATTATTGAATCAGCCATTAAAGGTGGAGTAGAAAGGCTACGTCCTATTCTAATGACCTCTTTTGCCTTTATATGTGGTCTAATTCCACTAACAATAGCCTCAGGTGCAGGCGCAATTGGTAACAGAACTATTGGTACAGCTGCTGCAGGAGGAATGCTAATAGGTACATTATTCGGTGTAATTATAATCCCAGGATTATATGTAATATTCGAGACACTGTCATCATATGCTAGTAACAAAAAAGAATATAAAACACAGAAGTTGGCCCACAATGAAGTTCGATAAAAATAAATTACATAATTCTATATTAAAATATACATTTCTGATAGCCATTGTTTGGCTATCAGGATGTAAATCTACTTTGATGGTAGAAGATACTCCTGAAATTAGTATTCCGTCATCATATAAAAATGCAGTTACAGATAGTAGCGAAAGTTTTGCTAAAAAGCATTGGGAGTTATTTTTTGAAGATGAGCAGTTAAAAACACTTATCAATCAGGCATTACAAAATAATCAGGAAGTTCTTAGAACTCTAGAAAGGATAAAAATTGCTAATGCCAGTTTTTTGAGCGCAAAATTAGGAAAGTTACCAGAAATTAATGCTTTTGCAGAGACAAGTGTTGAGAAGTATGGTGATTATACAATGAATGATGTAGGTAATAATGATACAAATCTCTCTGAATCGGTACCTGCAGACAAGAAAATGCCAGACCCTTACACGGATTTTATAATTGGAGCAAAATTTAATTGGGAATTAGATGTTTGGGGAAAATTTGCTAATAAAAAGAAGGCTGCTCAGGCGAAATGGTTGGCATCTCAAGAAATGGCAAATAGTGTAAAAACTTGGCTAATTTCAGAAGTTGCAAATTTGTATTATGAGATTATAAGTCTAGATGAAGAAATAAAAGTATTAGAGCAAAACATAGAAAATCAGCAGTTGGCTTTTGAACTCACCAAAGATTTAAAAGGTGCAGGTAAAGAAAACCAATTGGCAGTAGATCAATTTGAGGCTTTGTTATTAAATACTCAATCTTTGTTGATTGAAAAGAAAAGAGAAATATACCTAGCTGAGATGTCGATGAGTAAGTTGTTAGGTGTCTTTCCAGAGAACTCAATTCAAAGAGTAACTCTTGAAGAAGTTAGTCTAGAACCAGAAGTATTGAAAATTGGAGTTCCAGCAGATCTTCTTCAATTAAGGCCAGATGTGAGAATGGCAGAAAGCAATTTAATTGCTAGTAAAGCAAATGTAAAAGTGGCTAGATCAGCTTTTTTTCCATCAATTACACTATTTGGTATGGCAGGCTTTAATGCTTTTGAATTAAGTAAACTGTTCTTAAATCCAGAATCAACTGCTTACAGATTAGGTGCAGGTTTAACAGCTCCAATATTTAATAGAAGACAATTGAAGTCTGCAATGGAGACGGCAAGATCTAGCCAGAGGATTGCATATTTAGATTATCAAGAGACTGTTTTGAAAAGCTATTTGGAAGTGATTAGCACATTAAATAGTTATAAAACACTCAACGAACAAATAGCTCTTAAAGAAAAAGAAGTTTCAGTTCAAAGGCGCTCAATAGATAATTCTAATACAATGTTTTCGGTAGGTTATGCCACTTATTTGGAGGTAATTAACTCCCAAGGTAGGGTATTGAATGCAGAACTTGATTATATAACTTTAAAAAGAGAACAGCTACAGAGTATCGTAGATCTATATAAATCATTAGGTGGAGGGTGGATGTAATGTCTACCCTTTTTTCCTTTTAAAAGAAGGGAATAAAGAACATTTTCAATTAGGAAAAGACTATTTAAAGCTGTGTATCAATCTTGATATACAGCTTTTTTTAAAAAAGAAATAGTATTAAATCCAGATCTTTTTTAAAACAAACACACCTATATTCTTGTCTATATTAAACTGGAACACAATTTTTTAAACCTTAGAATTAACAACCAAATGATCATAAATGTCCAAAATTATTTTGATATAGATAAGAAAGAGCAATTTGCCGAATTTGCTCAGAAGAAAGCAAAAGGTAAGATTCTTATTAATCCTAAATTGCTAAATAAAGAAGAGCGCAGACTTTATGTTAGAGATACACTTCGCGAAGATCATCGCTTTCGTATAGAAAACAACCCAGAATCTGCAAAGGCAAAATTTGATAAACTGTCTGATTCAGCATTTAAGTTTTTTAGAGGTACTAGCTTAATTTTTTACAGAGATTACTCAGGAGAAGATAACTGTTACCCAATTGTTTTTACAATTGGAGATGTACATCCCGAAAACTTTGGTGTAATGCCAAATGAAAATGACGTTCCTTTTTTTAGTGTAAATGATTTTGACGAAGCGTATTTTGCGCCTTTTACTTACGATATTAAAAGGGGAGTAACAGGCTTTTATTTAGCAGCTAAAGCAAATGGATTTAAGAAAAAGAAGAGAGACAAAATCACAACTTCTTTTGTAAAAGGCTATGTTGAAGGTTTAGAAGAATTTGCTAAAGATGACAGAGAAAAATGGCATCAGTACAGAATAGATAATAGCCCAAAACTTATCAAAAAGCTGCTTGAAGAATCAATGAAACCTAAAAGAGATTTTTTAGCAAAAAATATCGATTTGGATAAAGAATGTTTTCATATTTCTAAAAAAGTAGTGCCTTTAACCAAAGAGGTTGATAAATTTCAAAAAGTGATTGATGAGTATGTAAATGAAAATAAGATAGAAATTAAAGATGAAAACTATTTTAAGGTTTTAGATGTAGCAGTACGCAAAGGAAGTGGAACTGCAAGTTTAGGGCTTAATAGGTTTTGGATTTTAATAAAAGGCTATGGCGATGATGTAGATCAGGATGTAATTCTAGAAATGAAACAAGCTAGGCCCTCTGCATTAAAAGGTTTAATACCTGAAAAAGTTGAAAAAGAAATAGAAAGTGCGCAACATATAGTTCAAGCACATAATACTCATTTGGTTGGTGGAGATCGTTTTTATGGTTTTGCTTACTACGAAGATAAAGAGTATATCATTAGAGAAAGGAGTAGGTTTAAAAATGAAATAGACCTTGAAGATTTAGACTTTAACGACTTTGTAGATTATGCATTTATTTGTGGAAAGACACTATCCCAAACTCATGCTCGATCTGACGAAGATACGGGAATTATGGAAGGCAATGCGGAAGAAAAAATACTATCTTCATTTTTCCCTCAAGTATTTATAGATGATATGAGAAGATTTGCTAGGTTAGCTGCAAAACGAGTAGAAAAAGATTATAAGCTTTTTAAGAAAGATCATAAAATGGATGCATTTAATATTTCAACAAAGGTTTAATTACGATCTCCTCTTATGAAAGAGCTCAAACTTATTATTAAAATGGGTTTGAGCTTATTGAAGTGATTTAAACTTTTAGTCTGAAATTTATAAAAAATACGCATCAAATATGAGCTTAGTGGCTCTCTAACCTTCCACTAATTCATAAGTATGATACGTATTTTAAGCAAAGGTATGATAAACAAACATTTTATACCGTATTTAAGCCAAGCTAATCGAGGTTTTGTTAGCAAAGTCCCTTTGTGGGAGGTAGTAAATGCCATTCTGTACAAACTCAAAACAGGTGTGCAATGGCATCTTTTACCTTGTAAGTCATTGATTAGGAGCAATAAAGTAAAATACGGTGCTATCTATCATCATTTCAACAAGTGGTGCAAAGACGGCAGTTGGAAAAAGGCATGGATACACCTTTTGAGTCTTCATAAGTCCTTGTTAGACCTGAGTCTGGTGTTTATGGACGGTACGCATACACCCGCTAAGAGAGGTGGAGAGTATACAGCTTATCAAGGCAGGAAAAAGTCAAAGACTAGTAATACAATTTGGCTGACAGACCGCCAAGGAAACGTAGTCGGTTTTTTGCCTCCAGTTTCAGGTAACCACCATGACTTATTTGAGCTTGAAAAGCATCTTGAGCAACTTATCGAAATACTGAATCAGTGTGGCATCGCAGTAGATGGGCTGTTTCTAAATGCAGATGCTGGGTTCTATTCCAAACCCCTCAAGAAGCTATGCTTCGAGCATGGAATGATCATGAACGTACCTGCTAACAAGGGCAATAACAGACAGTTAGAAGACTGCCAGAATTATTTTGACGAATTGATGTATGAAGAACGTTATAAAATAGAAAGAACAAATGCTTGGATGGATAGCTATCGAACAATGCTCAATCGATTTGATACTACTTGGCTTAGTTGGAATGCTTGGCATTACATCTTTGCTATGATAAGGTGGATCAAAAATCTGTCAAAAGTTTAAACCAGTTCATTTTTTTATTATTTTTTGTCCAAATAATTTCCCCTCTATTTACTATAAGAAAATAGAAGAATTTATTTAATTGAAAAATAATTTATTGGATAGTGATTAAGCAGTTTCTCATAATCATGATTTTGTAAACGAGCCAAGTAAGGAGCTTCAAATAGTTTAATAATTTAATATTTATAATGGCTATTTAATAAAATAGAGGTAAAATCAGAATTTAATATTGAAAAATAGTAAAAGTTGAAATTTAGGCAATATGCAAACTTTTTCAAAGTTCTATTTGCAGATTTATCCAATCAAAAGTTTTAAAAATACAATTAATTCGCCTAGATTTAAAGGCGCTTTCAATTTTCACTTATTATAAAATACACATTAAATGGTAACTATTTTTATTAAAAAACAACCTGAAAGCACAGATTTAGTTTTATTTGATACAGAAGGTAACATCGGTGAGGATATAAATTTTAAAACTCCAGTTATACGTGGTCAAAAAGTAGTTTGGAAACTAGCAACTGATAGTGGTATTGATGCAATTGTAGGCATATCTAAAAAAGATAACAGCCAAAATATTTTTAGTACTTATCCAACAGAGAATTCATCTAATAGTAGTTGGGAAGGTATGGTTAGTGAAGCAGCTACAGGTTCTGAAGGATATAATATTTCATATAAAATTAATGGTATAGAACATATATTTGATCCTGAATTAGAGGTGAAAGATGATGGTGATGATGACGGTGGCGAATAAAGTAATTAAATATTTTTTAAAGGCCTATTTAATAATAGGCCTTTCTTCCATTTATACTGAATCAATATCTCAGCATAATAATAAATTTGATAGTTTAATTCAAATTTTAAATACTCAATCTGGATTAGTAGATTCCGTACGTTTCGAAATTTTACGAGAATTATTTAAAGATAATACACTTGATCCCGATTTAAGATTACATTATGCTACTCAGGCATACAATTTCTCAAAAGAAATTAAGAATCTTAAATGGCAATATCTATCCACCATAGATTTGGGGCATATTCATAAAAAAAAAGGAAATTTGGATGATGCTTTTAAAGCATTTTTTCATGGTGCGGAATTAGCAATAAAGACACAAAATAAGAAACACGAAGCAATTGCATTGAGTGCTATTGCAACTGTATATAGAGTAGAAGAAAATTATAAAACAGCATTGCACTATTATAATCAAGGCATATCTATATTGAGAGAAGTTAATGATTCTACAAATTTGGCTAAAAGCCTAATGAATACAGGTGAGCTTTATCGAGTAAACCATATTTTAGATACTGCATTAATCTATTTTGAAGAATCGGGACAATTATTTGATCAGCTCAATTTTAAAATAGGCAATGCATATAATTTAGGTAACATAGGGCTTGTATATGCAGAACAAGGTAAATATAAGTTAGCGGAAGATAATCTTCTAAAAGCTTCAGCGATATTAGAAGATTTGGGCGATCGATATCCAATAGCTGTTTATAATACTTATATGGCGGATATTTACAAAGAACGCGGAGATTTAAACCTAGCCTTCGATTATGCACATAAAAGCTATCAGATAGGTAAAGAGGAAGGTCTCAAAGAACAAATTCGAGATGCTAGTTTTAAACTTTCTGAATTGTATGATGAACTAGGAGATTATAAAAATGCTTTCTATTTTCAAAAAGAATTTATCACTTATAAAGACAGTCTTAACAATGCAAAGACGATACAGCAAATGGCTGATTTAAGAACTGAATTTGAAGTTTCGCAAAAGCAGGCAGAAGTAGATTTGTTGGAAAATGAGAAAAAAATTCAATTAATTCTTGGACTAGCATTAAGTGTTGTTTTTATTCTTGTGGTTATAATTTCTTTAATATTATATAAAAGTAATAAGGTAAAAATAAGATCAAATAAATTGTTGCGAGAACAAAATGAAGAATTAGAAACACAACGAGATCAACTAGATCAATTAAACAATACAAAAGATCGTTTCTTTGCAATTATTTCTCACGACTTAAGAGGACCTGTAAGTGGTATTAATGGTTTAGTTGCTTTAATTAAAATGTATATTGAGGACAAGAATTATGACGGACTAGATGAGTTAATAAGGCACATTGATAAATCTTCAAGTACATTATCTTTCCTTTTAGATAATTTGCTTTCATGGGCTGTTAATCAGCAAGGGCAATTTCCACATCATCCAGAAGATTTAGAGTTAAAGCCATTAATTGAAGAAATTGTAGATATTTTTCTAGATCTTTTTAGAGCAAAAGATTTAAAAGTGAATGTAGAAATCCCTGATTCTTTGAAGGTTTTAGCAGATAAAAACAGTGTACAGACGGTTATTAGAAACTTAATAAGTAATGCTATCAAATTCACTGCAAAAGGAGGGATAATAACTATTAAGGGAGAAACTTTTGGAAAGAATGTTAAAATAAAAGTGATTGATACGGGAGTTGGAATTCCTACTGAAAAAATGGCTACTCTATTTCAATTAAAAGAGAAGAAAAGTACTGGAGGTACCAATGGTGAAAAAGGTATGGGTTTAGGCTTAAGGTTAGTTTTTGAATTTGTAGAAATGAACAATGGGAGTATTAAAGTAAATAGCATTGAGAATGAAGGCACTACATTTACGGTATGTTTACCAAAGCTTAATTAAGTAAAAGCCAACTGTAAAAGAGTCTTAACTAGAGTTTACTTTTTTAATAAAAATCAATGATAAGGAGAACAGAACATTTAATTCTTTGCTATGAAAAAATTATTCTTACTTCTTCTTTCTTTAGTATGCTTCTCTGCTTATAGCCAAAACTCAGTCTTTAATGCGATTAATTATTCGTCATTAGATTATAAAATTTTGAATAGAGATACATTAAGTTATTCTATTCCCCAACCAGATTCTACCGGGGTAGATTCTATGGTAATTTATGCCAGTCTGGTTTATCCAAACCTACCTTTTAACTTCGATAATGAACAATTATCTCTTAAAACTAAGCAAATAATGCAAGATGATAATATCCAGTTTTTATATATCTGGAGAGATGAAAAAGCATTGTGGATGTTACCGATTAGTAGGAGAACAAAAGAAATGATAGAGATTGAAAAAGCTTCATTTATAGGCACAATGGAATTAGCCAACCAAAGTATTAGAATAAGAAATGACTAGTTTTTTGGTCAATTAGAGGTATAAAACGCTCATTTTTCCATGTAGTTTATAACTTAGCAAAATCAATTATTTACTTCAATTTTGTGAGTTTGATTTTATGATTCAACCTAGAAAAGCTATAAACTACATATGCACTTTTTTTCTAATTATTTTTCTTCAAGCCTGTTCTTCTATCTTAATTAAACAAGATGTTTCCGATTTACCGGCAAACTCCCAAATCATTACTTCAGACATCGATAACTTTTACAATGCTTTTGATTTAGCCTTAGAAGATACTACCAAAGCAGAAGAAATTTTTAAAGAATATTATTTTTCAGTTGGCACAAAAGGCTTAAAAGAATTTTATAAATCTAAAATTCATTCGACAGAAAAATTCTCAGATTTTGTAATTCATTATAGAGACTTTTATCAGTCTATTAGAGAAAATGTGAGCGATATTCATGATTTGGAGAATCAGATTTTCGATCATTTTAAAGTATTCGAAAACTTGTATCCTACGGCTGTTTTCCCAGATGTATATTTTGTTATAGGTCGATTTAGTTCTAATGGAACAATTTCAAAGAATGGTTTACTGATAGGCACTGAAATATTAAGTCACACAGATGATTTATACACAGAAAATTGGAATAAAGAGATTCTAAGAATCAGTATGGAGCGAAGCCATATTCCGGTTACAGTTGCTCATGAATTAGTCCACTTTAACCAAAGTAAAATGAAGAAAGGCAACACATTACTCTGGAAAAGTATTAGAGAAGGCTCCGCAGAATTTATTGCCGAATTTATTAGCGGTGAAACCGATGGAGATTATGCAGCTTTTGAAGGGCGAGAGCTTGATATCTGGAAAGATTTTAAAGAAGATATGGACAAAAGTATATGGAGCCCTTGGCAGCAAGCGAGCGAAAAACACCCTAAAAATGCAGGTTATTGGGCTGGATATATGATTTGCAAAGCCTATTACGATCAAATTGGAGATAAGGAAAAATCCATTTACGACATACTTCATATCGAAGATTATCAAGACTTTTACTATAAGAGTAAAGTAGAAAAATATTTAGAAGATTTGTGAAAATGCGATTGAATAGGCTAATAATTACCAAGTCAATCTTACGAATTAGCAATGAAAATTAGCATACTTTAAAAACCGCAATATAAATTATCAATCCGAAGATGCAATTACAGAATTTCATTTAAAACCTTTGCTTAAAAAATTTAATAGCTAGCTTTGCACCTGTAAAATCTAAGTAGTAAGGTATTACACGTCTTGTAATAAAAGAGGGGAATCGTGTGTAAATCGCGAGCTGTTGCGCAACTGTAAGTAAAAGCAAGTCTTTTATAAGCCAGATTACCTTCCTTCACTACGTGGCTTTACTTTCGCATCAAAAGTAAATGTCTGAAAGGGGATAGTATCTGCTTATCTTCTTTATAGGGATTGCTTTCTCCACATTTTACTTTTTGATGCTTAAAATTTTAATCAGTTAAAAAAAGTAAAATGAGCATCTTTGATAAGAGAATTAACTACAAACCATTCGAATACGCAGAAATTCTGGATTTTACAGAAGCTATAAACAAATCTTTTTGGGTACACTCAGAAATTGATTTTACCGCTGATATTCAAGATTTTCATTCACATCTAGAAAAAAACGAGAAAGAAGCGATTAAAAAAAGCTTGTTAGCCATTGCTCAAATTGAAGTAGCAGTAAAAACTTTTTGGGGTAATCTTTATCAGCACTTGCCAAAGCCAGAGTTTAATGGCTTAGGTAGTACATTTGCAGAGTGTGAATTTAGACATTCAGAAGCTTACTCAAGATTGCTTGAGGTTTTAGGTTACAATGGAGAATTTGAAAAACTGATGGAAACTCCTGTAATTAAAAAGAGAGTAAGTTACCTTTCAGATGCGCTTTCAAGTGCAAAATCGCAAGATAGAAAAGCATATTTACTTTCACTTATTTTGTTTTCAATCCTGATTGAAAATGTGTCTCTATTTAGCCAATTTGCCATTATTCTATCATTTCAACGCTTTAAAGGACTGATGAAAAACATCAGTAACATAATCGCTTGGACATCTATAGATGAGCAAATACATGCTAATGCTGGTATTTTTATAGTAAACAAAATCAAAGAAGAATTTCCCGAGTTTTTTGATGAAGAAATGCAGGGCAAAATCAAAGACATTGTTTCATCATCTATCAATATAGAAGCTGAAATTTTAGACTGGATCTTTGCTGATGGAGAGCTGGAAACAATTAACAAAGAAAACCTACTCAACTTTATGAAATACCGAGTAGATGATAGCTTAAATCAAATTGGTTTACCTAAAATGTATGCTGTTACTGAATCGGAGTATCAAAAAATGGCTTGGTTCGAAGAAGAAATTTTTGCTAATAGTTTGGATGATTTCTTTGCTAAGCGTCCTGTAGACTATACAAAGCACGATAAAAGCATTACAGCCGACGATTTATTTTAATGAGTTTTAGATAAACCCATAACAAAGAACAGATAATATTTCAACAAGCAACATTATAATTAGAATACAAACATGGAAAGACTTTGGTGGTTGAATGAAGAGAGTCAGCAGATATTAAACAGAGGATATTTACTAAAAGGAGAAACTGTAAAAACTGCAATAGAAAGAATTGCAACTGCAGCGGCGAAAAGATTATATAAACCAGAATTAATACCTTCTTTTATTGAGGTAATAGAGAAGGGATGGATGAGTTTAAGCTCGCCAATTTGGGCAAATATGGGCACAGAAAGAGGTTTGCCAATATCTTGCTTTAATGTATTTGTACCAGATAATATCGAAGGAATTACGCATAAACTAGGTGAAGTTATTATGCAAACCAAGATTGGTGGTGGTACTTCTGGGTATTTTGGCGAATTGCGAGAAAGAGGTTCTGCAGTTACAGATAATGGTAAAAGTAGTGGAGCTGTTAGCTTTATGAAACTCTTCGATACTGCAATGGATACCATTTCGCAAGGTGGTGTAAGAAGAGGTGCTTTTGCTACCTATTTAGATATAGATCATCCAGATATTAAGGAGTTTTTGCAGATCAAAAATATTGGGAATCCCATACAAAACCTGTTTTTTGGAGTTTGTGTGCCAGATTACTGGATGCAGGACATGATAGATGGAGATAGAGAAAAGAGGGAAATTTGGGCAAAAGTATTGGAAAGCAGACAGCAAAAAGGCTTACCGTATATCTTCTTTACAGATAACATTAATAAGAACAAGCCTCAGGTTTACAAAGACAAAAATCTGGCAATTCGTTCTAGTAATTTGTGTGCTGAGATTGCATTGCCATCTACCAAAGAAGAATCGTTTATCTGTTGTTTGTCTTCTATGAATTTAGAATTGTACGACGAATGGAAAGACACAGATGCAGTGAAAACAGCCATTTATTTTCTGGATGCAGTGTTACAAGAATTTATTGCTAAAACTGAAGATAATTATTATCTGGCTTCTGCTAATAAATTTGCTAAAAGGCATAGGGCATTAGGTTTAGGCGTAATGGGTTGGCATTCTTATCTGCAAAAGAATATGATACCTTTTGAAAGCATGGAAGCCAAATTACTCAATAATACCATGTTTAAAGACATTAAGGATAATGCAGATAAAGCCAGTGAAGAATTGGCAGAAATATATGGAGAACCAGATATTTTGAAAGATTATGGCAGAAGAAATACGACCTTAATGGCGATTGCTCCAACCACTTCTTCTTCAGCAATTTTGGGACAAGCTTCACCAGGTATTGAGCCATATAGCAGCAATTACTATAAAGCTGGTTTGGCAAAAGGAAACTTTATGCGTAAGAATAAATACCTTAAAGAATTACTTGCTGAAAAAGGACTAGATAATGAAGATACTTGGAGAAGTATATTGCTAAATCATGGTAGTGTTCAACATTTGATTGAGTTAACTAGCGAAGAGAAATCTGTATTTAAAACCTTCAAAGAAATCAGTCAATTAGAAATTATACAACAGGCTGCTATAAGACAAAAATACATAGATCAATCGCAAAGTCTTAACCTTAATATTCCATCAAACTTGAGAATTAAAGAGGTGAATAACTTACTTATTCAAGCATGGAAACTGGGTGTGAAAACACTTTATTACCAAAGAAGTCAGAGTGTTTCTAAAGAATTTGTAGCTAATTTGGTGACTTGTTCTAGTTGCGAAGCTTAAAATTCTCTAATCTCTTTTAATAATATTAATGCCTGAGTTTTGGTGATATTTAGCCAAAATTTCAGGCTATTTTTTTATCAAATCAATCTTAATTGTGGTTTCTTTTTTATGGGAATTAATCCAAATACAGGAATTAAGTTTCAATATGGGATATATCTTAATGATGAAATTACACTATCTCATTGAAAATCAGCAAAATAAAAGTCTGTTTATAATTGGGTAAACTAATTGTTTAAATATTATTAATACCTCTTTCAAATTGATTAAAGCTAACTAAACCACCAAATAATTTAGATAAATTAGAAACGCTGTAACTAGTACTAACATCATTAACAAAAGCCTATTAAGGCTGTATAAAGCTATGAACGTCTAAACAGCTACAGATGAGATCAAGAACTAAACACCCTACCAATGGATTAAGAAAAATCTATGTTCTTGCTTTGTCAATTATTGCCATCATCATCATTTTTAGTCAATTATTAATACACCACAGTATATTAAAATTATCTAGTGATGCAGGTATAATTAACATTGCTGGGCGCCAGCGTATGTTGAGCCAGAAAATAGCGAAGCTTGCACTTATTATTGATTATGCTGAATTTAATATTACAGACTCAAAAAAGGAATTAAAAGAAGTTTTTGAGTTATGGGAAAAAGTTCATTTTGGTTTACAATACGGAGATTCGTGTTTGCACCTTAAAAGCATAGAAAACACTGCATCGATACAGAATTTGTTTAGCAAGTTAAATCCGCATTTTAAAGAAATTCAGAAAAGTGTAAATATTCTTGTAGATACACATACTTATGATTCTACTACTGTTGCCAAATCAGTTCACACCATTTTAGCCAATGAGAAAGATTTTTTATCTATTATGGATCAAATAGTGAATGAATATGAGTTTGAATCGAACAATAAAATTCGACAGTTAGAGAAAATAGAATTTAGTCTTTTACTAGTCGCATTACTTATATTGGCAATTGAAGGCCTCTTTATTTTTAGACCTGTAATTAATGCGCTGGATAGAAATTATTTGAAATTAAAAGATCGAAACAGACTACTTAAGATACAACAGAATGAGCTTCAAAAGCAAAAAAGTCAGCTAAAAGATAGTAATGAGGAGCTCGAAAACATAAAAGAAGAGTTGATGAATCAGGCTGAGGAAATGAAGATAATGAATGAAAGCCTTAGTGATAAAAATACAGATCTTGAAATTTCTTATAACTTATTGGTTCGCCAAAAGAAAGAATTAAAGCTCTTGTCGCAAGTAGCAGAAGAGGTGAGCAATGGAGTAATTATTACGGATAAAGATGGAAAAGCAGAGTGGGTAAATAAAGGTTTCTCTCAAATATCTGGGTATACTTTAAAAGACATTATTGGCAAAAAACCAGAGGAATTACTACAAGGGGATGAGATAAATTTGGAAACTAAAAACCACATCTGTAAATTCTTAAAGCAGAAAATTCCATTTTTTGTAGAGTTTCAATGTTATCACAGATTAGGGCTTCCTTATTGGAGTTGCATCCAAATCACTCCAATTTTCGATGAAAAGGGAGAAGTTGACAAATATATATATGTTCAGCAAGATATTACTGAGCATAAAAATGTTGAAGAGCGCACACGTAAACACAATCAAGAATTATTAAACTTTCAGGAAGAACTTTCGGAGGCTTATGCTTTTCAATCTGCATTGTTTAATAGTGCAGCGGCAATCATTATTGCTACTGATACTAATGGGATTATCACTAGCTTTAATAAAACTGCAGAGAAATTTCTTGGCTACAATGCAGAAGAAGTTATTAATAAGCAAACACCAGCTTTATTTTTTGATTCTGTTGAGATGGCAAATTTGAAAGTGGAGGCATTAAACAAATCAGTAGAAGTAGAAAATGAATTTGGCTTATTTACAGCACAGCTCACTAGTGGGAATAATACATTCATTACAGATATCAATTTTGTAAGAAAAAATGGCAATTCTTTTCCAGTATCGCTATCAATTGCAAGTATTAAAAATGAAGTTGGTGAGGCCTCTGGTTACATTGTAATTGCTGAAGATATCTCTGATAGAAGAGCTGCAGAAAAGCAGTTAAAACAATCTTTTGAGACTATTCAGACAAAAAATAAACATATTACTGATAGTATCAATTATGCACAAAGAATACAAAATTCTATATTGCCAAAGCAAGATCTTTTGCAGGACATCTTTTCAGAATATTTTGTATTCTTTAGACCTAAAGATGTGGTTAGTGGTGATTTCTACTGGGCAACAACAAGAAATGACAAAATTATATTAGCGGCTGTAGATTGTACAGGTCATGGTGTTCCAGGGGCATTTATGTCTTTAATTGGAAACACACTGTTAAATAAAATCATCAATGGTTATGGCATTACTGAACCAGATGAAATTCTTGAGTTACTTCATAGTGAGGTTGTAAATACATTGCATCAAAATCAAAATGGTGGCCGAGATGGAATGGATATGTCTTTGTGTACAATTACACCTTCAAAGAAAACAATAGCATTTGCCGGTGCTAGAAATCCGTTATATCTTATAAAAGACAATGAGATGATGGTAATTAAGGGCAATAGAAAAGGAGTGGGAGGGCAAGTAAAAAGTTTAGATAATTCTTTTGATAAGCATGTTATTACATATGAAAATGAGGTAAGTCTTTATTTGTTTTCAGATGGGTATCAAGATCAATTTGGTGGAGAAGAGCAAAAAGTGAAGTTAGGGCAAAAAAGGATGCGTTCTCTAATTGAAGAAAATGCACATAGGCCAATGCAAGAGCAATTATATGTACTCAAAGATGCATTTATAGAATGGAAACAATCTGAAAAGCAGATTGATGATGTATTGGTATTAGGCGCTAAGATAGCTTCGTAGCCAATTGATTAATACATTCAAATTACATTTTATCAAGCCAAAATATCCGTTTTAAGTTTGCCTGTGCTGTCTGAGAAGCTACTAGTTTCAATACCTAAAGTATTAAGCATACTTACAAAAAGGTTAGACATTGGTGTATGGTCGTCGAATCTTTCATACTTGCCGTGTTGTACACCCATATTCTTTCCACCAGCTAAAATTAATGGATAGTTTACAGCATCGTGTGTAGTACTACAGGCACTTCCATAAAGTACAATTGTATTGTCTAGTAATGAACCGTATTCATCATGTGTATTTTTCATTTTATCTAGAAAATAGGCAAATTGCTTGGCAATCCATTGATCGTAACTTCCCCATTCTTTCCAATGGTTTGCAGATTTATCGTGGCTAATAGTATGGTGTCCACGGTTTAAACCTAAGGCCAATTTAGGGAAGTTTTCGCCTAAGCCAAGGCCATCTTCTCGTGCAATCATATAGGTCATCACTCTTGTGAGATCAACCTGCATGGCAAGTACCATTAGATCAATTGTAGATCTAATATAACTTTCCGGATCAACAGAAGCATTTACATTAAAATTTAAATGATCGGCACTAAAATCCTTCATCGGAACATTTAACCATTTTTCATTTCTTTTAATTTGCTCTTCCACAGAATTAAGGGAAGTCATGTATTCATCTAACTTTTGTTGGTCATTTTTGCCTAATCTTTTTTGTAGCCTTTTACTATCATCTAAAATCATGTCTACAATTTTTTGATCTTGTTGCAGACTTTTCTGTCGTGCATTGGTAGTCGCTCCACCTCCCGGAGCAAAGTAACGTTCAAAAATTTGTCTCTGGCGGTGTTCAGAAGGAAGTGCTTTTCCTGTATGATCGAATGAAAGTGTAGATACACGAGATTTGTAACCCACACCGCCATCTGTTGAAAGTGCCAAATATGGAATTCTGGTAAACTTACTAAATTTTTGAGCCACCACTTGATCTAAAGAAATGCTATTCTGATATTCATTTCCTCTTAAATCTCCACCTGTTAACCAAGTATCACCAGCGAGATGGCCTAGCAAATTTCTACTTTTAGGATGGCTTAATCCACCAAAAATAGAAAGATCCTTTTTGTAAGGCACTAATGGAGAAAGAGTTTTAGTAAATCGAAAATCTCTACCAGCACCCATGGGGAACCAACTCCAATCTTTATAATCTGGATTGTTTGCCGGAGGTAGACCTACACCATTAGGGAAATACATAAAGCAAAGACGCTTAGGGATTTCTGAACTTGATTTGGCTCCTTCAAATGGGTTTCCCATTGCTTCCATATAAGGAAGCATGCAAGCAACACCAAGACCTTTCACAAATGTTCTTCTATCTAATTTTAAAGATTTCTTCCCCATAATGTTTTTGATTTGAATTCTCCCTTAAATGATGGACTAGTTACTATGTTTTCGAATATTGATTGAAACTGGTAATCATCTTCCCGAACTTTTCTCACAATCGATTCAATCTCTTCTTCATCTACAAATGTTACATCTCTACCCAATGCATAGGCATATAAATATTTCACCAATGAGCGAGTAAAATCTTCGCTTTTCATTTCTAAAATATATTTCTTTATCTCATCAATGCCATCTACTTCATGTCCATTTGGTAGTTCTGCTTTTGTATCGATCGGCTTTTCTTTTGCCATCGTCTCAAAGCGGCCAACTGCATTGTAGTTTTCAAATGCAATTCCATAAGGATCGATCTTTTTGTGGCAATCCATACAAGATGGACTATTTCTATGAATAAAAAGCTGTTCTTTGAGTGTTAACTGCTCGAAGCCAGGTGTTTCCGGATCGAGTTCAGGTACATTTGGCGGCGGTGGTGGTGGTGGGCTTCCCAAAATTTTTGATCTTAACCAAACAGCACGCTTAATCGCATGTGCCTGTGTGCCATCTGAATGCCCACTTAAGAATGCTCCTTGCGATAATAAACCACCTCGATGCATCTCAGAAGTAATCGCAACTGGACGGAAATAGCTGCCTTTCACACCTTCAATTCCATAAAACTCAGCCAAATTCTGGTTTAACATGGCAAAGTCTGATTCTATCAGGTTGAAAATACTCAGATTTTCTTTTAGTACATGATGGATGAAATGATTGGTTTCATTGGCCATATCTTGTTTCACAAATCGAGTAAAATCTTCATATTCATTCACGTTCACACTCATGGCTTTATGGCGATCTATTCGAAGCCATTCTTCTGCAAAAGTTTCAATCATTCTCCAAGATTTCTCATCTTGCAACATCCTATTTACTTGGTCTTTGAGCGTACTTGTTTCATGCAAATCACCATCTTCTGCTAATTCTATTAGTTCTTCATCGGGAGGTGAATTCCAAAGAAAATAAGATAGTCGAGATGCTAAAAAGAACTCTTTTTCATCTTCTGAGGCATCGCTTTCAGGTTCAGCCAAATAAATAAAATTTGGTGAGCAAAGCACTGCTACAAGTACTTCTTTTACGCCATCTTCATATCGATCGTAATCACCTTTAATGTTATTCCAGAATTTCATATAAGGCTCTATGTCCTTATCAGCCATTGGCCTGCGATAGGCTTCTTCAATAAATTTTTTCAGTACTTGTTTGGTGTAAAGCTCTTTATTGTCTTTATCAGGTGAAGTGAAAAATATCTTTTCGTGGCTTTCTGGTGGCCAATTTGGATAGAATGGAGCCTCAAATTCTAGCGATTTAATTAATAATGGCGGGCCAGAATCTTGATTGTCTTTTACCAGATAATCATTCCATAAACCGAGAATCATGATATTTGCCAGAATTTCTGTTTCTACTGTATCAATTACCGGAATAGGTAAATTTTCCAATCTTCCTTTAAAAGTATAAGTATCAGGTTCACCTATTTTAGCAGTCACATTCTGGAAATTATCAAATGTCTTATAATCCATTCCATCGTCTGTTCGAGCACCTGCAAAAGCCCTTATAACCGGCACATCATTATCATACTTAGCCCTACTTTGTTCTGCTTCAGATTTTAATTGAATTGAAATTGGATGGTCTTCTGGAAATGGTGTAACTGTTACTTTGCTAAATCCAACAAAGAAATTGCCACCGATTTCTAAAGTATGCTCACCAGCTTTAAGAAATGCTAAAGTAACTTGCGTGATTAGTTCTTTTGTGCTTTCCAGAGACTTATCAAAGTGTAATCGTTCTTGTATTTTGTGTTTATCTACCTTTAATGTCATAGATGGCATGCCATCGTCTGCCACATAAGGATGCGCAAAATCTATTTGGTAATAGCCTTCTTTAGGCGCAATAAATTTATATTTTGCTATACTTTCTCCTGTTACTTCTTTAGGAATCAAGAAGTCATTTTTTAGCTGTAGGTTAGCTGTTTCTTTACAGTTTTTTGCTTCTAGATTGATTACTTCTCGAATACCTTTAACAGGTTTTTTATTTCTTAAAGCAATAAATCCTTCTTTTTGAGAATACCATTGATAACCTTTAGAAGCTTTTACTCTAAATTTAAAATCGCCATTCATTGGAAAATAATTGCGGAATAACAATTTTAAATTAGGAGAAGGACCTTGCCAAGATTTTGGAGTTACTTCTTTATGTGGTAAAGCTGAGTAGAGCATTATTCCCTCATCTACCACCTCATAGCGATCTGCATCAGAACCACGCATTCCAACACCAATATTCATTTTGATTTCTGTAAGATGAGCTTCTTCAAGACTGTCTAAACCAGTTTTTGGCTTTCCATCTTCATCGAGTATTTCAACAGTAAAATCATCTGAATTAATTGGAGCACTTTGGTAACCACCAATCATTGCGGAAACTTTCCCTACACCAATTCCCTTTCCAAAAGTAATTCTGTAATGAGTAACTGTAGGTTTTTCAGGAGGAGCAATGGCTTTATCTAAAGCTTCTCTAGCAATTTGTTTGAAGTATTCTATATGCAGCGGAGAAACTTGTAAAACATTTCCATTATTACTAAAACCCATTTCAGATTTGCCATCTTCTGGTAATACATCTCCGAAGCGTATAGAGACATTTAATATTTTATTGAGTGAATTAGTGTATTGATTTCTGGTTAATCTTCTGATAACGCCTGTTTCTTCAGATTTTTTTACCTCAACAGCATAATGTATCGAAGCTGTAATCCAGTCGACTAAAACCGTTCTTTCTTCATCCTTTAATTGATCTTCTTCTTTAGGAGGCATTTCACCAGTATTGATCATATTTAGCATAGCTCGCCAAGTTTCAGCATCTTTACCATAAACCAAATCAGGATCGATGTTATCTAACCTGAGCCCTCCTTTTTGCTTCTCTTCGTTATGACAGCTAATGCAATAGGTTTTGGTAATTGGCTCAATATCTTTTGCAAAATCGTAGGAGTTTAGAGTTTGGTCTACAAGACTTGCTTCCATGGCAACTATACCATCTAACTCATAGGGATCGTCTCCAAATAGCGATTTGAGTTCTGGTGGTAAACTTTCTGTGAGATAATTAGTGCCATGTGTTAGCGAACCTCCATAATGTCCTGTTAATCCTAAGATGAATACATTTAAAAGTAAGGCTTTATGGTAATTGGTGAATTTAGATAGCGAAGATGCTTTAGTTTGCTGGCGTAACACTAAAAGCCAAATACTAAGAATAACTGTAAAAAGGCCAAACCATTTATGAATAACTAATGTCTGGCTACCATATCCACCAGAAACTGCTAGAAATTTTCCAGCGATAATAGTGGGTACAGCAGAGATTATTGCAAACCATAATAAGATGTTACAAGCAGGTTTTAATTGAAGAGATGGTCGAAGTAAATTTAAAAACTCCAATAGGAAAAGACCCAAAAGTACACCTATAGGAATGTGTACAAACAATGGGTGGAAACGACCAATAAAATCTACTGACCAGTGTGTTTCCCCGATTGGAATAGCTACAAGAAAAATTAATAATGCAGATAGCAAAGCTGCACCATATACAAGATTTTTTCCGGTGGTGAATTTTTCTATTTTATTCAATTATTTGTACAATTTCTTCATATTAATACTTTAACCCTTTTGACAATTTTGTAATTATTACATTAGCAACCTTGCCATTCCTTTAAGTTAAGAAAAATTCAAATTTTTATATGTATATACAGAGACAGATGTAGAAAAGCTAACCCTGAATCTGGTTAAACCTATTTTAAAAAGCTATTAATTGATAAAATGAGGGGAAAAACACTCAGATTTATCATCTTCAAATGCTATTTATTGTTAATAAAAAAGTACTGTAAAGTATGATTAATACAAAAAATGCTATTTGTTAAGTAGCAAATGGAACTATAGGTTACCTTCTAAAAATACTTTTTGTATCGTTTTTGTGTTTAGGCTATTAACTTTTATGATCATTTTAACTTTTAATTATACTTTTCGAATATTACTTAAAACTTAACAATATGTAAATGATACTATATAAGTATAATGCATTTGGTGTTTTTCGGTTTAAATATATAAGCTATTGCTTATTATAGAAGCATAGAAAAATCTTGCTTGAAATACGCTTAATTAGCTTAAAAGTTATGATTGTAAGTAAATATGTTAATACTTAGGGCAAATAGAATCGTGTGTGCAGATATGAAAAAGTTGAAAAAGTATTTTAAAATAATTCCTTCACTAGGATACCTTAATTTAACAAATAGGGTATTTATAAACTCTATTATGTTGAGAAAACTGATGGTTTCACTGTTTATTAATCACTCTCAACAATAATGAACACGGCTATCAATTTTTCTCACATCTTAGGAAAGCTTTCAATTATTGGTGTTCTTCCAGCAGAAGATAGAGCTGTGAGGAATAGCAAAAATATGATGGTTTATATGGGTATGCTAATGTCTTGCGGAGGTATACTTTGGGGTTCACTTTTATTATTTCTTGAACTATATAGACAATCTTATATCCCTTATGGTTATGTTGTCATTACTTTCTTTAACTTACTTTATTTCAATTATTCAAAAAAGTTTGATTTTGCTAGAAATATACAAATATTTATAAGCTTAATGCTTCCTTTTGCCTTACAATGGACATTGGGAGGTTATCTTTCATCAGGTATAGTAATGCTTTGGTCACTCATATCTTTGTTTGTAACAAGCGTTATTAAAAGAGGAGAAGGAGATTTTTGGTGGTTTATTATCTTTCTTGGATTATGCTTTTTATCGTACTTTATAGAGCCTTATTTAGCCTATTTACGACCAGAAACATTAAATCATAATGTTTCAACTTTGTTAGCCTTAATTAATATTTCTTGCATAACCATAATTATATTTTATCTGTCTAAAATGTTTTTAAAGAAGAATCAATTCTTGACGGATAGTAACGGTCAATTAAGAAAGACACAGAAACAGCTATTTCAACAAAGTAAGATGTTAGAACAAAGCAATTTTGAATTGTTGAGATACCAGAGAAGAATAAATGAAAGTATTAATGCAGCCCAAACTATACAGCAGGCATTTTTACCTGATCAGCTAACCTTGCAAAGCACTTTTGAAGAACATTTTATACTATATAAACCTAAGGACATTGTATCTGGTGATTTTTATTGGATGCATAAGTTTGGTAAGAAGACCATTTTTATAGAAGCAGATTGTACTGGGCATGGTGTTCCAGGTGCTTTTATGACATTAATCGGGAATGCAGTTTTCAATCAGATTGTGAAAATAGAACAGGAGTATGATCCTGCCTCGATCATGTACAAAGTAGATAGTTATTTAAAAAGTATTCTTCAACAAGAGCTAACTAACAACAGAGATGGAATGGATGTTTCTGTATTAGTTATTGATGAAAAAGAAGACGAATTAGATATTGTTTTTGGAGGTAGCTATCAACGTATGGATTATTATTTGGATGGGCATCTGCATACTGTAAGAGGTTCTAGAAAAAGAATAGGCGGTATAGAAAACCCAAATAAGAAATTTGAATCCAGTCATTTAACTCTCCCTAAAGATGCTGTTATTTATTTGTATAGCGATGGATTAATTGACCAAAACGATCCAGAAGGTAAGAGGTACGGTTCAGAAAGATTTAGCAAAATATTAAGCTGTGTAGCCGATTTGCCCTTGAAACAGCAAAAAGTAATCATTTCAAACTCGCTTAAAAAGCATCAGCAAAATATGGAACAAAGAGATGATATTACTATTATCGGGTTAAAGTACGCTAAATCAAGTGTATTAACAGCAAGCTAACTTTTTTCTTTAGCAAAAGTTGAGGGTGAAACACCATAATAGTCTTTAAAAGCTTTGGAAAAATAACTTTGGTTAGCAAACCCTGTTTCTAGTGAGATTTCTGTAAGGTTTCCATAGCCGTTTTTGATGAGTTTAGCTGCATATTTAAGTCTGTAAACTCGGATAAATTCTGTTGTAGATTTTCCTGTAAGTGCCTTTAATTTAACGTGCAGAAAAGTTCTACTTACTCCCAATTCTTTTAGTAATTTCTCGCCATTAAAGTCAGAATCTGATTTGTATCTATCTAGTATGTTATGCGCTTTTTCAATGAATTTGCTGTCTTGTATACTCAAACCTTTTAAGGTAGAATCATTAACTTTTGCAGATCTATAACTTTTCCATAATCTTTCTCGCTGCATCATGAGGTTTTTGATACAAGCTTCCAGTTCAACTTTGTCGAACGGTTTGGTTAAATATGCATCGGCTCCTGCTTCTAAACCCTCAATTCTATTTTCTAACATGGCTTTGGCTGTAAGTAAAATTATTGGAATATGACTGGTTAAAATATCAGATTTCAATTCATAACAGAGTGTATAACCATCTTTTATTGGCATCATTACATCACTTATAATTATATCCGGAACCAAAACCTTTGCTTTGTTTATACCTTCATTTCCGTTTGAAGCGGTTTCAATTTTGTAATCATATTTTAAGCATGTTTTTAAATAATAGATAACATCTGCACTATCTTCTACTATTAAGATTAAAGACATACTGTTATTTTGATTTACTTCTTGCTGAATTACTTCTTTTTCAGGTTTATTAGAAGTTCTAATTTCTTGGAGTACATCATTATCAAATTCTTCATTAATAATCTTGGCATGTTGAGTAATAGGTAGTTTTAATATTATTTCTGTGCCTCTACCAACTTTACTATTTGCTAAAATCTCTCCTTTAAGTAACAGTACAAGCTCTTTTGTAACTGCGAGTCCTAAGCCAGAACCAAAATCAGAATTTTCACTATGTTTCGAAATGGAATTATTTGTCTGATAAAACCTGTCAAAAATAAGTGCTAGTTCCTCATTTGGAATACCGATGCCAGTATCCTTTACTTTTACCTGTAAATATACTTGGTTATTATCGATAATTTGGTCGACTAATAAATAGATATTGCCACCTTTGGGAGTAAATTTTACAGCATTAGAAAGTAGATTGGTAATAATATGTAGAATCTTATCTTTGTCATAATCCATGTTAATTTCATGTAGTTCAGAAATAAAATGAATGGTAATTTGATGGTTTTCAGCTAATGAATGGAAAGTTTCTGTGAGGTATTTAAGATAAGCAATAATGTTACTTTGACTGAGATTTACTTTTAATGTACCGCTTTCAATCTTAGAAAGATCAAGCATTTGATTTACTAATTGAAGAAGAGAACTAGGATTCCGTTTAATGATTACATCTTTGGCTAAACCTAATATAATTGTAAGGGGAGTTATAAATTCGTGTGTGATATTGGTATAAAACCTCGTTTTAAAACTATCTAATTCATGTAATCGTTTGGCTTCTGCCAATTGTAATTTTCGGTTAATTTTGTATCTGTAAAATGCACTAATAAACTGATAATTAGTGCTATGTAAATTGTATAAGCCCGCCAAGTAGCCCACCACGGAGGTAAAATAGTAATATCGAGAGTAATACCTGTTTTGTTCCATACACCATCACTATTAGAAGCTCTCACATTAAAAATATAGCTACCGGGGTTCAAATTCGTGTATTCCACAGTATGTTGGATTCCTATATTTCTCCAATTTTCATCATCATTCTCCATAAAAACTGCATACTGATTTTTCTGTGTATCATCGAAATGGAGTGCAGAAAAACTGATTGACAGATCATTTTGCCAATAGGGGAGTGTAATGGCTTTGCTTAATGAAATATCACTATTTAAAGGAGAGTTTTTTTGACTAATGGATAATTCCTTTCCATTAACTTTAAAGTCTGTAAAAGCTATTCTAGGTTTGATAGAACTTGTATAAATATTATCAGGATCAAAAATAACAATGCCTTTATTGGTAGGAATAAATATTTCTCCATTTGAGGTTAAAGACGATTTTCTGCCTCCAATAATATTAGAAGGCAAACCATAACTTTTGTAATAGTTTTTAAACTTTTTTGTTTCTGGGGTATAGCAAGAAAGTCCGTTAGCAGTACCTATCCAAATTCTCCCTTTTCGATCTTCTATTACATTAAAAGTATTGTTATCCGCTAGTCCTTCATCTTTAGTAAACTGTGTATAGTTATATGTCTCGGTATTGATTCTGATAACACCAGATGAAAGTGAGGTAGCCCACATATTACCTTTAGAATCAACAAATTTGGGTTCAGCACCTTCAAAATTAAAGGTTTTGAAAATATCAATAGATACATCCATAGGGTCTTTAATATCATCTGGATTAAAGACATGTAGACCAGCATCTAAGGTACCGACCCAAACTTTACCTTTCGGGTCTATATTTATTTCACTTGTTCTACTCCCAAAACCTTTTGCCCATGTCCATAATGGAAAAACAATGCTGTATGCCTTGTTTTCTTTAACTTTCCAGTTGACTAATCTACCAAAGTAGCTCAGCCAAAAATCGCCATTTTTTTCCTGAGATAGCCCGTTACAAGTTATTAAAAAATACCTCTGGTTATAGTCTTGCTTTTGAGCTAGCATACTTTTTTGCCAAGTAGAAATATCTACTCTTTTGAATTTTTTAGATAAGGTATTAAATGCGAATAGTCCATCATTTGTAGCAAGCCAAACTGTATCTGAATTATCTAAATATATATCGATAATGGTAAATAATGTATGGCCTTTTGTTCTATCCATATTACTATTAAAATGGTTTTTTAGTGGATAAGAAGCTAAAGAAGAAACGTTTACATCATAATAGAACAAAGTATCTTCAATAGTATACCAAACATTACCATTTTTATCGCTTGAAGATGTCGAATGGATATCGTCTTTTTTTGTTTTGATAGTTTGAAATGCACTACTTTGTGGTGAAATTTTAGATACACCATCTTTTGTTCCCCACCATATATTATTTGTTGCATCTTGATACACATCTGTAAATGCAATTTTGGCAGCATTTTGTTCTAACTTGCTAGAAAGAAAGCCTCCATCTTGATATTTACCGTTTTTATCGAAGCCATTTTTTATGCTTACTTCTTCAAATGTTTTGGTTTGTACATCAAAAGTTAAAAACAACCACTGATCTAAAGAAATAAGGTAGGCTAAACTCCATATTTTACCTTTTAATTTATCATAAAATAAGATAGAATGATTCTCAAAATATTTGTTAGCTGTATAATAATTTTTGTAGATTTCGTCAGGGCAAAATCTGAAGACCATATCTTCATATCCTTTTTTATTAGATGTGAGCATGTTTTGATGGGAATATAAATAATGCTCGTATTTCTGGGTTTGAATATTAAAAATAGTTAATCCTGTACCTTGTTATGTGGCGATGATCAAACTATCATCAACAAAGATACTTTTTTGTAAAAAGGCATTTACAAAATTATATGTATTATATTCTTCATTTACCAGAAAGAGTTCTTGATTGCTTTTTGATGAATCTATTTTAAGAATACCATTAAAACCAGTTATCCACATATTTTCTTTGCTATCCTCAAAGAAATTAATCGGACAGTCGTATGTAACTTTAAGATTATTATTCCAATTAACCATCCATTTAACACTATCTACTTTTCCAAATTTGTTATGAAAAGAATTGCTATCTGGGAAAAATCGATAGAACCCAAACGAATTACTAACACTTGTCCAAATACTGCCATCCAAATCTTGATAAATCTCTGTAATAGAGCCAGATGTGATCATACTATCAGGATTGTTGAGTGCATGTAAAGAATCTGCAACAGTAATAATACTGGAATCACTGGGTGACCTGAAAGTGGGTTTTCCGGAATAAAAGTTTCTCGATTTATGATTCATATCGAAAGGAACCAATCGATTATTTTTGCGGTCGAAAAGGGCTATTTCTCCATGTAATCCACCCACCCAAATATTACCATTATTAGCTTCACTTAAGCTGGTTACTGTAATATTTCGTTGGCTATCCATCTCAGTAGTATCAATCAAAGGCAGTTGATAGGTCTTAATACTATATCCATTGTACTTTAACAGACCCATATTGGTACCAAACCACATATAGCCATATTTATCTTGTAGTATACTTGTAATGTATTTATTTGTTAGCTCTTCTGGGATGTTTTCTTGTTGCAACGAGTAGTTTTTTTGAGCAAAGCGAGGTACTGATATTACAAAAAATACCAATGTAAAAAAACTTGAATATAGGTAGCGAGGTATAGATTTTTTCAAGATGAAATCTTAGTCAGTTAAATTTAGCAACGTGCTACTTATAATAAATATAGTTATCGTTTTACACATTTTCAATTAAACAGCTAATGTAGATCCGATGAAATAGAAAAGATTTGTTTTTAACGATTGCTTAGTAAACCTTTTTCTCGCTTTTTATCAAAAATGCCGTCCTGATTAGTATAGCGCCAATTCTGCTTAAATTTTGAGATGGTAGTTCTTACAGATTTGTGGCTAGGATCGCTATGAAAGTGCCCTAATGGATTGTTTTCGAAGCTATTATCTAAATATACTTTCTTGTAATAACTCATGTATTTTTGCAAGTTGGGAACCTGATATATCACATGGCCAAGTTCGTGCACTAATAGGAATATGTTTTTCTTTAAACCACAATCTGCAATTTTTACACTTACTGTGTTTTTTCCATACTCTGACACATAGTTGTGTATGTTGTTATTATCGTGATTTAAGTTAGTCATTCCTTTGGTTTCCATACCATTTTTCTTATTTCCTAATTCATTCACCACCTTAATGTAAACGTGCGTTTTGTTGCCTTCAAAATCTTTAATATCGCTTATTCTGATATATAATGAATTGTCGATCTGTCGTAAAAGATTTATCAATTCGTCTGTTTTCTTATCGTATTTTGTGGCCTTGTACTTCTCCCTATAAGCATCTTTAAGCATTTTTTTAATTTTTAAAGTTTGTTGATGATCAATATCAGTTTTTAGAATATTCTTCAAATTATTAATGCATTTATCAATCTCAATTAAATGAGACTTGTAGGGATTTCTTATTTCTGCCAAAGTGTATTGACAAAATAATAGCAACAACATTGTAAATAATGAACAAGATAGCCTTTCCATGATATTTAGGTTTTGGTAACAGTAAGTCTCTTGGTGATTGTTGTATCATTAGGGCTTTGCCAACATGGTTAGCAAGGTTTTCTTTTAGCAATAGTTTTACTAAAGAAAGTATTTACAATGTAAGTAGCTTTTGATTATGTTCTTATTTCATTATTAAAAGTGATAAAATTATACTATTAAAGCTATTACTATTGTTTGTTTTTTTTGATGTAATGTTCAAAGTATTGAATATTAGATAGTTATGATTCTGTATTTAATAGCTAAGTAAAATTGTATTTACTAGAATTTGTATTTTTCATATAAACGTTTGTAGTTTTAATACTTTAGATTTGTATTCTTAAAATGATCCATAGCATATCTTATTTCTACTTTTAATTGCCATTATAAATCTCTCTAATTAAGTTGTAGCTGTTTTAACTATTATCATATACAGCTAATTTTTTCATGAATAAATCAACTTACTTAATTTCAATTTTAGCATTCCTATTTTTATGTTCATGCTCCATAAAGCAAACCAATAAAAAGCCTAATGTAATTCTGATTTTTATAGATGATATGGGTTGGGCAGATTTATCGAGCTTTGGAAATATGGATGCTCAAACACCTAACATCGACAAACTTGCCTCTGAAGGTATTAGCTTCGAGCAGTTTTATGTGAATTCACCCATCTGTTCACCATCTCGAGTGGCAATATCTACGGGTACTTATCCGCAAAGATGGAATATTACTTCTTTTCTAGCTGACCGAGCATACAACAAAGAACGCGGTTTGGCGAATTGGCTCGATCCATCTGCGCCTATGTTGGCAAAAAGCTTAAAAAATGCAGGTTATGTTACTGGTCATTTTGGTAAATGGCATATGGGCGGACAACGCGATGTTACTGATGCACCACACATTACAGAATATGGTTTTGATACTTCTCTCACCAACTTTGAAGGTATGGGAGCGAAGCTATTACCACTTACAAAAGATGAAACTGGCACAGTTGGTAAAATTTGGGAAGATGCAGAAATTTTAGGAGAATCTTTTACTTGGATGCAGCGATCAGAAATTACCACAGGCTTTATTGATGCGGCAATAGATTTTATAGATAAATCTGATAAAGAGGAAAAACCATTTTATGTAAATATTTGGCCAGATGATGTACACAGCCCTTATTGGCCTCCTTATGAAGATTATGGTTTGGCTAAAGAAGCTGGAAAAAGAGGTTTGTATCTAGCTGTTTTGGAAGCTATGGATAAACAATTTGGCAAATTATTCAATTACATTCAGTCGAATGAAAGTTTGAAAGATAATACACTAATCGTATTTTGTTCTGATAATGGCCCAGAGTTAGGAGCTGGGCAGGCAGGAGAGTTAAAAGGATATAAAACTCATTTATACGAAGGTGGTATACGTTCTTCATTAATTGTTTGGGGCCCAAAATTTATCGATGATGCAGCAAAAGGAACTAGAAATACGACATCGGTTTTTTCGGCAATAGACTTAAAGCCATCTATATTGGAGTTTACCGAAGTAACTCCATCTAACAAAGAATTGACTGATGGTGAAAACCTGATTTCGACTTTTCTTGGAAAAACTAGGGAGTCTAGAAATGCACCTATTTTCTACAGTCGCCCACCAGATAGAAAGAATTTTTATGGTTTTAAAAATCTTCCAGATTTAGCTGTGAGAGAAGGTGACTGGAAATTACTTTGCGATTACGATGGCAGTAGACCAGAACTTTATAACATAGTTAAAGACCCGGGAGAACAAAACAACCTAGCAGAATCACAACCCGAAAAAGTAAACGAGTTGACTCAAAAATTAATTAGTTGGTATTCAATGATGAATAAATAAGGTTGATTTTATAAAATACCAAAGCTAGTATTTATTTACAATTTAGACTTGTAATAATATCTTGCTAAGTATTTGATTATCAGAAATATACTAATTATGTATAATGTGCTATTATGTTAATTCGAATTTTACCTCGAGAGCTCCCTTTTCAAGATTAATAAGTGAAAGTATAATTTCACCTTAATACGAAGTTTTTCGTAGAATGTCTTGGCTTGTATAGGCTGGTTTCTTATATTTTTTACGAATTAATTCGTAGATAAATAATGGTTTCTTAACTCGACAGAATTAAAGCTCAAACTACTTCAAGCACTTTGTATTTTTTTTACTTTAAATGGGATTTACGAGAAGTTAAGCTGTATAGTTTATGACCGATAAATACCTACATTCAATGTTTTTGAATTTTCGTCAAGTTCGTTTCGAAAGAATTGGAATGAACTTCGAAAATCGTCATATGACATAGCTCTAAAATTATAAAACAATTATTATCAATTTATTTACTTCTTTTAAGCTCAATTTCATTTGCTCAGGATAGGTTAGAACTAGAAGGCTCGGTAAAAGGATATGAAGGCAAAATCAAACTCATTTTTAATATAGTGGGGTACAATCATGAAGTAGACATGGATAATGAAGACGTGACTTATATGATTGACGGTAAATTCAGGTATGAAAAGAAATTGGAGGGGCCAACCTTGCTTTCTATTAGAATACGTCCAGAAATTACTGAGAACTTTGACCCTCAATCATTCGAATCAGTTTTCATTTGGGTTGATAACAAAAAAATGACCTTAAAAGCTGAGAAAGGAAATTTTGAATATAGTGATGTGACCGGATATTCTAGGCAGGACGATAATGAAAAGAGTAAAAACTATGTAGGAGGTAGACTTATTGCCTACCATCAAAACATAGATTCTTTATTAAAACTGAAAACACAGAGGCTAAAGAAAAAGCAAATCAACTTAAATTAGTTTCAAATGTATTCCTAGAAAATAAGTATAAGTTGAATCATTGTTACTTATATCCAAATAGTTAGCTGCAAGCAAAATAAAACTCAACATAAAATGAAAAAAAAATCATTATCAAATCTTTTGACATTATTCTTTTTTACACTGATATTACTTTCCTGCCGTAATATTCAAAAGGAAAATAATAGCGGGAAATATTCATCAATTAATGATAGTCTGTCTGTGAAGTTAAAACGAATTTATTCTCAAAAAGCTATTCCTGGATTTTCTGTAGCTGTTGTAAATAAAGATGGAGCTATTTATAGTCAAGGTTACGGAAGAACAGACATCAATGAAGAGTCTGTTTATACTGTAAATACTTCACAAAAAATTGCTTCAATTTCTAAAACTGTATTAGGTATTGCATTACTCAAAGCTCAGGAAATAGGGAAGTTAAATATTTCTGACCCTGTTGATGAATACTTACCTTACAAGTTAAGAAACCCAAAACATCCAGACAAACCAATCTTAATTAAGCATTTGGCTTATCATAGCTCATCTTTAAGAGATACTAGAAGCATATTTGAAAATTCCTATATTCTGACCAAGAATGAATTAGATGAGAATGAAGGAACTTTACCGTTTTTCCAAAAATCAGACTCACTAGTTAGTTTAGAAAGTTTTTTGGCTAATAGTCTATCAAAAGAAGGCAAATGGTATAGTGAAGAAAGCTTTTTTGATTTTGAACCGGGTACGGAAAGTAGATACTCAAATCTTGGTGCTGGAATTTGTGAGTATATTATTGAATCAGTAACAAAACAAGACTATGCATCATTTGTTGAGCAATATATTTTCAGTCCATTAGAAATGGAAAATTCGGTTTGGGAAATTGAAAAAGCTAACAATAGTTCTAGACTTTTTTTAAATGATACAACCTTGGTTGCACAATACATAGGGTTTAACAAAGCCGATGGTGGATTGATAACATCAGTAGACGATATGAGTATTTTTCTAGCTGAACTTATCAAAGGGTTTAACGGAAATGGGGTTCTATTACATAAAGATAGTTATGAAACATACTTCGATATGCAACAATATCCTGAACAGAATTCACAATATGGATTGTTTATTGAACTAAGACCTAGAACTTTTGGTTTCGAAGAAAGCTTAATTGGACATATGGGTGCTGACCCAGGATTATTAACCGCGATGTATTTTAGCCCAAAAAGCGGACTAGGAAAAATAATATTCGTAAATATTGAGCCTCGAACAAAAGAAATTAGAGATGAAATAAATGAAATATGGAATGAACTAATACAGTTTGAAAGTAAACTTGTAAAACTAGAATCCAGCAGCTAACAATGTATATGCAAAATAGGCGGAACAGTAATAAATTCAAGGGTTTTGGCAGGTATCAAACTATTAATAAGAATGGAGAATTAGTTCATCTTCACGGAAGTTATTCTCTTATTAAAGACAGTTTAGGCAAACCTATAAGTGTGATTAAATTAGCAGTTGATCTCGCTAAAATTAATAGTATTTAACAATGTACAGCAGATTTATAAAAACCTCTTAAAATGCAAGTGTTTAATGCTATTTTGAAAGAATATGTATTACAAAAAATTCCATTGCAAAGTGGATTCTAGGAGATTTCATAAAAAACCATAACTAAGGTTATGTTAAGTTAAACCATCCTTCGGTATTTAAACCTCGATGTATCTTTTAATAATTCTTTGTCGGATTTGTTGAATTTTTTGAGCTCTTCTACAATGTGACTATTTGTAGGCGCTTCTGCAGAAATAATTTGATAAGCCAATTCTTTCAAATGCGCTGAGAGCTCGTTTTGCTTTTTAAACTCGTGATAAAGTATTTTCAAATAAACACTTCTGTTATGTTCATTCACATAATGCTCATAGATAAAATCAATTTCAGATTTTATTAATTTGATTTCATATATATGATCAAAATATTTTCTCAGACAACTGTAAGCATCTATATTTTCACTCCAACCTTCGAGTAAGGTTTTTTGTGCTAGCTTAGCATCTCCTAATTTGTTTCTATAAATATCTGATGCTTCTATGTATTTTCTTTGCTGTTTTAGAATTGAAGCTACTTTCTCATAATAGATTCTAGCTTCATCAAGCTTATTGATACTGGCATATAAATCAGCCACTTTTTGGTAATCGTTTAATTCAAGGTAAAGCTCAATTGCTTCAAAAATCATATTGCCTTTTTCGTAGCATTCAGCAGCTTTTTTCTTGTTTGTTAAATGCTTAAGGTAAATCATTGCAGCTTCTTGATAGAATTTGCCATTTTCTAAAGTAAGTGCAGCCTGATGATAATCTTTTAGCAACTTCATATAGATAAATGCTGCTTTTTGGTATTCGCCTTTGGCAATTAAATCTTTCGCAGTTTGCCTGTATTGCGCATCCAGCTTCATAAAATGATCGCCAATATTTATACTGCCTCCACCACCAGAAGAACTTGATTGCTCAAATAGCGAAAAATCTCCCCATCTTTTATTAAAATCTAGGTTTTTAGATTCTTCTCCTCTATTTGAATGATTGTGATCTAAAGGAATAGCATATTTTAGTGCTTCTTCGGGATCATTTTTAAGCATATCCATAAACTTCTCCATCTGGCTCTGGTTTCTCCTTTCTAGCTCTTCATAGTCTTCTTTCATGTTTTCTGTCCAATTACTGTCTTTATTAAACATATCAGTAAAAGACTTCAGCTTAGAGAAAAAAGGCTTTTCTTCCGCATTTTCTTCTCCATCTTTCTTATCAAATATCATTCTGTAAAATTCCAATTTGCCTTTTTCAAGTGGAGTTAATGGCTCATCTGGCATTTTCTCAGATTTCGGGAAAACATCTTGTTCTAGATGTCTCAAAACCTCTTCAGGTTCTAAAGGTTTAACCTGAAAACTATTTATGGTCTGCGGTATAAAAACAGTACTCTCTGCTTTAATTATATCTTTTGAATTCTCAGTTGGAGAATCAACTAACTCACTGATAAACAATATATTTACTAATTCTACAAAACCTATTTCAGGATGGAAGAAATGGATATTTCTTGGAAATAATGCCTCATTGTCTTTAGGAGAAATTGCCGGCACAACTACCGATTTTTCAGGTATATAAAAGTTAGGATATACCTGTTGGCAAAGTTCGTGTTTCCCGATTTTATGTGCATCTAGTTTTAACTCTGTAAGAATTAAACATCCCCAAACTGAATTCGGTAAATTATCTGGCAATGGATAAATACGCAAATCGCTAAGAGCAAATTCTAATTGATGAATTTCCTCGAACCAAACCTGAGCAGATGGACTTTTTATAATAAAGCCACCAATTGGATATTTATTAATGTGATGTGGTTTTATTCTCAAGTTCATAGCGAATAATTGTATCTGTAAATGCATTAATATATTTCCTAAAGAACGTTACATTCTCTATCGTTTTTAAGGTACTAAAATCTTTATTAATAGTCTCTATTTTGATTTTAGCTCCTTCATCTTCTAATATTTTTTTAGTCTCAAAAGCAGAATCTTCACCTAGTACATAACCTAAACTGACAGGTGCATTTTCTGCCATATTTTTTGCTGCACTTAAGGTTAAATTGAATTTTGTTCTCATCGCTTTTATTACACTAAGTTTCTGATTACCAGGATCTTCAAGAAAGATATTAAAGCTCGGTTTGTTTAAATAATAGTCGTAACCTGCAAAATGTTCATAACTAGCAATTCCTAAAGCTACATCTAAAATTGATGGAATAAATATTTCTGGAATATCGCTATTACTACTTTGAAGTAAAATTAAACCAGACTTGTTTATCTCGATTCTACTTCCATCTTTGAACTCAAATATATTTTGGTAAATAAGTTCTGCCGCAACTTTGCGAGTCTTATCTATCGCTCTTTCTAGCTTTATGTGATTTCCTTGGTTCAACAGCAACTCATGGCTATTTAAAATAAGATTTCCCGAATCGTTAATAGCCACTTTTTTAAGATTTCGGAGAACATTCGCAGTAACCATATAGGTATTTTTGAGCTTACTTATCTCTTTTCTACGCTTTATAAATAGCTCGTCGATTTCAGCTATATCATCACCAAAAACCTGTTGCACATTCCCTTCAGTATCTATTTGCCAATGACCAAACTGATTACTGTGGTAAAAACAATTATCGAAGAAAATAAAAGTAGGCCCATCTTTATGTTTCCACTGGCTAAAAGGGAATACTTTTTTATGATTTGAAAATAGATTTATGAGTTCAATTTCCTTGTTTTGAGCATTAAATAACAGTAGTAAATAGCTACCATTGTTTGAAAAACCAACTTCAAAATCTGTCGGAATAAAAGATAAGTTTTCGTCTATAATCTCCCAACCTTGTCTATAAGTTGTTGCCGGGTTTCCATGTTTTCTTAACAAAGACCTTTCTTTATAAACCATAAAAACATTGCCATTTTCGGCAGACCTTATGCCGACAAAGTTCTGCGCATTTCTTACCAAAACAGGATAATAGTTACGCTTTGCTCTAGAAATTGGCTGGCTTTCAGGTTCTTTGGTTTTTTGCCAAAGTCTAGCCAAAGGTAACTCCATATGCTGCAAATGCTTTCTGCTATTTTTAAGCTTTTTGTAGATATCAATTTTTCCAGAAGCATCATTAGAGATTAAGTAATTAATGCTATTGGCATAATCACTCAATACTTTAGCCATGTTTATTTGCTTCAATGTCGAATTTTCTGTCAGCAAAAATAGCTCTCTGCCTTTTGATGAAGGATATTGCTGAAAAAATTCTGTAATTCCTTTTGAGGCATCTAATGTTACATCGACTTCTTGCAAGCCTTCAATTAAATCGTTTACCGTATTTACTTTTAATTCTTTGTATGAACTACCTACAGCAAACACCTCACAAGCTATATCTGTTTTTGGATGTTTGGCAATAGCCAACATGGTAGCAAAAGCGAGCGTTTTTGGTGTTCCCCAATTTTTTAAACTGACATCAATCAGTATAACTCTTTTAAGCTCATTGCTTGTAGGAGGAGTTTCGCGATTGAGATAAAGTGCTTCGTTGTTTGCTAATCTGCTTAGAAATACTAAATCGTCATTGGCATATTCTGAGATTAGTAATTGGCTCAAATTGCCCTTGTTGGTAATATCTGAAACACCACCAATTGGTTGTTGGCTCGGAGTTGAGCTATGGAATGGCAAGTGCAAACCAGACCAAATTGTTTTTACTAAAGCTCCAACTCTAAATGTTTTGCTATCTTTAGTTAGCTTATCTACAAAATCATTTGAGTCGGTGTAAGTTTCTTCTAAGTTAACTTCATCGGTAATTTTAGGAACATCTGCAATTTTTTCTATAATCTCTTCGGCAGTTCTAAACTTCCGATTTAGCAGCGAAATTACCTTTAAGTCTGAATTTACTTTTAGATGCTTTAAGTCTACCTTATCATAGGTTTCAAACTGATTGTTTTTCTTAAAATCTTGGTATATCTGTGAAGATTTTTTTACTGAAATGATGTTGTGGCAATCTTTAAAAAGTGTTTGTAAAAACATATGCTTTTGATGTCCAGTTTTATATTCTTCTGGAATTGCAGTAAGCTTTTTTAAAAAGCTAATAGCATCATTTATTAGCTCTTTATCTGAAAGCATAATGTTTTTGTACAGTAAAGATTCAATCTCTTCTATAGCTTCTTTGCCATTGTGGTTTATTGCAGCTACTGCCATAAGCAATGCTCCAAATGAAGGTAAACCTTGAAAAGATAGTCTATCAATTATTTCTACAATAAGTTTCTTATAAGCGATTGTGCTACCATTTGGTATGGCTACAATCTCGCCTCTATCTTCCCACTGCCAGAAATAATTCTTACTTGCCTGAAAGTATACTTTTGAGATAATAAGTTCTTTCATTTTTGTAGCTGGTTAAATGTTTTTCGGAAAGAACTGATACTGAGAGGTTCTAACAAATGCTTTTCAATTTTGATGAAAGTAGAATTTGTATTCCACAAAATCCAACAGTTTTTTTCTGGGTTAATCTTAATCAACAAAATATCTGTAAGCATGTGTAAATCAAAATTGTAACCAACAGGAATAATCGCATTCTTATTTTTCCAATAGACCTTCCCGCTAATTGGTAAAAGTGGTTTGCCAAACAAAAGTGCTTGCTCAGGAGAGATTAAAACCCAATGTATATTTTGAAGTCTAATTTCTGGTGCTGCTTCTATATAGTTTTTGAGTAAAGACATTTCTACCAGCATTACTTCTGCCTCTTTTTCAGTCTCAGATTCTACCAGCTTTATATTTATCTTTTCTTCAATTCCGAAAAAATTATGGTTATAGCTGCCTGTTTTAAGTGGCAATGCTCTTTCTATGGGAGTCCAAAGTACTGCTGGCAAATTACAATCGGGTAAAAGGCTATTGAGCAAATACAGCTTACCTTTTTTATTATAATAGATAGTTTTATAAGGAAGACTTTTTACCTCAGCCGCATTAATTTGTGTATCTTCAAAGTTGGTAATCCACACACAATTTTTATCAAAAGCCACTTTTAGGTTGGTCCAGTGTCTAATGCTGGCAATATCTTCTTTGTGTACCGGATCTATTTTTACATAGTAAGCTATATTGTCTGTAGCATCTTTTGCCATAACGATTCAATTTCTGTCAATAAATGCTGTTTGTGTTCTTGTTTTTTAATCCAGTTGGCTCTGGTTTGCACATATCTCAGCTTATCTTTAATCACATTTTGTTCTTCAAAAGACAAATCACCAGATTCCCACTTTTCAGTTAAGAGGTTAACTTCTTTCATTAACTCTTCGGGATTAGGCACCTTATTAAACATGGCTTGCGGATGTGCATTTGCAGCTTCATCTTTTTCAATAATTGTGTCGATCACCCCTGCTAAAATTTCCATTTGTTCCTCATTATCCCAAATGTATTTAAGCACCCATAAATCTGAAGTGATGGCTTCTGTTCGGTTGCAAATAAATGCACTGGCAGCAATCAAGTTTTGGATTTTTACAGCTCTCCTGTCAGATATATTTACACCTGTGTTTCTCAGGTTATGTATCAAATCGACAAACTGTTTGATGATGGGAGACAAATCTACATTGCGGGTTAATTGCTGCAATTCTTGGATATCTATTGGATGAATAACCGGTTTTTCTGTTGGGTCTCTCCTTTCTAGTTTTCTACCTGCCATGAGCACCTCTTCCAACAAATCCGGATTTACATAATCACATTTTACTCTTATCAAAAAACGATCGAGCAAAGCATTTAAAGTTTCATCTTCTGGCAGCACGTTACTTGCTCCCACAAACATTAATGCCGGTATTTTTCTGTTTTCTTTTCCCCTTCTAAAAATCTTTTCGTTGAGGGCGAGCAGCAAGCTATTTAGAATAGCACTGTTAGCATTAAAGATTTCATCTAAGAAGATCATAGAAGCTTCTGGCAGCATGCCTTCGGTATTGGTGGCTAGCTCACCTTCTTTGAGTCTTCGAATATCGAAAGGTCCAAAAATCTCATTCGGTTCTGTAAATCTGGTGAGTAGATATTCGAAGTTTTTACCATCTTCGATACAGTCTGAAAGCAACCTAACAATGGCACTTTTCGCAGTACCCGGAGGACCTAACAGAAAAGCATTTTCTTGTGCTAGTAAGCTTATGCCAAGCAAATCGATAATTTCATCTTTGCCAACAAAAGCATCTTTTAGATAATTTAAAACGCTGGTTAGTTTTTCAATTTTGTTCATCTATATTAAGTAGTTTAAAACCTTCCCAATATGTTTCGCTATAAATACCCATATTACTCGAAATTTTATTATAAAATAATGGGATTTTGGCTAATTTAATGTTTTTATATTTGATTATCCTGTTTAGGTAAAGTTGTTCTAGACATTGATTATCTAATATTGTTTTATAGTCAGTTGCCTCCAATTTTAAAGAATAGTTGATGCCTGAATAATGCCATTTTTCTAATTTGTTTTCTAGTATCTCCAAAAGAAAATCTGAGCTATCGATCAGTTTAAGTTGATTGAGCAAACTGGGCATAAATCGAAAACACAAATCAACCGATAAGATTGTTTCTGGTGAAGTCTCGATTTCATCTACTGGAAATAATGCAACTAAATCTTTACTTGGGTTTTGGCGATATAAAACGAGCTGAGCTGCAATATAAATAGTTTTGGCACTCCATATAGCCGCATCAGCATTAAATTTAGGAGCTAAAAAAGGGTAATTTAACGTTTCATTTTGGTAGGCACTTTCTAAATAAGCTATTACTTCTTGATCTTCTTCTTGAGTTGTTTTAAGAATTCTATCGTATAGTACTACTTCTTCCTCTTCGCGCAGAGATTTGATCATTTCTAAGAAGTAATTCTTTTGCATTAGACTATTGTTTTCTAGTTGACACTGGTTAATATTTACTCAAAGAATTGTACCAAAGTTTGAGAAAGTATTAATAAAATAAGGTAGAAATTAAGGAAATGTTTTTTATTAAATCAATAAAATATTCACCAAATAGAGGTGAGAATTTCAGTATTTTTTAAAAATTTAAACATATCAGGCTCTACCATTCGTGAGGAGCATATATATCGATTTATTACTTAAAAAAATTGTAAAAGAATCTTGTTGAAAGCCATCAAAATAACATAAGCTTTCAGCATCCTCTTCCCATAAATCTTCAGTAGTTATTAGAAAATCAGGTACAATTTTAAAGTATGTCCAGTCCGAATTATCTGAAACAAGCTTGCTTAAAAAATTATCTACAATTTCATTTACCATTTTTTCATTGGAATACCATCTATGATAAATGTATTTGTCGAGCAATAGGTCTGTAAGACTGTTTTTTAGACCTAAATAATCTATTGATTGAATATTGAGATGAAAGTCTGGCTTATAGAATTCAGTTGTAAAGACAAAATCATAAGGGGTGTACTTTATTTCTTTAGCATCATCAAAATCCTGATTGTGATAATTAAACCAATTTCTTTCAATATCCGCTTTGAGCATTGATTGCTTAAATTCTTCACTTTTAATAAAAGTGTTGAGTTCCTCTTTTAAATTATGATTGTTGAACTCTTTATTTATGTGCAATAAAAAAGTATTACTATTTAAAGATCCATCTAAAGCCTCTAAATAATTATCTATATATCTATCAGGGTTATTAATTGTATCAATTAGCGCCATTTTAGTACTTATAACTATTTTTCTAAATGGAACTTTATAAGGAGTGAATTTTGGTCTTGATTAATTTCTCCATCAACAAGTTTTCTATTGGTATTACTCTGAAACTCTAAAAGATCCAAAGGATTAATCAATCCGATAAAACTATTATTATCTATTCCCATTATTCGAGTTTTAGGGAGTTTGTTTTGTTTAAAAAACTCGTTTAAATGAATAATATCACCATTACTTTTATCATAAAGGAAATTCTTTATTTCTCTATCAAATACCACATAAAACCAAATATATACCTCCGTCTCAAAAATGCCCAAAGGTGCTGTAACTTTCTTTCCAGAATTAACTAAGGGCCAAACGCTTCGTCTGCTAATCTCCTCATCGTCTAAGTTGTAAGTACCGAAATCTAAAAAAAACTTCTTTTCACACAGATTATTTGCATATTCATATATATGATAATCATGTGGAGCAATAATTAAATATCTTAATCCATTTGAGGTAAACGTATTTAGCAAATCTTGACCAGCAGGGTATTCTTTGTCCAGAATAAACTTTTCTTTAGTAGTGAAACTAGAATCCAAAAGTGCATATGCAAAATCACTAAAATGAGTTCTAACCAGATAGTCCCGATTATCTAGTAAATCGATATCATATATACCCACCCCTCCAGAATATTTGGTGTTGGAAATAAAGTTTAAATCTGAATTATATGTGAATAAATTTTTTAAAGATTGATCGTATACAATAATTTGACCTTTCTTCTCATCGATAAAAAAAGAGATTGGTTCAATTAACTCACTAGGCCCTTTGCCAAGCTTTGTCTTGTTGATGAAATTGCCATTAAAATCAAAAACATAAAGTGATTTACCCTTATACCTATCAAATAAATAGAATTTCTGATCAAAAACCTTTAATGAATGTAAGTCGCCAAATAGAGACTCTTCTGTAGTTTGTAGTGGAATCAACTTATCAATCTTAAGAGATAGTTGCTCATCAATGAGATTTTCATTAATGTCAATCTCTAGCTTAATAATATTATCATCAATTTCTTTAGTACATGAGAATAAAAGAATTAAAGTAAAGACTGAAAAAATTGGGATTTTGGGTGCAGTCATTTTATTGGTGATCTAATCTGAAAAATATTTGATAGTTCGCTAAAAGCATTATTATTTAAAAACCCATCTAAAACCTCTAAATAATTATCTATATATTTTTAGGGTTATTAATTATATCAATTAACGCCAACAAATATCAATTATACTCCTCTCTTAACTCATTCAACATCGCATTTAATTTTTCTCTGTTGTAGATTTTTCCAAGATGGATGACGGTATTGATACTGCTGATATTTTCAATATTTTCCAATGGATTTTGATCTAATAAAATCAAGTCTCCTATTTTTCCCTGTTTCACTGCTCCATAATTTTCTAATTCAAAGAATTTTGGGCCATTCACTACAGCAGTAGTTAATGCCTCTTGTGGAGTCAATCCTGATTCTACTAATTCAATTAGCTCACTGTGTAAAGACTCTCCTGGATAAACATATGAATTAAATGCGCCACAATCTGAACCGGCGACCAAGTTTATTCCGGCTTTGTACATGTTTGTAATCATGTTTAAACCAAGCTTGTAAATCAGATTATAAGTGTTGTCGCCTCTTTCTTTGGCTCGAATCGCACCTTCTATTCGTCTTTGGTAAGTTTGTTCAATTCCATCGCCAAGAAATGCCAAAATAGAATCGTTGCTATGGTCTACTTCTAGAATGTTGGCTAATGTTTTTACCACATGCACTGTTGGTGTAATGCTTACTTTATTGGGTTTAACGACCTTATATACGCTATCAGCCAGATTCATATCGAATGATTGTACTATGGGAACCATCATTCCGTAACCCATTCCTACCTCTGTTAAACTATCTGCCAATGGGGAACAAGCTTTACCAATGTAATAGATATGTTCCGAACCATCTAAACCCAGACTGACAGCTTTTAGAAAATCAGCAGAGAGCGGCATATGCCCGGTAGTTTTCATCCCTCTTTTTTCAGCAGCTTCTATAATTCCATAAAACATTTCTTTGCTTAAATTGCCATCATACATTTTCACATAATCGACACCTAGTTTTTCTAAAGCATCTAATGCTGGCTCTATATCTTCTGCTGTTTCTACTTTTATTGAACCATCCCAAGCAGGACTTGAGCCATCTAGTTTTGGGCCGGAAGTAAATATATTGGGGCCATCGAGTTTCTTTTCTGCAATTGCTTTTCTCCAAGCCAAAACACTTGGTGTAATATCTCCACCAGCATCTCGCACAGTGGTAATTCCGTAAGCCAGAAATAATGGAAGCAGGTTTTTATTTTCTTTAATGAGCGCTTCTCCACCTCTAAAATGAACATGCATATCCCACAAACCGGGCATTACAAATTTGTTTTTAGCATCGAGTATTTCAGTAGCATCATACATCTCTTTATTAGACATATCGTCTACCAACTGGATTGTATCTTGTGAAATACCGATTAACAGATTGGGTATTACCTCACCTTGTTCTACATCTATTATCTGTGCATTAAGAATTAGTATATCGAATTTGGTTGGTTGTTCTTTTTTACAGGCAAAAAGCGTGAAGGATGTAAGTATGAAGAAGATAAATTTTTTGATCATGCTTTAATTGAAAATGAATAAAATCAATAGCATGCATATTAGTGTATTTATTCGCTTAATTAAAGCGTTTTTAAGCTAATTTTTTATCAAAATGATTTTTCCAGTACAATAAGAAGTATCCCATGTTAAAAATTCAAGTTCAACTTTGTCTTCGCTAAATTGGATTTTATGCATTTCGTTTTTCATTGAAATTTCATCCATCCAAAATTTTCTAAATTTGGGAAGTAGGTCTTCAATATTAGTTGAACTTGATTGTAAAGAACATGTTAATTCTAATAAGCAATTTTTTTCTTTGGTAGATTTGAAACCAAGATATTTAAAGTCATTATGGTGTTTTAGACTTTTTTTGAAATTGGTGATTATCCCTTTTACATTAACCAAAGGACTTATTGGTTGATAGCTATTTTTATTTTCTAGTTTTTCAATCTCTTTCTCTACTTCCCATAGCTTAAAATCTTCTCTTAAGATTTTAAGAATTTTACCAATACCAACAGTTTTGGCTCCTTCTCTTACTTTAAAAATCTTTCCAACATAAAATTTACCGATGTGCTGTTTTGGACTCATAAATTGTACATATGCACGAATTGTTTCTCCGAGGAAACAAATTTCCTCATCAAGGAATTGTTGAGGAGCATCCCAATCAAATCCATCGTAATAAAATTGACCACAATACCCAGTAAATACAGGTCCAGTCCTACCACTTTCTTTTCTTGTTAAATAATTGATTTCCACTTCTAAATCAGGCAGCGGCAATTCGAAATGTGGGATATCCATTATCTTATTTAATTTTTAGAAAAAAGGTATCACTGAACCTCTTGCATCATTTTTTGAATATCAGTGTATTGGCCGAACATCACTAGAATGTCATTATCTTTAAAAACAGTTTGGCCACTTACTAATCCCTGTACTTTTACATCTCTTACTTCTCTACCAATCAGGTTTTTTCTCTTCGATTTACTAATAATGGTTACAAGGCTTATCTTCCAATCTTCAAGCATCTTTGTATCTTCTACAGTTTTGCCTATAAATGATTTTGGTACTTCAAACTCTGCAATTTCATATTTATCGTCTAAAAGCATAGACTTTACATTGCCTGCAATGGTTAATCTGGTGGCAAATTGCTGAGCAAACTCCGCTTCTGGATTTACCACATCATTAATACCCATAGACTCGAATATGGTCTTATGTATATCTGAGGTTGTTCGGGCAAATATTCGGGTTTTAGGAGCATATTTTTTTAGCAGAGCTGCTGTAGTAATTGATGCACCTATATTCTCACCAATACAAATTACAATTGCATCGGCATCGGTAAGTGGTAATTCTTTTATAGCCTGCTCATTGGTACTATCCATTTTTAATGTATGCGAAAGTGAATCTTTATGTAGATTGATGTGTGCTTCGCGGTTATCTACACCAATTACATCGTGTCCACCTTCAACGAGGGTCATAGCTATGGAAGAGCCAAAGTTTCCGAGTCCGACTATAATGAATTTCATTGTTTATATTTTTAGTTAATTAAAATCTCTTCTTCAGGATACTCTATTGGCGAATACTGGTAAGTATATAATTGCCTAATTAATCCTGTAAGTAAAGTAAGTAAACCTACCCTGCCAATAAACATGGTTAATATTAAAACCAATTTGCTCAAATCTCCAAACTGACTAGTAATACCCATACTTAAACCTACAGTACTAAAAGCAGATACAGCTTCGAAAATGATTGGTAAAACTCCCAATTGTTGGTCGAGATAGATGAGCAGAAAAATAGATAAACCTATTACCAAAATACTTAGTGTAATTATGGCACTGGCTTTTTGTAATGCTTTTTGAGGAATGTTTCTATATCCCACACGTATTTTCTGATAGCCAAAAATTTGTTGGGTTATGCTAAAAAGTGCCACTACAAATGTGGTGGTTTTTATACCGCCACCAGTAGAACCCGGTGAAGCACCTATCCACATAAAAAATAGAAAAATAAAGATGGTTGGTATGCTTAAGCTACCTGTATCTACTGTGTTGAATCCTGCTGTTCTGGTAGTTACTGAACCAAAAAATGAAGTAACCAATTTACCAAAACCAGAATGTTCGCTTAATGTATTGTTATCTTCAAGAAAGTAAAAGAGGATAGTACCCACGACTAATAATGTTGTGGTGGCATACAATACCAATTTGGTATTGAGACCAAGTTTTGGTTTAATCTTTTGTTTTTCCTGTTTCCAAGAAATGCCAAACAAGCGATATTGCCAGTATAAAAACCATTTTTTTAAGTAATAATAAATATTGATAACTACGCCATTTCCCAAACCTCCCAGAATAATGAGTGCACAAACAATCAAATGTAATGAGTAATTATGCCTTACACCCTCTTGGTAGAGTGAATTTGAAAGTGTGGAAAATCCTGCGTTACAGAATGCCGAAATTGAATGAAAAACACTAAAAAACACATGTTCACCAAACATTTCGGCTTCTGGATCTATCGAAATAAATATTAAAACCGCACCTAAACCTTCTACGGTAAATACAAAAACCAATATCTGAAATAGCGTTTTAAAAGTACTATTTAGGGTTTCTGCATTAATCATATTTTTTAAGTTGAGTTGAGATTCGTAAGAACCATAACCTTTAAAAAACAGCGCGAATAAAGAGGTAAAACTCAACATGCCCAAGGCTCCTAATTGAATAAGCGTAAGGATGGTAATTTGACCTAAAAGAGTAAAGTCTTTACCAGTATCTAACACAGCCAATCCGGTTACACAAACGGCACTGGTAGAGGTAAAAAGTGCATCAATAAAAGTAATTCCATTTACTGTTGCGCGGGGTGTCATTAATACCAGTGTGCCCAAACAAATCAGTACCACAAAACTCAAAGCAAAAACGAGTGCTGGGTGCATTGTCTGGTGATTTAACCTATATAACCTAACAGATAAATCGAAAATGGTGAGCACAAAGATTAACCCAGCGGTTATTGTATTTAAGTCTGATATCTTAGAAATTACAAATACACCCGTATTGGCAGTGGCCATGGCTAATGCTAAGAACGAAATAGTAGTTACCAGATAATGGCCTCTTGGCGATTTGCCATATTCTTCTTTATTGGGAAACTCATTAATGAAAAAAATACAAGAAATTACACCGAAAAACATGTAGTAGAAGTCTGTTATCAGGTGCATCCAGTAGTTTTGCTTAAAACCGAAATCTAGTATAAGAGCTACCAAAGAGATAACACTCAAAACAAATACTACAGAATCGTTAATTTTATTTGTTTGTTTCTTGAACTTCATCAGTAGCTAATAACTATTTAGCTGATTGTTGGTTTGAAATGTTTATTAATTTTTTAATTAATAAAATGTCGGATGCAAATATATGCACTAATTGCTACTGTAAAATATTCTTGAAGATTTTGTAGGGAATGTTTAAAAAAGAAAAATTACAGTGATTGGCAACTGCAATTTTGTAGAGTTAGTTGATCAATAGTGGAGACTATTGGAATAGAGAAATTTGTTTGAGATTCAATTGGCCGAGTTAAAGTTGACTTATACAATTAAGAAACCCAACTTTAACAAACATACCAAAAAAAATGGACATAAAATTACTTTGATATAATCTTTTGTTAGAAATTAATACAGTGGATTATAACTGTAATAGGTATTTAAATTTTTTTCTTCGATTAGTTCAAAAGTAAGTCTTTCATTATCTATGGTTTTATAGTCGAGCTTTACAAAGCCATAGTATTTATTAAACAAGGCTGTGAGTGAGGTTTGTTTAAATTTACTGGATGTTTTACTTACAATTTCATAGCAATCTAAATCACCCATTGAGGTAGAATAATTGGCTTCATTTTCAACTGCATAGTGGCTTGAAAATAACTCATTTCCTTTTTCCCACTCTATAAAACCGGGTATACTCCAATGATTCCCTACATTTAAATCCCAAACCCAATTATTACCTTTAACTAAAGGATATTTAACCATAGGAAATGGAAAGAACTCTAATTTTTTATATCTACCATATCTAGGAGGATGTATCCAAAGTGATGAATCATTTTCTTCTACTCCAGGAAATGATTTAACTTTATCATACTCATAAATTATCCAAGTACTTTGTGTTTGTTGTTTATATCTTTTTACTTCTTTATCGCTTGTGATAAACTTTAAAGTATCTTCAAAATACAGTTCTCCCTCACTATTATAATGAGAAGCTTTAAAAAGAAACTCTCTATTGGTTTTGTAAACGGGAAGATCTAAATCTTGAACTTTTTTAGGATTAGAACAAGCTGCTGAAAGACAAACAAGTAGGATGAAAATTGTATTTTTTATCATTACGAAAGTTTAAAAAATGGTTGAAATTTATCCTTTAAACTATTTCAGTAATTTTGTTATACCAAAATTTGTACATCAACTTATGATCATTCAAATTCATTTTTAGACTTTAGAAACAATTTAAATTTTTTTAGTATATCATCACTTTCCATTTCTAATATGATTTCAGCTAAGTCTAATTGATTATTCACTGCTGCTATAGCACTCAATGCTGCGATGCTATAAGTTCTTTCCCATTTTGTTTTTTGATTTATATCGATAAGCTTAGTTATTTGCTTTAACTCATTCTTATATTCTAATAGATATTCTGCAGGCATTTGTGGGTTGTTCTTTTGTCTAGCGATTTCTATAATCGCTATAAGGGTGGGTAATTGCCAATTATCAAGCTGCTTTTCAATACCAGTTCTAATTAAATGAGGTAGTGAAAAATATGATGCTAAACCTACATCACCTTGATGATATAAATTTGTAAAAAGCTCATTGAGCAATTCATTTATTTCGGTTTGATTACTCGATACTTTAAGCTTTTTTAACGCAGTTGATACATCATATTTAATTTTGTAACCACCTTCAAAAGTTTCCCAAAGAGGATTTTCTAATTCTATCATGTGCTAAAGTTCTATAATTAACAAGCACAAAAAAAGCAACACATAGAGTAATCTCTCATGTGCTGCTCCATACATGATAAAAAATATATTAGTAATTTATTATAAGGCTGCTGCTCCCCACGATTTGTTGGCTTTGTCACCCATTTCGAGTTCTAAAACACCACCATCTTTGATATCATCGTGAGAGAAAAATGGCTTATTCCATTCTTTACCATTCAATTTTGCTGACTGAATGTATTTATTACTTTCACTAAAGTTTTTAGCTACAATTTTAAAATCGTTTCCATTACCCAAGTGCACCACTGAATTCTCAAAGAATGGGCTACCAATGTTGTATTCAGTAGAGCCAGGAGTTACAGGATAAAAACCTAGTTGCGAGAATACCACAAAAGCAGACATTCCCCCACCATCTTCATCACCGGGAACTCCCATTAAATCATTTCTAAACCACTCGCCTATTAATGAGTGAATTCTCTTTTGGGTTTTCCAAGGTTGGCCTGCGTAATTGTACAAATACGGGATATGCAAAGAAGGCTCATTCGCCATAGAAAACTGACCAACATTACCAGTATGATCTGGCAACTGCGCATAAAAACTGTACTTGCTTCTTCCTAAAGAGGCATTAAACATATCATCCAAATTCTTTACAAAATTCTCATTGCCACCCATTAAACTGATCAGGTCTTTTACATTGTGTTGCACATCCCAACGGTAAATCCAAGCATTGTTTTCACCATAATAACCTCTAGCTCCCATACCTCCGGCAAACACATAATCAAAAGGCTCGATAAATTTCCCATTTTTGTCTTTCGGATGGAAGAATCCAGTTTGTTCATTGTAGATGTTGCGGTAATTGAGCGAGCGTTTCATAAAGTATTCGTAGTCTTCGGTCTTGCCCAGTTCTTTGGCAATTTGAGCCAAACACCACTCATCGTAAGAAGTACCCAAAGTTACGGCTACTGGTTGGCGACGCTCGAAGTTATGAACTTCCGGAATGGTTTCTTCTTCTCCATCTCTTAAAGCCGGAATGTAACCTTTGTCTTTATAAAATTGGTCGAGTTCACCAGCAGGTTTACCAGACCAAGGCGCCAATGTTTTTTCTGTAATACCCGCTTTACAAGCTTCATATGCTTTTTCCAGATCGAATCCGCGAAGTCCTTTTCTGTATGCATCAATCACAGATGCTACTCCGTGGTTAGAGTTCATTCTTCTACTATCTCCTGTAATCTCAGGGAAAGTTGGCATCCAAAAATTATCCATTTGCTCAGCCATGGTAACAAATGAATTGATGATGTTTTCTTCTTTCTTCGGGTCGATTAAAACTCTTAATGGGTGATGTGCTCTGTAAGAATCCCAAATCCAATCGTCTGTGTAAAAAGGTTTTCCTTTATCTTCGTGTACAGATCCATCAAAGGCACTGTAATATCTTCCATCTTCTGAGATACAAACTGGGCGCTCGAAACAACGATACAAAGAAGTATAGAAAACAGTTTGGTCATCTTCACTGCCTCCATTTACAGCAATTCTACCGAGCGCTTCATTCCAAACATCTTTGCCTGTAGATTGTATAGCTGCAATATTTTTACCTTCCACTTCACGCTGCATATTCTTTTTAGCTTGAGCTACATCGATAAAAGAAATGCCATAACGCACATGCAGTTTTTTTGTAGATTGAGGATATTCCAGCACAATTGCAGCATTTCTTCCAGAAGCTTTTGCAGCTTCAACTTGTGCATTGTCTTGAATAGTGAAAGTAGTCGATGGCGCTTCTTCTACTTCCATATACATATATACCTTGGTGTTGTTTGCCAGATTCTGAAAACCAGAAACGGCTTTACCATCCCAGTTCATTTCACCAGAGCGAGAGTTTAGCACCAAGTAAGCTTCTTCATCTTTATTAAAAGCAATTTCATACATGGCAGACTGATGAGACAATCCAAAATCTACATCAATTTCTGCATCATCCAAATACACATAATAAGAATATGGAGTGAGTTTTTCATTATCGTAACTATAATGAACCACCGGAGAAATTTCGTTTTTAGATCCTTGATATGGGCTTAAATTAAAAGCTGAACTACCTCTGTGACTAGTAATAATCAGTGGCAATCCACTTAATTTGTCACCAGTAAAATCTCTTCTTTCTGGGTATACCCTTAATAAGCTATTGGGTAAGTGTATCGTCGGAAATGTAGGAACCAGTAAATGGCTGATGTTCCCCATGTATGGATTCACATAGTCAACAGGTTGCTTTGCTGTAGAGACATTGTTGTTTTCAACTTTAGCAGTACACGCCGCAGTTAACAAAGCTATTCCATACAGTAATAAGCGTTTTAAATGTAGATTCATGTTGATGATAAGTTGTTTTTGTTTTAAGTTGTATTAGTTCGTTTTTTGAAGATTCCCATTCAATTGAATTACTTCTCCTGTTTTTGTTTGCTGGTCGTATTCATTGCTATTGGTATTTACGTGCAATAATCCTCCGTTTTTGGAGTGTATTTTCACTTCTGTAATTTTACTATCTTTCCATTCCAAATCGATTACAAATCCTCCTCTAGCACAAATTCCTTTTACATTTCCATTTGGTAATGCAGATGGTAAAGAGGGTAATAATTCAATCTCATAGCTGCCATCTTCATTCTGTGTTTGGCTTTGCACAAACATTTCGGCAATGGCTGCTGTAGCACCAAAATTACCATCTATCTGGAATGGTGGGTGATTATCAAAAAGATTTGGGAGTGTTTTAGTTGCCAACAATACAGACAATAACTTAAATGCATGGTCGCCATCTTGCAATCTATTCCACATATTAATTTTCCATGCCAAGCTCCAACCAGTTCCATCATCTCCACGACCTTCTAGCGTTTTTTGTGCCGCAGCAGCCAATTTAGGTGTGCCCAGTTTTGTAATTTTATTTCCGGGATATAATGCAAACAAGTGAGAAGTATGTCTATGATGAGGCTCCACTTCTTTGTAATCTTCTACCCACTCCATAATTCTACCCGTTTCTTTACTGATTCTGGTTGTTGCCAATTTGGCTAAAGTTTGCTCACATTCTTTTTTAAAATCGTGATCGATTTGGAGGATTTCTGTCGCTTTTATACAGTGAGAAAGTAAATCTTCTATCACTTGTAAATCCATGGTTGCGCCATAAGTAAATACAGACTGTTTACCATCGGACAGGTAAAAAGCATTCTCCGGAGAGTAAGACGGATTCGTAACTAATTTACCAGCCAAAGCGCTGCCTTCAGGTGCTTCAACCAGAAAATCCATAATAAACCTAGCAGCTCCTTTCATTAAAGGATAAGCTCTATCTTTTAGAAATTTCTGATCACCTGTGAATGTATAATGCTCCCAAGGATGCTGAGCCAACCAAGCAGAACCGATTGGCCAAATACCTTGTGGTCCATCTGCTGGTGCAGTAAAACCCCAAGCATCTGTAAGATGGTGAACTACCCAACCATTTGCACCATATAAAACCTTGGCTGTTTTCTCACCGGGTTCTACCAACTCATCCATCAAATTAAACAGTGGCAAGTGTAACTCAGATAGGTTGGTGATTTCTGCTGGCCAATAATTCATTTGCAGGTTGATATTGGTATGATAATCTGCATTCCAAGGTGGGTTCATTTGCCAAGTCCATAAGCCTTGTAAGTTAGCAGGCATGGTACCTTCTCTAGAACTGGAAATAAGCAAATAGCGACCATACTGAAAAAAAGTCTCTACCAAAGCCGGATCGGGTGCTCCGTTTTGTTTGGCCATTTGAAGTCTTTCATCAGTGGGTTTTGCTAATGTAGCAGCATCCGTTCCATCCAAACTTAAATCAACCCTATTAAATAATTCCTGATGCTTTTTAATGTGGTCAGATTTTAACTGCTTATACTTTTTGTCTACTGCTTTTTTGATAATTGCTGCACACTTTTTCTCAGGCGATTCTGAGAATACAGGATGCTCAACAGAGATTTTATCTAATCCCGGGTAGTTGGTCGCTCCGGCAACTAGCAACATTACTTCGTCTGCATCGCTTACAGTTAAAATGTTATCAGCAATGTTGGTTTTACCACCTTTTGTAATGGTTTTTACTTGCATGGCAAAACTCAATCCTCTGGCTTTGCCTGCTTCGTCTTTTATTGGTAATTTTCCTTGTAACAAGATTGATGTAGGGTCTCCTGCAAGTGTAGCCGTTGAGGCATCTTGTTGCCTTTTTAGAGCCAAAGAAAAATTAATTTTAGCTTTTTTATCAGCAGTAAATTTGATTACCAATACATCATCAACTGGTGAGATAAAAGCTTCTCTGGTATAAGTAATTCCATCTGATACAAAACTAGTAGTTGCTACCGCAGTAGATAAATCTAGATTTCGGGTATAATGCTCGGCTTCAGTGATGGGTGTATCAAACCAAATTTCTCCTAGAGATTGATAAGGTTTTATCCGCTTCGGGTGCCCCATCATATGCTTTTCAGCGAGCTGGACCGCCTCATTGTTTTTACCTTCGAAAAGTAATCTCTGAACTTCTGGCAAATGTTCGAGAGAGGTCTTATCATTTGGGTCAAGCGCATAGCCATCCCACAAAGAGCTTTCGTTGAGCTGAATTCGTTCGTCTGCAATGCCACCAAAAATCATGGCTCCTAAATTTCCATTACCAATTGGCAATGCTTCTTCCCAAACACTCGCAGCTTGCTTGTACCAAAGCAAATATTTGCCATCTGGCTTTTCTCCACCAGATTTTATTGTGGCGCGGTCTGTCCAATCGGCAGTGATTTCTTGCTTTCTTTTACTTGCAGGAACTGCTTCATCTTGCGCTTTAAGTCCCTCAGTATCAGCTAATACAAAAATTGCCAGCAAGACCAAAAAACTGATCTGCTGGCAAATAAATTTCTTTATATAGTTCATTTTCATGATATTAAGCCGTGTTTGTTTGATCTCAGAAATCATATAATCTGCTTCTGTAATTTGATACAAATGTTAAGTTTTCGCTTTCTGAATCTGTTACATCAAACAGGATAATTTTCTCCTGCTGAGCTGAAAATTAAAGTGAGTTTCTACCATACATCCTTTACTACTGACAAACATCTTTAATCTTCCAGTATCTGGTAAATTACCGATGCTTTTCAATTTACACTGGCTGTTTTTTATCTTCTTTTTCTTCAAATTTATCAATAGAAATAAGAAATTCAGCTTCATGTGGATATTCATAGGCTATAGTAGCACTTATTGCTTCCGAAGTATCTTTATAGCAGAAACAGACTATAATTTAACCCGATATAGTGAAAGAAAGACTAGTTTAAACTCAATAAAATCATACTGAGCAAGAGAAATTTTTGATGAACAAAAGCTTGAATGCAAAAAATAGTAATAGCGTTAAAAGAATTAATTTGACACTTTATATATGATATTGAGACTATGCTATTTTGTAATTAGCGTTAATTTGATTCTTAGTTTTTAATCTTATTTTCAATGCTCACATTAATAGTTTGCACCACTTTTTGGATTGTACCATCATTATTGTAGAAAAGCTCATCTACACAAATTGATCGCAACCAATCGTGATTCGATAGTGTACTATTGTGATAGAATGAATACCACTTCCCTTTATATTCTACAATAGAACCATGATTGGTATAACTATCAGTTGGGTCCATGTAAATACCTTGATGTTTCCATGGGCCAAGTGGGCTATCACTAGTCGCATATCTCATACGATTGTGCTTGTCTCCTTCATCATGATTATCTGAATAAGACAAATAATACACACCATCTTTTTTGTGTACCCAAGTAGCTTCGTGGAAATCAAGTAAACCTTCCATGTCTTGCATTTCGCCATCAATCTCCATCATGTTTTCTTTGAGTTTGCCACCTTTGCATACGCCGCCACCACCATAATAAAAGTAAGCTTGACCATCATCGTCTATAAATACAGCAGGATCGATCATAGATTCCAGCCCTTCAATGTATCCCTGAACTTCAAAATCGCTAGCAGGTTTTGTACTTGTAGCTATACCAATTTTCCAAGTAGAATTCCACTCATCTCCGCTTGGGTGAGGGAAATAATAATAGTAAGTGCCATTGTGATAAGCACAATCTGGTGCCCACATAAATCCTCCTTCTTTTCTTCCCCAAGGCACATCATCAGAGCTAAGAATCTCTCCATGATCTGTCCAGTTTACCATATCGTCTGTAGAGAACACATGGTATTTATCCATTAGATCACAACCTCTTGGCGGAGCAACATCATGCGATGCATACACATACAATCGACCATCGTCCCACACATGTGCAGAAGGATCGGCAGTATAAATATCTGTAATAAATGGGTTTTGATGCATCCAAACTTCTTCGGGTACATATTCATCTTCGTCTTTTACAGATTGGTTTGGTTGCTGGCATGCATACATAGAAAATGAAAAGGCAGCCATTAAACAACAACTTTTTATAGAGCTAGCAAAGCCATTAAGCTTACTGATGCTAATTAGATGTTTCATACTAGGGTTAATTTTTAAAAATTGTAGATTGATATTTTGTGATTGATGATTTTTTCAGAGCATATAGATTTTACTTTTCGGCTTGTAATGGCTTTTCTGTAGGAAGCTTTTTATTGCGTTTGAGTAAATCGGCTGCTTTGCCGGTAAGCCAGAGGTAATGATCAGAGGGAATATCATCTTCAAGTGCTATAAACTTGCTTTTGCCAACAGGTACTTTGTGGGCAAGCTTGAAAATGGCAGTGCCTTCGTCTATTTCGTCGAACATGGCTACATATACCATTTGGGCACCTTCAGAAGCTGCTCCACTGAACTGTTTCCATAAAAAGTTGCCTTTATTTCTAGGATTGGTACTGCTTGGTTTGTCTGGTGGAAGCATATTATTCCAGCTAAATCCAGGGAAAACTACAGGCATGTAAGCCAGCCCATTTTCCTCACACCATTTTACATCTTTGCCAATTATAGACTTAAAATTTGGATAACCATTTTCATTAAATCTGCCTACAAACCACGGGTGTACAATGTCGGCTTGTTTTACTATATCTAAGAAATTATCATCTTTCACACAGTCTCTGCCTTGTTCTCGCCAGTAGGTCGGCACACCTAAAAGCACGGAGCAATTTCCAGCTTCATCAGACTTAAAAAATTGAATGAGTTTTTCAACATCTTTGAGGTTATACTTTCTGCCATCGTTAAAACCTACTCCCCACAGTGCGATTACAGGTCTGTCATCATTAAATAGATAATTTTTGTATCTCGATCTTTTATCAAAGCCATATTCGGTAATAATTTCTTTCCAGTCTTTCATCACCAAATCAATATCTGCTGATTGCATGCCAGACATATCGTACATAATTGCGATAGTTCTATCATGTTCTGTAGCTGCTTTACTTGCTGAATGAAGTACTTTGTTAAAGTGTTTTTTGCCCAGTTCAGATTTTACTTCTACTACAAATCGCTGCATAAACACACCATCTATATGATAGTCTTTCATCCATTTAAAATGCAGATTTACAGTACTTTCATCATGCGGACTAAAAACAGTGGCAGGAGTTCCATCTTCGAATTTAAAGGCAGTTTCGTACTGCTTTTCATATTCGCTCATTTCTGGCCAAACATCTATGGTACAGTAACCGGGTTCAAATCTTCCTTTTCTCTCATAGTGATACCAACCTCTATCAGAGCCATCTCCGGGCGCATCGAACCAACCTTGATAGCCTGCCATGACCAGACCTGCGGAAAGTGTATGCTTTTTGAATTTTTTCAATTTTACAGATTCCTGAGCCCTGATTGAATTAAAGTTTAAGACAATCAGGCTCAGGATAAAAGTAGATAGAAAGGTGTTTTTGATCTTCATAATCTATTATTTATCTGAGAATTTTCGAGTTGATTTATTAATACATGAAATACTTATTACTTTGAAAAGCATTAGTGAATGAGATTCTATTTTATCCTCGTTTAGGTTGACTAAAAACCAGTGGTTTTTCTTTTCTCAACATCTTAGCAGCTTCACCAGTGAGCCACAAGTAATGGTCAGATGGTTTCCCATCAATTCCAACAAATTGAGCTACATCACTTACTGGTGGATTATCGGTTACTTTGAAAATTGCAGTGCCCTCGTTTACTTCATCGAACATGGCTACATATATCATTTCGGCACCCGATCGAATCGCTGTTGACATTTGCTGCCAGTAAAAATTCCCTCCTTGGCGTGGTATTGATCCTACAGGTTTAATATCATCGGGAAACTCGTGAACACTGAGGTTGTGCCAGCTAAAGCCGGGATATACGCAAGGTACATAGTCGATATTGTAAGTTTTACACCAAGCAATATCAGACAAAATAACATCACGATATCGATCCATATCATTATGTAAAAGCGGAGAAAAACGCTGAACCATCCAAGGTAACACGATATCAACTTGCTTAATTAATTCGTGCAAATAAGGATCGTGGTTAGAATCGGCATTTAAATCGCGCCAAAAAGTTGGAACCCCTATCATGATGCTGCAACCACCATATACTGGGTCATTCTTTAAAAAATCAATAAAACGCTCTAAACCAATGTTGCGGATATTGTAAGGTCGATCTGGAAAACCAACACCCCAAATTGCCACCAAGGGTTTACCATTATGATGCAAATAGGTTTTCGTGCCTTTTTGATCAGTTACTTTTAAAGAATCTACCAGATACTTCCAATCTTCAATGAGGGTAGAACAATCTTCATTCTTACCCCTCAAACCTGATAAATCGTACATAATGGCTATGGCACGATCGTATATTGATGCAGCTTCAAAAGCGTGTTTCAAAACATTCGTAGCATGACTCTGAGCTCCATGCGATCTGGCAGCACCAAAAAATCGCTGCATAAAAACTCCATCCACACCATACTCTTTCATCCATCTGAAATGGGTATCAACAGTACTTTTATCAGCAGAATTAAAGAAACGAGCAGTACTGCCATCAGCATGTTTTAGCCCTGTTTTATAAGTCTTTTGGTATTCGCTTACATCAGGCCACATGTCAATTCGAACCTCTTTTTCATTTGGATACATCACTTGGTTTTCTGGCAAACGAAACCAACCTTGGTATCCAGCCATAATGAGTCCTTTGTAAGTAGGATACTTTGTTTCGGGTGCGTGTTTGTTGGCTAATACGCCATTAAAAGCCAGAAACAAGTAGTAAGTTATAATCAATGTAATTTTTTCCATATCTATATTTTGTAGCGTTTTTTAATCATTTTCTAAAAGAAAATTGTATCCAGAAGCATCGAGCAGGAAACGGACTATCGGTTCAGGGTTAGGGAAACTATGCGGATGATGCCCAAAACCAGTTTTATGAATTACCTTGAGTTTTCCTCCGGCAGCCTTCATTTTTTGCTCAAAAGGCAAAGTGTTTTCATCTGGTAAAGCTGCTTTGTCTTCGTCTGCACAGAGAATCAGAATTGGGTAATTACCTTTTGCAATTTGATCGACTTTGTCAATTGGACTGTTATTAAAAGCCTGTAGCTGCTCGTCGCTAGTAATATTGTAATCTTGCTTAAAAGCTGCCAACTCTGCCGGACTTGGGTCTTTTTTACCCAAACCACAAGGCCAACTTTTCATATCTAGCAAAGGATTGTCTATGTAAACACCACTTACTTTTTTAGGATTTTCAGCCGCCCAGTTCAACACATAAACTGCGCCTCGGCTCATGCCTTCCATTAAAGCTTTACTAGACAGCCCGGCTTTTCTCAATAGTTTGTAGAAATCATTATAAAGTTGGATGCATTCATCATTGCCGAATAACTCAGCAGCATCAATATATACCAAGTGAAATCCTCTTTCGAGCAATGCTATATCTGTCTGAGGCTCGTGACCCCAGAAGCGAGTGCGCCATATCCAAGGATGGCCTTTTGCCGATCGCTTTGGTTGAACCACTTTGCAAGCTCTGCCACTTAAAGTGAAGTTGACACATTTGTAACCTGCGAATGAGTTTACGTTAGCTGTTTTAGGTAATTGGGGAAGAATGTTAAAGTTAGTTTCAAATGGTTGAACGACAGTTTCAAACAATCGACTTGCCATTATAGCAGAACCTTCTTTGTTCGGATGAATTTTATCTGGCATCAACTCCTCATGATTGATCAGCAAAGGATGCATATCTAACACTTCCACATCTAACTCATAAGCTGCTTGCCTTAATCCGGGAATTACTTCATTAACAATTACGGGGTTCCAAATCCCAGTTGTATCAGTAACAAATGACACAACTGGCAGCATGATAATTACACGAGGCTGAGAAGGCAAGTTTCTAAATGCAGTGACCATATCTCGGCAATCTGCTGTAATTTCATTTAAATATTTTCGGTTAACAAGTTTGCTGTCATTTCCGCCCAAATCGATAAAAACTATATCTGGATTGCTAATTAAAGCTTCTTTGTATTCTTTGGTTTCCCAATAAGGATGATCTCCATTGCGAAGCATTGTACAACCACCCACACCATAGTTTTTTACCTCATAATTTTGCCCAAGTAGTTGTTGCAACTTACCCGGAAAAGAGTTGAGTTCTCTGTTTTCGATAAATGCTCCATAGGTTATACTTGCACCAACACAAGTGATTCTTGTAGTCGCATTGAGTCTTCCCATTAAGCTGATTAATAGAAAAGCTGTGAGTATAACTTGCCAACCAAGCTTGTTTAATTTGACTCCCATAACATTTTTATAGTTTCTTCTTGACCATAGCCTACTGGGCACGATGCATTTTTTGTGTTTGCTCTGTAGCTACCAAAAGTTTCGTTTGGGCAAGAAATCATTCTATTGATAGGCATTTGTAGATGCCCATTTTTATCTGTCTTTTTTATCCAATTGTTTGCATAAATCAACCACTCATTTCTCTCTTGTTCTGGTTGTTGTGCAAACCAAGAAATCTCATCCCAACCCCAAACAAAGTGCGATGTTGTATCTGCTTTATTCGGTTCGGAGCCTCTTCCGTAATTATCAAATTCTACAAGAAAAAGCAGGTTTTCACATTTCCATCCACTTGGAGTGATACAGCCTTTACTTTTTCCATAAAGGGCATCCAAGTATCCTTTCTCAAGCTTGCCTTTAAATGGTTTCTCTGGAATTTCTTTAACCCTTAGTGGAAAAGAATTAAAATCGATCAGGCTCTTACCATCTTTGAGCATACCACCATAAGGAACATGAGCATCTAGTATCACCCAATTTCTTCGGGCATGATTTTTTGCATAATCACGAATCATTTGAATCACCTTTGCCCAAGATTCCTTTTTAGGATCATTCATTCCTATCAATTCTACTTGACCTAAATGGAAAGCTTCGCAACCAAGATCGATATAAGCAGTTGCCAGATAGTAAAACCAAAGCTGTGTTTCTAATCGTGAAATGTCTGGAACACTGCTACCTTTTCTCCAATGATCTACCAATTTTCCATCCTCATTGAGCATGTCTTTGTAAGAAAAATTGCGAGGCTCATTATCCAATTCAAATGCATCAAAAACTTGCTTTGGAATTTTAACTGTATTCACTTCTTCCGTAACAATTTCGAATAAGCAAGCCTGAAAAATTACCTGAGAATCCATATCGTGGATTTCTTGCAAGTATTTCTTTGCATCATTCCAGAATTTTGAACTATTGAGAAGGCTTTCACCTCCCCAGCGGTAAATGGAGCGACCAATAAATTTTGGTCTTATATTTTTTATTAGCCTGATGTCATCACTATGGTAAGCATATTTCCTTTTACCTTCTGCATTTTCTGGAATAAGAAAGTAAACCATTGTTACTGAGCGATCTAGATAGTTTTCTAATACTTCTTTAGAAATTCCAGATTGATCAAAATGGTAAGATTTATCTTCTTCTGATCCATTGGAAACAAAGCCCATCAGAGTGAAAATGATGAGAATATTGATTATCATTTTTATCGTAGTCCAGTTCATTAGTTTACCTTCTATGGTGCTATACACTTGTTATTTTGTCTGGATTACTTCTTTGATGGTGCCATCTGGATTGAAGAACAACTCATCTACACAGATTGAGCGGAGATTTCCTTGGTTTGAAAGCGCCATATTATGATAAAATGCATACCACTTCCCTTTGTATTCCACTACTGAACCATGGCTTGTATCAGAACCGGTTGGCTCTAAATAGATTCCTTGGTTTTTCCAAGGGCCTAGCGGAGATGAGCTTGTAGCATACCTAAGCCTGTTCGCTCCCGGATTATTATCGGAATAGGTGAGGTAGTAAATTCCATTTCTCTTAAAAATCCACGGAGCTTCGTGGAAATCTTCCAGTCCTTTAAGATCAACTAAGTCCCCATCTATTTCCATCATGTTATCATTGAGTTTACTTACTTGGCATCTTCCTCCACCTCCGTAATAGAGATAAGCCTGTCCGTCATCATCAATAAACACTGAGGGATCGATCATCGCAAAACCACCTACTCCCGGAATGTACCCTTTGCTCTTAAAATCGCTTGCAGGTTTCTTGCTTGTTGCTACGCCTATCTTCCATGTATTATTCCAGTCGCTACCACTGGGATGCGGGAAATAGAAATAATAAGTGCCATCTTTATAAGCACAATCTGGAGCCCACATAAAACCTCCTTCTGGTCGACCCCATTTAACCTGAGTTGCTCGCAAAATTTCACCATGATCTTTCCAGTTAACCATATCATCTGTCGAAAAAACATGGTATTTGTCCATCAGATCGCAGCCTCTAGGTGGGCTAACATCATGAGAGGCATAGACATATAATCGTCCATCTTGCCAAACATGCGCTGAAGGATCAGCCGTAAACATATGGGTTATAAATGGGTTTTTCTGGGCGCTGGTATTATGGGAAAATAAAGCCCATAATCCCCAAAATAAAACCGTTTTTACAATAACTTTTTTCATCACTGATTGACTTATAATTTAAAACATGATTAGTTTTTTCGATTGAATATTTTCTTCTGTGTAGATTCGAATGAGATACACACCAGATGATAAACCCTCTAAGTAGAATTCAGCAAGATTTTCCCCTGCTTTTGATTTGAAAGCTTTTGATTTTATCATAGCTCCATCCATATTGAAAACCTCCGCAATAACCTCCTGCGATTTATGCAGCCAATAACTAAGAGAAACTTTACCAGATGAAGGATTAGGAAACAGCTTCAAGTTTGATGCAACCTCGATGTTTTGAGCATTATCAATAGATGTTACCTGTCCATCTCCAACTACCACAGTAAGTGCTGCTTTTTTTACTCCATCCATACTGATTGCAGTGATGGTGGCAGTACCATTGGCTATTCCTGTTACTTTTCCATGGCTATCAACAATGGCAATATTTTCCTTATCTGATTGCCAAAATACGGTTTGGTTCGCTGCATCTACTGGCTCAATCGAAGCATGCAATTCATATACACTATCTATTGGTAAAACTATTTCCTTATCAGCCAAACTGATTCCACTTACGCTTATTGGTGACTCATTTCCAAAGGCATATACCTCATGAATAGACCACCAATTCCCTTTCGATCCAGTTTGAACAATTTTGACATATTGAACTGTAGTTGATAGAAAACTCACTATTGTCATTATATCTGCACCGCTCCCAAATGCTCCCGGCCCATACCAATCGGTACCATTATCTGACACAAACAATTCATACTTTTGCGGTGAATCGAAAGGACTTTCTGCTACATCTAATATGATTTGTTCTATCTTTTCTGGTTTACCAAAATTGATAGTAAACCATTGGGCAGAATCCTGTGATGCGCTAGTATCCCACCGAGTTGAATTAATACCATCTATCGCCAGCGAAGCATTCCCAGAATTATTAGAGGCAGAAACTTTCCAAGCACTTCTAACAATGGCAGATTCCGGTGAAATCTCAGGAACATTGCCCAAGTTGTTTACCCATAAGGCACAATTGTTTTCGTTAATGCCAGAAGGATCGACCACCGAAGAATGTATAGAAAGCTTAGGTTCCGTTCCGTTTGCAACTAGTTGATTTACCGGATAAATACTGGATGCTTCGATAAACAAAGAATCGCCATTGAGCAATGCCATTCTTTGCTGCCCGGGTTGACTCATATTCACTTCTTGAAGAGTGAGCATTCCCCCATTTATAGAAATACCATTTGATGGATTCCCCCAAAAATCAGCATTGAACATGGTAACGCCTGAAGTGTAATTCGCTCCTGTTTCAATGTACTTCGTGTTTTGATCACCAATGGCAACGATCTGTGAGTTCACGAAATCAAATCCATCGCTGCCTACTGCATTAATAATGAGCGCATTTCTTGAGCCATCAATCCCACTACCAATGCTCAAACCAGAAGGACCTGTACCATCAATTTCACTCAAGATCATTCCATTCTTAGACCCGTAGTGGAAGTTGTTATATAAGGTTTGATTTTTACAATTTCCCAGTACCATAAAGTCGAAATTGTTAAAGCCATAGTCGTATGCAGGGCCTCCATCTCCAACAGAATTTGGCCAACCTCCATATTTCGACTCATCACCCACAGCATAGGCAATTACATTTAACTGGGCATTGTAAATTTTCCCATCTGTGGTTCCTCCGCCCACTCGAATACCTACATCAAATACATGTCCTGCCAGATAATCGATATAGTGGTTATCACTCGGGTAGGTAAATAAATCTACTCCTTTGTGAACTGCTCGCATTCCTATATTAATCATATAGGTGTTGCTTCCAGTTGCCTGCACACAATAAGGATATTTTGCAATAGCAGGCAGATCAGTTATTAATTGCTCTGGATAATTAAAGACGATTCCACGAATGCCACTGTCTGCTGATAATTTTAAAAATGGTTCGCCAGTGGGATTGTCTCTATCTGCATAGACTTCCAACACACTTCCCGGACCTGTTGGCGTAGTACTTACATCAACAGAACCTTTTAGCTCTACACCAGATGGAATAACAATATTACCAAGTACTTTATATTTTCCCGGCGGGAGAAAAACTACACCTCCACCATCAGCAGCAGCTTGATTAAGTGCAGTCTGAATAGCCAGTGTATTATCTGTAGTTCCATCTGCCACCGCATTGTATGGCTCATTTGTCACCACATATAATTCAAGTCTTGTTGGTTTATGTGTCTCCGGAATTATCTCTTTTAACTCCGGTAATTCTTTCATGCTAACCGGGCTGTGATCAATTTTATTTTTGAAAATGGATGTCTCTTCAATTTGAATTTCTTGAGAAAATCTGTTCCCAGTAATTATAGCACGTGCATTTTTTACGATGCTAATTTGTGGTTTTGGATTGCTAAAATCACAGTCGGATGCTGTGAATGTACCTCCGGCAACATTTACTTTACCTGAGGTGATATTAGACTGCACAACAATGAGTCGAGAACTAGCCGATTCATCCATTAAAATTGCATTGCCTGTGGCTTCCAGAGAGCAAGTATGCAATTGCACTACGCCTGAAGCAAAGTTATCAATGCCTATCCCAGTTTCACATTGCACAGTATTAATCCCGGTAAACATTAAGCCGACAGAGTTTGCCGAACTGATAGCTAAACCAGTTTTACAGTTAGTAAAAGTCATATAATAGTTATGCCCATTCGGACTTGTACCAGGGCTAGTAACAGATTCTACTGCATGAAAACCTTTGTTGTAACCTTCGATATCTACAAAGCAGGTATACGACCAATCGTTTCTCCTCATCACTATTCCTGTTCCGTTTTCATAAATCCACGATTGATGTTCGCCTCCGATTGAGGGTGAATTGGGTAAACCTGAGCCTGCCCAATAATCTGGTGAAAAGTGAATCCATTCTATTCGACCTACATCAACTATATTATCTATCTCAATGCCTCTCGACAAAGGAGTGCCATAAACCCCATTGATCGTCGGGCAGGTTCCACCATTTTTTCTTGAGAAGACAATTCCTGCATACGAATTTACTAAAGTGATATTTTTGGCATTGCAATTCTCATTACCGAAGTAATTGGGTTTGCCAAATTCAATTGTTGGAGGATAAGGTAGAATTGCTGAGGCTGTTTGTTCTGGATACCAAAATGCCAAATCCATTACCGCAGACGAAGGTTCCATAGTGATAAATGGCATTTCATCTTCGCTTCCCTTTCCGGCATATACCATCAAAATTGTTCCTACTATTGGTTCTCCTTTTTCTGGTTTTTTCCATTCACCCCTCAGCGTAATCCCTTTTGGGATTAGCAAATTTCCTTTTATCACATATTTACCTTCGGGTACAAACAAAGTGCCTCCACCTAAATTCCCCAACTGGTTGAGTAAATCTTGAAATTGCTGAGTAACATCCGTAATTCCATCGCCAGTAATGCCGAAATCTGCTACTGAGTAGGCAATTACAACATTGTCTATTGTCGGATATTTTGTGTTAACCAAGCGCCAATTTTGTGCTGATAATTTTGAAAACACAATCAGAAAAATACAACTGAATAGAATTCTAGTTAGAGATTGCATTTTAAAAAATGATGTTTGTTTCATCTTTATTTTTTAATCAGTTGCCAAGAGACATTCAATAACTCTTTCGTTTTTCTTCTATCTTTTTCGGTATGAAATTCCATCTATAGCATTCTCGAGATAAGCCTGAAAGTGGCTGTTTTCTTCATCCGAAAGCCACATTGGGCATGAGTCATCTCTTCTTTTATTTTCCATAAAATCTATTTGGGAAATAAAATAGGAATCTATTAGGTGCCTTCTTGCTCCTATGTTTTTTAGTGTTTCGGCTATGTCGAAACTTCTGCGGATTAAACAGGGAGTAAAAGCGGTTGCCATCAAATTGTTGCAGGCAACCACTCAATTACTTTAGTTTAATTTTTCTAGTTTCAACCAAGATGGTCTTACATTTTGCTCATTGTTGGTAAAGTTTACCACAAACCCTACAGATACAGTGGTAGGCTCAGGTATTGTAAATTCTATACTTGTTGATCCATCAGTACCTAATTCTGCAAAGTTTGTAGATGCCAATGCAGAAGAAATATCATCAATATCTGGCAAGCTTTCACCAACTGAGGCGGCTATGTACCTCGGGTCACTACCATTATTACTAATAATCGGATTTTCACCGGCGAGACTCATTGTAAACTTGTAAATACCAGCAGGAAGATCAATTGTCTGATACAATTTACCATTTTCGATTGGTGTTTCGGCTTCTCCCCATCTTTCAAAACCGAGACTTTTTTTGTCATTATCTGGGCCTTCCCAGCCTCCATCGTAACCACCAAACTGGCCTTCACCTCTGGTACGCATCGCTTCGTTTGTCACCCAACTACCGGATAAATTTCCCCAGCGGTTACCATCCCACTCAGATTTGCTAAACGGCCATTGCGCATTATCTAAGAAGTTATCTGGCACTTCGTTAGGATCGTTTTGAGCATCTGCAGGTACTTCAATTTTAATGATTTCAGTGTAATTGTATCTCCTGTTTGCATCATTCACATTTGCTCCAAGACGCACATAATAGGTGTAACCGGGTTTTACAGGAAGTGGACCGATGAGGTAAAAATCACTAGTTTCCACATCGCCCACTTCTTCCATCCAAGATTTATTAATTTGCTTTCTTTGATTGTTATACTCTCCGATATCAATAAAACTTGATGCCCCGCAAAAGGGATTAAGGCTTAAAAATGGTTTTATTTCAACTAGATTTGGCAGACCATCGCGAATGGGTGCATTCAGTTGGCAACTCAAAGTTAATTTTAGACCATTCAATGAAGCTTCGAAACCTGTTAATTGCAAGTAAGGAGTTACTGTAAAATCCTGTTCAGTGCTTCCATTAAACACAACATTTTTAATAGTATCTGCTGGCCAGAAAGGACCACCATAGGGTAAAATATCATAAGTGCCAGAAAACAATTTGTTATTATTATAAGAACCATCTTGCTTTACTGGAAGGGTTTGGTGGTTAGTTACTGACTCCGTCCAAGTTCTTTCCCAAATACGCAAACCCCAGTCTCCTTGCGATGATAGCATATTTTCACCGGTATATGCATTAATTATTTTACCGTGAACCCGAACATCTGGTTCTTCCCAATTATCAATTTCTAGGCATGATGAAATTGAAATCATTATAAACCCAATGATTATATATATTATATTTTTCATAGAATTAAGATCAATTTAAGCAATTAATAAAGTGGATTTTGAGGTAGGAGATTTTCGTTCTTACCAATTTCACCCCAAGGAATTGGCTCGTAATAACATGCATTGGAAGCTGTCCAACTCCTATTCCATCTATTAATTTCATCGATGTAAATGTACTTCCCTTCATCAGCAACAAAGTAGCAACTCAACACACGGTGACGGAACTGATTTAATACTTGGTCGGCAGTTCTCCATCTGCGAAGATCCCACCACCAATGGTTTTCACCGTATAGTTCACGTGCACGTTCATCGCGAATAAATTGCAATGAATTCTCGACTTGATATGGATAATTCGCATTGTTAATCGTACCAATATTCGTTGTCGCCATATCGATTGCTGGGCGAGTAACTGTGGCACCAGCACGTTCGCGAATCATTTCTATATAGTTAAAAGCTTCGTCTCTTTGGCCTAATTCGTAAAGAGCTTCTGCAGAATTTAAATAGATTTCACCCAAGCGAAATACTACCCAATGTTGTCCACTGCGGTATTCACGAACATCGTTGGTTGGCATATCTGGGTTTACATATTTGCGAATAAAAGCTGATCCCCAGCCATTGTTTTCTCCACCTTGATCATCAAAATGGCCATGAGCTCCGGTGATGTTATAAGTAACCCCATCAATTTCGGTTGTCCAGCCTCTGCCACCTAAGATTCGATTATCGGCACTGTTAATTGAAGCAGCACTGCTACCATTTTCTGCATCAGCAGCTAGCGCATTAAAACTTCTGTAAATACCTTTTTGAATGCTAAAAGTACTTCCACGCAACTCATCTCCATCGAAATACATCGTACCTAGCATACGTGGCTCCATACCATTCTTAATGTCACTTCGGTTATCAAATCGAACTGGTGTTCCATCTGCATTTACATAGGCTGGCATTTCGAACAATTCCATAAAATCTAATGGAGGGTAACTTTCAGCTCCTACAAAAGAAGACATATCTGGCTGTGGAGACATTAAAGCATCATAACTGTGTCTCAAACGCGTGTTTTGAGGGGCTGTCATGTCATAGTCTTTAATGAAAATGCTTTCAGAAGAGGTTGGGTCTAAGAACAGATTTGCAAAGTTTGTCGCTTTGTCAGGATAGTCTTTGGTATACAAAGTATATGGACCTTGCTCAACTATTTTACCTGCTTCTACACAGTACTGGAAAAACTCATCAGCTTGTGATGCTTCCATTCCGGCAAGTCCAGCAGCAGTAGCCGCTTCTCCTTGAAAACCTAAATATTGAGAGTATTTTGCAATCGATCCTGCATATAACATTGTGCGAGATAACAAGGCAGCGGCAACATATTTATTTGCTCTCCCAACCTCGCTACCACTAGCCATGTTTTCAATCGCAAAGGTTAAATCTTCGTAGATAAACTTCCATGTTTCGTATTCTGTGTTTCTAGGAACTTCTAATGTTTCAGCATCGTCTAGCGGGCTTTGTACTTCTTTAATAATCGGAACTCCGCCATATCTTTTAGCCAATCCGAAATAATAGAAGGCGCGTAAAAAGTGTGCTTCTCCCAACAATTCATTATAAACATCCTCTTTATAATTTTCTTTATACTCTGCGAAGTTCTGGATAAAAGTATTTATATCACGAATACGACCATATGGCCAGTAAGCAAAACCATCGTTGTCTACACCAACCCAAGAATTAAAGAATTCGCCACTCATATTTCCCAGACTTTTTTTGCCTTGTTCCCAATAATTATCTGGGCGATAAGCATTTTCTGAATCTGTTCCAAAGTATAGGAAATCCTCTATCGGAAGGTCATTATAAATACCAGAGAAGTACTTCTTTACACCAAACTCATTTCCAAAAAGTTCGGGTTCACCTAATATACCCTTGGGTTCCAAATCCAATTCTTGACATGATATTACTATTATGCCCAAGAGCATTGCTAATATTTTATATTGCTTTTTCATATTTTACTATCTTTCAAATTAGAATTTTAGGCTTGCACCAACTGTATAGGTTCTGTTTACAGGATAATTATAGAAGTCGATATTACTGGTTGACGAACCACCTGATGCACCAGGGCGTTCGGGGTCAACATTTTCGAGTCCTGTAAAAGTGAGCAAGTTGTATCCACTCACATAGATTCTAAAATTGCTTACATTAATTTTTGACATCCATTTTTCTGGTAATGTATAGCCAAGCTCTGCTGTTTTTAAGCGAATGTATGAGGCATTCTGAATACCATTTGTACCAGTTCTGCGACCATCGTGACCAGTAACAGGATAATAACCAGAAATCCATTCTGTATTAGGATTGAAGTAATCGGCATTAGGATCAACCGGGCGCCATCTATCCAAAAACCAAGTTAAAGTATTTTGACCTCCAAAAGGCAATGCTTCGGTAAGCACTTCTGCATATTGCACATATACACCATAAGCTCCTTGAAAATCTAAAGCTAAATCAAAGCCTTTACCTGAAGCACCCAGCGAAACACCGTAATTAAACACTGGAAGTCCGTATGATGCAATAGGATGATCATCATTCCCATTGATTACACCATCACCATTCCAATCGTTTAATACCCAATCTCCAGGTAAAGTACTTTGAGCCAATGGAAGGCCATAGTTCTGGATATCTTCATAGCTTGAAATCATCGATTGAGACTCATTGCCCCACCAGATATCATTATATCTTCCGCTAGATCGGTTTCTCCATTTATCGTATGAATTGCCAGCAGGTGTTTCTAACCAATCGGTTCGCATGCTTTTGGTAGCAGAAAGCTGCCCACTTACATAATAATTAAAGTCTCTAATCTCATTGGTGTATTGTAATGAAATCTCATAACCAAAGTTGCGGTCGCTATTTAAGTTTTCTTGTGGTAAACTAGCTCCTACTGTACCCGGAATTACCGCAGCACTTGTAGCTAACAAGCCAGAACGATCTCTTCTGTAAATGTCAATTACACCAGTCAGTTTATTGTTAAAAAATCCGAAATCGAGACCCAAATCGTAAGACTTAATGGTGTACCATGTTAAGTTAGGGTTTGGAATACTAGAAGCTGTAACACCACCAGTTAACGTACCACCGTAGAACCAGCCATAGTTGTTTCCATCTAAACTGTAACCAGTTGTAGGAGGATAATTCCCAGCTGAGCTATCATCCCCCATTTCTCCATATGAACCCCTTATTTTCAAATTGGAGAGAACTGGCAAATTATTTTTAATGAAGCTTTCTTCACTTAAGCGCCATCCTGCAGATATTGATGGAAAGAAACCAAATCGGCTACCTTCTGGGAAACGAGAAGATCCATCGTAACGGAATCTCAGATCAAGTAAATACTTACCCATGAAATTGTAGTTTAACTGACCTAAAAGAGATTTACTAGCTCTATCAGCAATTTCTCCTTCGGTAGCGCGCTGGTTTTTATCTTCACCTGCAAACAAGTATTCAGAATCTACTAATAGCTCACGGTAGGCGCTATAACTATCCCAAGTATTGTATCTATCTTCGTAAATTACAAAACTGCTCACATTATGGTTACCGAATGAATTGTCGTAGTGCAGACCTAACTGCATGTTGGTGCTGTAAGACATATTCACAGTTCTTGTAATATCAGAAGGAGTATTTCTTACGATAGATGAATAGGTATCGTCATCCGGATTGTATCTAAATAGGTTATAAGCTCTTTTGTAACTAGTAAAATCTGGTAAGTTGGTAGCATAATCGTACACACCTTTTGCAGACAAACCATCAATACCCGGAATATCATATGAAAGAGTTAATGTACCATTATACCTACGGTCTTTTGATAAATTATAACCAACATAATCATCGTCAGTTTGTACAATCATGTTTGCACCTTCATTCAGATATTGGCTATCTCCATTCGGATATTCTGGATTATCATTAGCATAAAAAGCAGCATCTGGGCGAGTTAACCAAGTAAGTTTGTAGGTTGTCCAGCCTGTTCCGTTCGGTTGGCTAGTTTTTAACATAATAGCTCCAAGGGAAACTTTCGCATTCAGCCTTTTGGTGATTTGCGATTCAATATTAGTTCGCATATTTATACGATCAGAATAATAATCGCCACTTTTATATGCACCAATCTGCTTGTTATATCCAAGCGTAAAATAGTATCTAAACTTTTCGCTTCCTCCATTTACACTTACATTGTGATTGTATTGAGGAGAAGTTCTATTGAAAACTTGGTCGAACCAATTATAAGACTGCTTAGTACCATTGTAGTATGGTTCGAAGTGATCATCAGTAAAGAGTGGATTGGTTCTAACTAAGTAATTTTTCCCGAAGTCTTGCCAGTTTCTTTCGTTTGACAATGTCATATAATCAATGGCTCCCACACTTTCTGGTACATATAGAAATTCTTGCATCGACATACTAGAATTGAAAGAAACATCTACTTTGCCATCTTGTATCACACCTCTTTTTGTAGTTACCAAAACAACACCATTGGCTGCTCTTAAGCCGTAGATTGCTGCTGAACCATCTTTTAACACCGAAACACTTTCTATTTCTTCGGCACTCATACGAGCGAAATAGTCTTGGTCACGAACAATTCCATCAACCACAAAAAGCGGATTGCCCATGCCTCGAATATCTATTCTGGTATCATAAGCACCAGGTGCACTACTTTTTTGTACAATACGAACACCGGGTAATTTACCAGTTAAAGAGTTTAATATGTTTTCGTTTTTGGTTCGAACAATATCATCGTTTTTCACCACTGAAACTGCACCTGTTAGTGTTGTTTTTTTCTGAGTGCTATAACCAACTACCACAACTTCTTCTAGTTGTTCAAGGTCTGGTGCCAGCAAAACATCTACAATTGATTGGTTATCAATGGCTACTTCCTGCGAAGCAAAACCAATATAACTAAATTGTAATGTAGTTCCACTGTTTGCATTGAGCGAATAGTTACCATCTACATCAGTTGTTGTACCAACATTGGTACCTTTTACAATAATGCTTACTCCGGGTAAAGGCTCTCCATCTTCACTGGAAGTAACTTTTCCCGTAATCCGCATCTGCAACACTTCCTGAACCAGTTCATCCTTTTCGGGTAAAGTGTTGCTCTTTTTATTTTTAATTACATATATGTTGTCGTCAATCCTTTTGAAAGAAAGATTGGATTGTGATGCAATATCAGTTAATACAGCTTTTAAACTTTTAACTGATGATGCCATCTGGACTTTTTGCAAATCATCAATCGTTTTTTCGTCGAAGTTGAAGTAAAATGCAGTTTTTCTCTCTAGTTCATTAAAAACCGATTTTATCTCTTTTTTGCCTCCGTCCATTTTTACATAGATCTCTCCAATACTCACTTTTTGGGCATTGGTATCAGCAGCGAACAGTACTGTAAAACAGAGGCATTGAATTATAAAGCCCCCTAATGCAAATCCTGACATTTTGAGAAATTGTCTTAGTAGTTTCTTTTTCATATTTTTGATATGTTTTGATGATCAATCACACAAAACACTATGCCTGCTAACGGCCGCCAAACTGTTCGGCAGGCATTTTTTTGTGCTTGTTAGTTAATTAAAACTGGTTCAGTAGAAATATACTTTCTTATTTCTGAGCTGATATTTCAAGCCCGAAGCTAGTGTTAAGCCTTCAAGTACATCTTCAAGACTTTTATTGTCAAACTTTCCAGTAAATTTTACTTTACTGTACATTGCCTTGTTTGCGGTATCTGCAAACGATATATCACAGGCATACCATCTTTCGAGCCTTGTGATAATTTCTTCTATTTCTGCTTCTTCAAAAATGAGAATGCCATCTTTCCACGACAATACTCTTTCTGCATCGAAATGTCCTGTTTCAATTTTGCCAGAGGTTTTATCAAATACAGCACTTTCTGTAGGTAATAATATTTCTCGATTTTCTTGATTGGTTGATGAATAAACAGCCAGTTTTCCGGTTACAAGGGCAATATCTACTTTGTTATGGTCGCTCAAAGTATTCACGTTAAAAGAGGTACCGAGTACCTTGGCTTCTAACTCACCGGTTTGTACAATAAATGGTCTGTTTGTATCTGAGGTAACTTCGAAGAAGGCTTCTCCTTCTAATTTTACAATTCTTTTACCTCCTTTAAATCTTCTTGGAAAAGAGATACTACTTTCTGAATTCAGTTTTACTACTGTGCCATCAGAAAGTGTAATGGTTGATTTTGTGCCTTTAGGATTGTATTTAGTAAGTGTTTCTTCTGCAATTGGCTCCTCAATAGATTGATTATTTACGAAATAGTAAAAGGTAGCCAATCCTACTAAAAAAGCAATTATTACAGCCGCATAGTTACCAAATCTAGGTTTAGATTTAGTATGTATTGGAATTGTAGGTCTGTTTTCTTGAGATTCGTTAGAATAAATTTTTCTCAGTGGCTTAGCATCTGTTTGTTCTTTCTTTAAGATTAATGTCTGTAACTTCTCAAAAAGTAACTCTTTATCCCAAAAGCTTTTGTCTTCTTTTGGTGTTTCAAACTGATACCAATCTTCTTCTAAAGCAGACATATCGTGAAAGTCTGATTTCATGAATGATAACCAGGCTTTTACCTTTTTCTCTTCTTCTGCACTGCATTGGTTGTTGAAAAACTTATCTAATAATTCCTTGTCCACTTTTTTCATATTTATCTGTAATAGATATCATCTTAAGTGGCGAAGGTTATAGTCTAAATGAAAAAAAAATTAATTTTTTTTATTAAGTGTAGTTTAAAGGTTCATTGCGCAGAATATTACGATCAATAATCCATCGTGTAACATTTTGTTATTCAATGTTTTAAGTGCTTTGTTCATGTGTTGTTTTACAGTACCTACAGAAATACCGAGCTTCTCTGCTATCTGCTCATGACTCAAACCTTCTACTCTACTTAGCATAAAAACTTGCTTTCTTTTCTCTGGCATACTACCAATGTAATCTCTGGTTTTCTGTTCCAACTCAGAGAATATAATGTATTCTTCAGTATTGTGGGTAGTAGCTACTTGATGCTCTTTGCTATAGAGCTGATATTTGCGTTCTAATTCCCTTTTCTGATATTGCCTGTAAATGATATTTTTACCTATCTGAATGAGGTAGGCATTAAAAGAAAGTTCGGGATTAATGTTGCTACGATTTTCCCAGACTTTTAAGAAAATAGTCTGTACAATCTCATTCGCATCATCTTTATTTTGAGTGTATTTTAGAGAAAAGTAAAAGAGTTTATCGGCATAGTTTAGGTATAATTCTTTAAAAGCTCGCTTATCTCCTTCTCTTAGTTTAGTAATTAATTGACATTCATTTTTCATCTTCATATTTCAAATTTCAATCTAATATAGCAAAAGAAAAAAATTAGATTTATAAAGCATTTTATTTTCTGTCTAAAAAAGCAGCTTTAGTAGACGAAATGGAAATTTACCAAAATAGGGATATTATGCACAAAACCCTTTATCTAAGCAGACAAAGGGTTTAATCATGGTGCTATATAATGGATTATATAAATTCAGTATCAAAATATTTTATGAGTGCCCACCAACTACAATTCGCATCATTTTAAGGTTAAGCACTACAAAGCGATAGAGTTGCCAGAGCCAGAATCTACGCCAAAATTTGGTGCTTTTATCTGGAACTGTAGCAAAACTCACTTCGGAATAAGGAACAAATTTTTCGGCTTTCATATTATTCAGGAATTAACCACCAAAACAGTTTTGCTTTGGCTTTGTAAAGAAATAGATAATGTAATAAGAGTTTAATCCAGTGACCTGCCAAACCAGCTTCACCAACTGTATAACCTAAATCTCTACCCCAGCGAGGATATTTTTTCCAGTTTTGTACAATCGGGAAAACCGTCATGGTAGCGGCCATGCCTTTACCCATTCCAAAACCTGCCGAAACCACACAAGCTGCTCCCATTTTTGCCATAGAAGCTCGGTGTTTATGTTCTTTCGATTGATTCGTGATTCTATCTGTTATGTTTAAGGCTACCACTTTCCCAATAACTCCAGATGGCATACCGGTTCTAGGAGGTGTTGGCGAAATCATTTTACCGGTTTTCGATTTCATCGGTTTTGAAATTGCATGAGGAGGTGCAAATGCAATTCCGGCTGCATACATATTGTTATAAGTCGGATTTTGATAAATCGATGGCCAGTCTTCTGCATCCCATTCTTCATAAGGTTTGGCTGTGTAATCTGCATCTACCTTCATAAATCCGTTGGGAGCAAATACAGTATTGGTGATATCTTCACCAGATTTATCGAAGGTTTTTAAACCTACTCCCGAGAATGAAGGAATGAGCATTGAGAAATCATAAGCTATTTCGTGCGATTCTCCTTCCAAATTGTCGAAATAAATTTTCTTGCCATCAAGCTTACTTACACCTGCTCGCTTAATCCATCTGATGCCATATTCAGCCAGAATTGACTCTGCAAAAACAGTGGTAGAAGTGATGTATCCATTCCTTTTTACAAAGGCTCCACCCATTCCGAAATCACCTACTTCGTACTCATTAGTTAGCCAAATAAGGTCACAAAAGCTTTCCAGTTTACGCTTTCTAATTTCAAAGGCTATGTTAAGCACATACTCAAATGCTGCTCCTTGGCATGTCGCCATCGGATGCCCAGTACCAATTACAATAGTTTGTTTTTCACCAGCTTCCATCTTTTTAAAGACTTGCTGAAGATTATCCCAAGTCTTTTCTGCATGGCCAAAAGTACATACAGAATTGCAATGCCCTTCTTCTGGTGAAAGACCTTCTGTTGCTGAAAAATTGAGTTTCGGGCCGGTGGCATTAATCAGGTAATCATAACTGATTTTTTCTGTTTGGCCACTCTGTTCTTTACTGGTATATTCTATAGATATAAAGGATTCATCAGAAGAAGTATCGCCTTCGGGATAGATTGAAACGGCTTTAGCCTGATGAAATTGAATGTGTTTTTTCTTATAAACCGGTGCTAGTTCAAAGGTTACTTCTTTGCTTTTCATCCGGCCAATTCCTACCCAAATGTTTGAAGGAATCCATTGGTATTTACTGTTGGGACTTACAACAATTATTTCATGTTTTGCTCCAAGTTTTCTTTTTAGCGTTAATGCTGCTGTATGCCCGGAGACCCCTGCCCCTAAAACTACTACTTTTGCCATTTTCATATTGTTAAGGTATATACTAATCTATCAACCTTAATCAATAAGTACTGTAACAGAAGTTACATAGAGGCAAGTTTTTATCTATTTTTTAGGAATGAATTATAATTTCAAAAACTGTTTAAAAAATATTCAACCTAACATTCAAGATATAAACTTTAACTTTGTTGGCACTAAGCAGCTATTTGATAAGCATTTTCTAGCCTCCCATTTACCAACCATTTTTCCGCATCTGCCTTCCTTTCAAAATACAATGTATTTACATGTGCAAATTCTGGCTCTGCCATCAGCTTTTTCACATTTAATTCTTGAATATAATCTGAAGTTAAAACGATGGCTACTTGCTTGGCATAGACTTTAATTTTTTCACTAGAAACTTTGGTAATCCACTTTCTCAAATCATTGTTTAATTCAAACATCATCATAGATTCATTTACAAGTAGCTTATCTACATGATATTTATTATAAATCTCAAGAAATGCTAAATACTCTTTCTTATACTGGCTTTTAGACATAGTTAATGAAGCGGGTCTCCAAACTATTTCCATTAGTTTATGTGCGTGCGAATGTTTTACTCTTAAAAAGTAACTTTCGTAAATAGTTTTCATAATCTTGAGGTTAATAGGTTAAGTCTAAAAGCATTAAATTTTACTGTTGTAGAAATCTCTTTTTTGTTAGATTTCTTAGTAGAAAATTCAATAGAATAACTCGTGTAAAAACCCTATTTCGATTGGACTATATAAATATTTAAACTTGTTTACAAAAGTCATTTCAAAAATCTCATAGAAAAAAGGAATAGTTCAATTTTTTGAAAATTTGGAGAAATTTTGAAGCGCATTTTTCTATTTTTTAGAATAGAATCCCATTATGAATTAAATTCCTAAATAAGTACTTGTAGAATGGCTGAATTAGACATTAATTAAATAGATAGCTATTTGAATGTAGTCTTGTGGGTTAATAAACTGTTAGATCAAAGTCGAATGGTTTTATAGAATTTTAAAAGCAATATCAGTTTCATTCATTATTTGGAGTTGATGAATGTTGTATTTTAGGTCACTTTCAATGGCATAAAAGCCTAATTTATCAATCTGATCTTCGAGTTCGTCTAACATGGAAAATACTACATTATTCACCAATTCTTCATACTCTTTAAATAGATTCAAAATCGATTCGGACATTTGATTTTCTATTAGTCTACCTGAAATAATATTCTCTTCTTGGCTGAGAACCTCTACGCTACACATAAATTCACCTACTCTGCTAAATAATATTAACCTTCTATTTTCACTCATTTTCTTCTCTACTTTTACATTATCAAAAAGCTATTACTGTCATTTTAATCTAGTTAATAACAATAATGCAATTTTATCTCAACTCAGATGCAACCTTCTTTTTTTAAATGCATCTCTTATAAAAGATCAGTCAAAAGCTATTTTTATGAAACACTTTATTATTCAAGTTACTTTTCTGTTTTCTTTGGTTATTACTTCTTCTGCGAGTTATGCACAATCTTTCGAAAAAGACTTGAGTGCTTTTAACAAGATTATTCTCAGCCCAGAAATAAATCTAGAATTGGTTAAAGGAGATCGGGAGTTTATAAAGGTAGAATACCAAGGTGTTGAAGAAGATAAAATTAATGCTATCGTAACTGGCAAAACACTAAAGATATTTTTAGATAATGCTAGAATTACCCCTAAGCACTTAAAAAGCAAGAATAGTTATTATTGGAATATGAAAGAGAGTATTTACAAAAATGCTCAAGTAACTGCCTATGTAACCTACCAAACACTAAGAAGACTACAGGTAAGAGGGGAAAAAAATGTAATTATTAATGATTTACTTAAAGAAGATAAATTTACACTTAAAACAATGGGAGCAACCCAAATTGTATTAAGCGATATAGAACTAAAAAAACTAAAAGTAGTAGCCTACGGTGAAAACCAATTAATTGTAAAACAAGGAAAAGCCCACAAGCAAGTGTTTAAACTATTTGGTGAGAACCTAATTGCTTCTAAAGATTTAGATGGTGAAAAAGTGAAAACCAATCTTTACGGAGAAAACAAAATTGTACTCAATGCCAATGAGAAGTTAAAAGTAAATGCTTTTGGCGAATCTAAAATTCTCAACAAAGGCGAAGGTGTTAATCGTAAAGGACTCGTTTTGGGTGAGACGAAGATTCATTAAATCTTAAATTTTTCTATCTCTAGTCTTAGTGTCTCACTCAATGCCGTCAACTTAAGCTGATAAAAGATTGTTATCTTTAAGTAATCGGTTTAAAAGATGGAAACATATGCTACTTTTTTTTTGAGCTACTTAAATCTGAACTTTTTAGTGTTGACTTTCAAAAGCAACATAGTATGAAGTCACAAGATTTTATTCGGCAACGACTATTGGGATTCTCACAGATAGCCGCTATTTTAATCAATCGGGTTGTAAAGAACCTCAGTATTGAAGTGAGTAATTTTTTTAACACCATTGGCAGTTATTCGACTTGCAGTAAACAAGCTTTCAGTAAAGCCCGCAAAAAGTTGAAGCATACTGCCTTTATAGCTCTGAATCGAAAGTATGTACAGGGATTTTATCAAACATCTTTGAGCAGTCTCTATCAAAACACTTATTATGTTTTTGCTGTGGATGGGAGTCTATGCCAACTTCCAACTTCACCGGCTATAGTAAAACATTTTGGCCTTTGGAAGAATCATACTGATACGGGTATGCCCATGGGTAGGTCTTGTGTAGTATATGATGTGCTCAATCATGTAGTAATTCAAGGAGCATTAGCGAGGAATTCAGAAAGTGAGCAAAACTTATTTCGGGTCATTTATCACCAAATTTCTGAGTACCTGCCTCAGCTCAGACCCAAAGTTATTTGGCTTATGGATAGAGCTTATCCATCTTATGACCTATGTAAAACCATAGAAATGAACGGTGGTAGTTTCCTGATTCGTTGCAAGCGAAATTTTTGTAAGGAGGTAGCGCAATTTGCAGCTTCTGATAAACTAGAAGCTCGGGTGATTTTATCAGCAAAGGTTTGGTACACAAAAAAAGGTGTGAAAAAAGAAAGCATACATACTCAACCTTTAACCATAAGAGTTGTAAAAATTCCACTTTCTGGAGGTGAAATAGAATATTTGATAACCAATCTTGAGCTACCTGCCACAGAGCTTAAAATACTTTATAGTATGCGCTGGGGAATAGAAACTTATTACGATTACTTAAAGCATACACTAGAATTGGAAAACTTTTCCAGCAAGACTGCAGAAGGCATATTACAAGATTATCATGCCAGTTTACTTACCAGTAACTTAATCCAACTATTAATAACAGAAGCACAGCAAGAACTTGATGCACTAAAAGGAAAAAAAGGTAATAAATATCACTATCAAATAAACAAGGTAGTAGCCACAGGTATCTTAAGGGGAGAACTGATTAAGTTATTGTTTACTCAAAAAGATATAGCTTACCGATTAAGTCAACTCAAAGAGCAGATAAAAAGAAGTAAAAATGCTGTAGTACCCAATCGCTCCTTCAAAAGACATAAGTTCAAAAGAAGTAGGAGAAAGTTTCATCTTAATAAGAAAAAAGCACTATAATGACTTAAGTTGACGGCATTGAGTGTCTCACTAAGACTTTGTGTTATATAATTCTCAGCAAGAGGTTGAGACTAGTAACCATCAATTTTAGCTTACTAATAACTCCATTTATCCTTATTTGAACGCGATTCTCTTGAAATACCAGTTGGTGGTATTCTTACATTTTCATCAAATTTATTTTTATAGATATATATTGGATTAAAACATATGTCTTCGCAAAAAGTATGTGCATCATCCCAACGAAACGCTCCATTATCATTTGCTATTGATGGGTTATTGTTAATAGCTTCATAATATGCTTTCCCTATTCCAACTATAAACCCTCTCCTGTAAAGAAATAAGTCTTCTCCACCTTCTATGACTTCATATAGCTCTTCTCTATCTATGTCATATAATTTCCTTTCCAAAACCTGATCGAATAGTAACAAATCCTCTTTTGAAAGTTTATCCAACTCTTCATCTAATAAAAGAATGATTTGGTTATTGAGGACTTCTGATAAAGACTGAAGAACTTGAGGAGTAGGTTTACTAATCGCCAATCTGCGAGTTTCATCCATATTGAATGGCTCCCAACAGTTTTCGATTAACTCCCAGAAAATATTTTCATTCATTTTTAATAGTTATTTGGATTAAATCTCAGTGAGAGGTTGAGACTAGCAAGGGATTATTTAGGAGGATGTAACTTTATTTATTAAATATAATAACCCTAAAATGCTTATCCCTGAAAAGTAAATATAAATTAAAACCCTAGCTGTTTTATCCATACTAGTACCCAATCTATCAAAGCTCTCCCATACCTGTTTATAATTCAAATTTTCTTCAATATATTTTTGATAAATTGTTGGAGGATAGTAATCTTCATAACGGAGTTTAGGTTGAAACTTAACGTGTACACCAATCTGAAAACTGGTAAACGATTTTCCAGTTAATTTTCTTAGTTGTTCATTAAGATATAATATTTTTTGAGTATATATATTCTTTCGATAATTATACCAACAGAATAAATTAACCCCAATACCACCAATTAAAGCAGTAAAACCTATCATTATTAGTTCGATTAGTCTTAGAGTACTCATAATTCCTATCGTTGATTAAGTGTGCCTATCTCTAATCTTAGTATCTCACTTAGACTTTGTTGCATATAATTCTCAGCGAGACGTTGAGTCTAGTTAGGAGTCAACTTAAAGCACTGAGTCCCTCACTAAAATTTTGTTTTAATGCCTTAAAGAATTTGATATTAGTAGAAACTAATCAATTTTGGAATTGTAGAATTGATATATCATTTATCAAATTTCATTAATACAGAAGTATCTCCTAGATGAGTTGGAAAGGTTAACCATACTTTCCCTCCTAAATCTGATATTTCATCTGGATTTAGTGTAATAAAAAAAGAATCATCAAATTCTAGAGTTTTTTCTCCATTAGTAATAACTGGTCTTTTACTACTTCTTCCACCAGCCACTCCTATTACATATCCTGAATCTGTCTTGAAGTTGAACATTCTAATTTGATCAAACTGTGTCATTGAGAACTGAGCATGTCCTCTATACCTTAAATATATAGCAAGTTCTGCAAGACTCAGTTTTGTTTCGTCTGGATATAATAAATCTTTGATATTAGCATCAACATCAATTACCTCAAAATTATCTAACAAATCTCTTTTAAGTTCATAGAATACTTTTTTATCACCAATGGCTAAATATAGTTGATCTATCATCCTCTTTGATTTATCAAGTTCAGATATTGCTTTTCTGCCCCAACTCCCCTCTACATTACCGATTTCAAACATGGATCTAGATATATAATGTTGTTCTGCTGCCATCTTTCTTGTATAAGACATAGCTTCACTTTTCATTTCATCGAACCTGTTTGAAGAACATGAAATTAGCAATAGAAAAAGCAGTATTTTAATCTGTTTTATATTCATTTTTAATCATTTTATCTGGTATCTATAAACTAAATGCTATATTCATGGTATTATTCTTTTAATTCTTAAGAAGATTTTGAGAACAACTTATTGAAAAAATTTCTTTTCAAAGCACTTATACATCCTAATTTATAGAAGTAGATAATTATTTAGGTAGTGTACTCCAACCGTCTTCGGGATAACTATTAATATATTCGGGGATATCTAAGTTAAGTATAACTTTAGACCATTCAGGGTGATTAACCCAGAATTTAATATAAATTTTAGAACCAATTGTATATACGTTACATTCTTTCCTCTTACATACATTTTTGTAAGTGATACCATTTACCTTATACTGATATATTTTTCCTGGAGCTTCTCTTGCTATTAAATAATCATCAATAATGACAGCAATAGTATATCTTGGCTTTACAAAAGAAGTATATATTTGCATATAAAAACCATAGATGATTGGAATCCCAAACAATATTATTACAGCAGAGATATAGATTATTTTCGTATTCTTCCTATCTAGCATTTTTAAAGTGTTAACTCTTATTAATCACTTCTTATCCTTCTTTTTATGCATCAACTTATCTAGCACATTCAAATTTTCTCTTGATAATACCGGCATTTCGTGGAAAGATTCTTTACGCAAAATCAGGTTAGGGAAACTCACTCCAACAGAGAGTGCCATCATAATAAAAGTAGCTTTAAGCGCATTATTAAGCGTTTGTTCCAGCGCAATGGTAAAGTCTGAGCCATTCTCGAAGTAAAGGTGAATGATACCCATCATCATTTTGTAAGTAAATACACCGGGCACCATCGGAATTACTGCCGGAATCGCATAAATCAATGGTGGGGTATTTTGAACTTTGCCCGCAAATAAACTAACTACCCCAACTAGCACTGCTCCGGTAAATGATGCTAATACAATATCAAGCTGAAAAGCCAGCATGAGGTTTTTAATAAATGTAGCTAACAAACCAAAAACGAAAATGTAGAATACCGTACGCCTTGGCACATTAAACAAGATACCAAAACCTACTGCGGCACCACCGCCCAAAAAACCTTTAAAAATAACTTCTTGCCAATCCATATAATCAATTTTTTAAAGTCCGTAGATAAATAATGAACAGATTAAACCCAGTGCAATCATAAATGAAATGAGAAAACCATTTACTGCGCGCATAATTCCATTTAAGATATTGCCATCTAGCAAATCGGTAAATGAGTTGATGAGTGGCACTCCGGGAATAAGGAATAAAACACAAGTAGCAAAGGCGGGCTCAAACTCTCCATCTGGATACATTTTTCTAAAAGCACCTGCAAACAACGATGCCGAGAAGGCTGCAAAAAACACACATAGATAAGCTTTAAATCTCTTTTTATGGGCTTCTTGTCTTATAAACAAACCGATAAAAGTAGCTGCAAATGTCACTAACATCGCAGCAATATGTCCGTCTGCCAAGCCGCAAAAACAAGCACCTGCCAAGCTCACAAGCGATAAAATTACCAACCTTGGGTAATGCGACAAAGCGGCTAATCTGTCTAGTTCTGCTTCAATCTCGTGCAGCGTCCAAGGTTGTTCTTCAATCTTCCAACTCATGCGGCTTATGCCTGAAATAATCCTAAAATTAACTCCCGGCGGTGTAGTTCTTCTTAGGCAACTAAATATCGGGTGGTTATTTTTACCTGTTACAGTGAGGTTCAGCGTCTGCTGCGTAACAAACAATTCTGCATGGTAGCCATAGGCATTGGCAATGCGATTGATAATCATGCGGATTCGCGAAGTGGATGCACCATTTCCCTGCATCATCAAACCTGTGCGCAGCAAAATAATGCCCATCTCTTTTATTTTTTCTTGCTCAGTTAGCACTTCAGTGTTTTCTGCCATATAGTTAGTCTTTGCTTGAAAACAAACTGTAGAATGAGTTTCAATAAAAAAAATCAGTCTGTTTATAAAGACACAAAGGTAAAAGCTACTAATAAGCAGGCAAGCGAATAGGCAGGAATTGTATATAGAAATTCTATCTATATACAATTAAAGCAATTTAAATCATTAAAATGAACATATGTAAATATCAACATTTAATATGACCTCCATCATACTCTTTCATCATCTCATAAAATAATTTAGTAGAGGAAAATTTAAAGATGATGAAGACCAACAGACGAGAATTTATAAAAATATCAGGCACAGCGGTAGGCGCAGCAGCAATCGGAGCTAGTACCCTCACTGGTTCTTTGTTTGATTGGGCTTCAGGTAGTATTCTAAATCAATCTGTTCCAGCCCCAACTTTTTTAGAGAGAACCCCCACCTATTGTGAAATATGTTTCTGGAAATGCGCAGGTTGGGTTACTAAAAACGAAGATGGAGAAATCTGGAAAATTGAAGGTCATAAAGACGATCCTCATTGCAATGGTAGGCTTTGCCCAAGAGGTACAGGCGGTGTGGGAATGTACTACGACGAAGATCGATTGAAACAACCATTAATTAGAGTAGAAGAAAACGGGAAACAGGTTTTTAAAGAAGCTAGTTGGGAAGAGGCTTTCAAAGTAATCGGCGATAAAATGAAAGCCATTAAAGAAAAATATGGTCCAGAATGTATGGCACTTTTTACCCACGGTTCTGGCGGTAAATTTCTTGGCCATATGCTTAAAGCTTATGGTTCTCCTCACATTACAGCTCCTTCTTTTGCACAATGTCGCGGTCCTAGAGAAGTGGCTTTCTATTCTACTTTTGGCGAAGGTGTACTTTCACCAGAGCGTACCGATATTAGAGATACCAGATGTTTGGTTTTAATCGGCTCTCATATTGGTGAAAACATGCACAACGGGCAAGTGCAAGAAATGTCTGAGGCGATTGATAAAGGTGCTACCATTATTACTGTTGATCCAAGGTTTTCCACTGCGGCCAGTAAATCTAAATTCTGGCTACCCATTAAACCATCCACAGACATGGCGCTCTTATTGGCATGGATTAATGTGATTATTACCGAAGAATGGTACGACAAACCTTATGTAGAAAAATATACTTTTGGCTTTGATCAATTAACAACACATATACAAACATACACTCCTGAGTGGGCGTATGGCATTACCAGTATCGAACCAAAAACCATTAGAGAAACTGCCAGAGAAATGGCTAATGCTGCCCCAGCAGTTATTATTCACCCTGGTAGACACGTAACTTGGTATGGCGATGATACCCAAAGATTAAGGGCAGTAGCGATTTTAAATGCCCTTTTAGGCTCATGGGGAAGACGGGGCGGCTTTTACTTTCCAGATAAAGTGAGCGTCCCCGATTTTCCACATCCACCTTATCCTGAGCCTAAAAAAACTTGGCGAGATTTAATGCCGGGTAAGTACAATCTGGCAACCGAAATAGTTTCTAATGGTATCTGTGATGCAACAATTCCTTCACCAGAAGCAGCTTGCAACTTTAAAGGTTGGATAGTAAATGGAACAAACCTCATTCATACACTTCCAGATCAAAAGAAAACTTTAGCAGCCATTGAAGCACTAGAACTATTGGTGGTGATTGATACCATGCCAATGGAGATAACAGGTTATGCTGATGTTATTTTACCAGAATGTACTTATTTAGAAAGGTATGATGCGATTAGAAATTCGCCGCATCGTGAGCCGGTAATTTCACTGAGAATGCCAGCAACTGAACCAAAATACAATTCGAAACCAGACTGGTGGATAGCCAAAGAACTAGGCAAAGAATTAGGCTTAGATGCTTATTTCCAATACAAAGATATTGAAGAAGTACTCGACTGGGAATTAAAACAAATTGGCAGCTCACTGGCTGAGATGCAGAAAATTGGTGTAAAGAAATTTAAAAGAGAGTATGATGATTTATACCTGATTGACGGACAAGATTTCGAATTCAATACCAACACAGGTAAAATAGAACTCTATTCTACAGAAATGGCAAATAATGGATTCGATCCAATGCCAGTTTATACACCACATGAGCAGCCTCCTGCCGGTTTTTACCGACTCAATTACGGAAGAGCTCCGGCACACACTTTCAGTAGAACATCTAACAACCCGAATCTGGTAGACATTATGCCAGAAAACGAGCTTTGGGTAAACCCGAAAGTGGCTAAACAATGGGGAATTAAAAACGGGCAATATGTCTGGTTAAAAAATCAGGATGAAATCATTTCTACATTCTCCATTAAAGTAAGAATTACTGAGCGTATCCGTTGGGACTCTGTCTACATGGCACATGGTTTCGGGCATAGCAACAAGAAATTAACAAGAGCATTTGGCAAAGGAGCAAGCGATACAGAATTGATTAGCAATGTAAAGATTGACCCGATTATGGGTGGCACAGGTATGAGGTCGAATTTTGTAACTCTACTCACAAAATTACCTGAAAAAGAAGCATCTGAAACTGAAAAAACTGTTGAGTCATGAGATATGCAATGGCTATCGATACTAAAAAATGTGTTGGCTGTAGCGACTGTGTTGTAGCATGCCAACTCGAAAACAAAGTGCCCATTGGCTATTGCCGCGACTGGATTGTAGAAACAACCAGTGGTACTTATCCTGATCTCACACTGGAGTTTCGCTCCGAAAGATGCCACCACTGCGCCAATGCACCTTGTGTGCGTTGTTGTCCAACAGGTGCCAGCCACATCGAAGAAGGAGGAGTTGTTTTAGTAACTGCTGAAAAATGTATAGGCTGTGGTGCTTGCATAGCCTCATGCCCATATGATGCGCGCTATCCACACCCAGATGGCTATGTGGATAAATGTACATTCTGCATCCATAAAGTGAGAAAAGGAGAACAGCCAGCCTGTGTGGAGGTCTGCCCTACTCATTGCCTATACTTCGGCGATTTGGACGACCCAAACAGCGATGTTTCAAGAAAAATTAAAGAAAGAAAATATAAAAGGCTTAAAACAGAAGCCGGTACCGATCCGCAATTGTACTTTTTAATTTAAAGATCATGGAAGAAGAAATTATTATAAGCGGTAGATTGAATGAAAAAGTAGACCCTTTGCTCCACATTTGGGGTTGGGAAATCGCATTCTATTTGTTTGCTGGTGGATTGGCAGCAGGTTTACTGTTTTTTGCATCACTCTCTTATCTAAGAGGAAAAGAAAATGACTATACTGCTACGGTTAAATGGGCACCTTTATTCGCACCAATATTATTGGTTTTGGGTTTAGGTGCTCTCTTTTTAGACCTGCATCATAAACTGTATTTCTGGCGATTGTACACTACCATAAAACTACAATCTCCTATGTCTTGGGGAGCATGGACATTGATGGTAATTACACCACTATCCATTATCTGGTGTGCTACCTTTATTCGAGATATTTACCCTAACTGGGATTGGAAATTCAAGTTTCTCTATCAGCTAGAAAACTTCTTTATCAAATACAGAAAAGTACTTGCATGGATTATGGTTTCCTATTCAGCCATACTTGGTATTTATACAGGTATCTTGCTTTCTGCTTTTAATGCTCGTCCGCTATGGAATACTTCCATTCTCGGTCCATTGTTTTTGGCTTCGGGACTTTCAGCAGGAGCAGCAGTAATTGTAGCACTCACAAAAAGCGAAATAGAACGAAAGTTTTTCAGTCGGATAGATCTCATTATTATCGGGGTTGAGTTGTTCTTCATCATCCACATGTTTATGGGCTTTTTGGCAAGTACACAAGTTCAGATTGAAGCCGCACAACTCTTTCTTGGTGGTAGCTACACCCTTCCTTTCTGGATATTTGTTGTATTCATTGGCATGTTAGTTCCTGCGCTACTTGAATATCTAGAATTAAAAGGACAGAAAATTCCAGTAATTATCCCCGTAGCGCTTATTCTCTTTGGCAATGTAATGCTTCGATTCATCATCGTTTATGCCGGTCAGGCAAGCAGGTATTTATATTAATAAAATTATGTCACATCAAAATTATATAACCGGAAAACACAAGTATATGAACCCCTACATGGCGGGGATTATACTTGGTTTGGTGTTACTACTTTCATTCTATCTTACCGGTAGAGGTTTGGGAGCCAGTGGCGCTATGAAGAGTGTAGTTGTAACAACAGTGAATACTGCCAGCCACGAAAAAGCAGAAAACTCACACTTTTATAGTAAATACATTAGTGATGGTAAAAATCCGATGAATAGTTGGTTGGTATTTCAGGTATTAGGAGTGTTAGTAGGTGGATTTCTTTCTGGTGCTTTGTCTGGCAGATTAAAACTAAAAACTGAACACGCACCTGTAATCACTAAAAAACGCAGAATTTTAATGGCGTTAGCGGGTGGAGCATTGTTTGGCTTCGGTTCTCAATTTGGTAGAGGCTGTACCAGTGGTGCAGCATTAAGTGGCATGGCAACGCTTTCTCTAGCCGGCTTTGTAACCATGATCGCCATTTTCGGCACTGCCTATTTGGTGGCTTATTTCTTTAGAAAAAACTGGATTTGATATGGGACCTGTTATACCTGTTTACGAAATATCTCAAGAACTGAATTTCCTCATTGCCTTTATCATTGGCATAGGTTTCGGTTTCGCATTAGAGCAAGCTGGCTTCTCATCTAGCAGAAAGTTGGCGGGCATGTTTTACGGTTACGATACCACCGTGCTCAAAGTATTTTTTACCGCTGCCATAGTAGCCATGATCGGCCTAGTATTTCTCAATTACTTTGAGATGATCGACATGGGTATTGTCTATGTAAATGAATATTACATTAACTCAGCAATTATTGGTGGAGTAATTATGGGTGTGGGTTTTATCGTTGGAGGTTTTTGCCCCGGAACCAGTGTTTGTGCAGCTGCCATTGGTAAAATAGATGCCATGGCTTACCTCGGAGGTTCTTTAATCGGCATATTTTTATTTGGAGAAACTTATAGTTGGTGGGAAAATGTCTATAACATCAATTATCTAGGCGGCATTAAGCTTTCTACCGTACTGGGTATTTCAGATGGATTAATGGTGTTCTTGGTAATTGCGGCAGCAGTACTCATGTTTTGGGTTGGCGAATGGGCAGAGAAAAAATTTAAGAGACCAGATATATCTAAAGAATTATAAAGATGAAAAGTAGAGAGATATTTTCGGTAATTATTCTGGCAATGGGATTAATAGCTGCTATTTTACCCGGCAGAAAAAACGATTCTATCCAGCTAAACGAAAGAGAATTACTACAAGAAATGTTGTTGGAAACCAATTACATTTCTGTGGATGAACTGGCTCAACTTTTAATTAGTGGTGATCCTTCTGTGCAATTAATAGATGTGAGACCGATTAGCGAATTTAAAGACCCTTTGCCAAGAGCCATTAATATTCCGATAGATAGCATTTTTAGTGAAAACTATACGTATATGTTCGATCAGAATATTATGAAAAATGTGATTTATGGTCTGGATGATGAAACAGCTACCCAAGTCTGGATGATAACCAAACAGCTAGGTTATGCCAATAATTACTTGCTAAAAGGTGGGCTACAAGCATGGAAAAAAGACATTCTCGATCCGCAATATCCGAAGCAAACAGCTTCGCAAGATGAGTTTGATCTTTATCAAAAACGCATGGCTGCCAGACAGTTTTTTACCGGTGCACAATCTTTACCAAAAGCCACATTTACACCTATTGCACCAATTCAAGGCAAGAAAAAGAAAAAAGTACAAGGTGGTTGTAGTTAAAAATTATCATCATGAAATCATCCATAAAACCTCTGGCAATTATCATTATATCGATCTTCGGTTTTCTAATTATAATATCGCATTATGCTGATAGAAGTAAGCTGAAATTGAGCGCAAAAGAAATGCAATTAATTGCAAGAGCTACCAATTACACCATCGATCAGAAAAAATTAAACAACTTTCAAAATCCCGTTTTGATTGATTTAAGAGAGCCTAAGTTTTTCAATATAGATCATCAAGAAAAAGCAGTAAATATTCCGCTTTCTGAGATATTAAATGAAGAATACAAAAACCTATTTGCAAGTGAAACTCCAAAGCTGATACAGGCACACGACCAAGTAAAAGCCAACGAAGCTTGGATGCTACTTACGCAATTAGGATACAAAAATTTATATGTTGTGGAATTACTACCTACTAGCAGATTATAATTCTTTCGTTTCGGTTATATCAAGATTCGCCCTGATTTTTCAATGGCGAATCTTTTTTTATAATCTTAAGTAATTGAATATCATTCTATTGAAAAATTAATTATTATAAAACTCACCTATCTCCAAATTTTCTTTCTATTTATAATCTAAAAGTTCTATAAGCAAAAATTGGTAAATGCGATAAAATCACTACTATATTTACACTCCATTAATCCATAAGAAATAAAAAATGAGTTTTAAAATCATTGCATTAGGAGTATTTCTTGCGCTCTCGGCTTTAGCATATATCTATATTTCGAGCAAGTTTATGTCTAAGAAAATTGTAAGACAGCGACTCGAAGAAATTATTAAAGAACAATATAACAATGCTTGGAATGTAACAGATATAACTAGGCATTTTAATGAGGGAAACATGAATCCTAATATGTTTGCCATCACTTTTGCTGATAAAGCAAATCCAGATATCCAATTCTTTACATATTGGGATGCAAAAATAGAAAAACTCTATTCTTATGGTTTTAATGATAATCCTCCAACTTTAAATGATCTGTATAATAAAGCCATTGCAACTTATGAAATGGAAGAAGATATTAAATCTCAAATGGGAGATCAAGTTAAAAATGTTGTTTTTGAATACAACAAAATAACCATCGTAACAGATTTTGAAGTTGATAGAGCTTTTATGTTGCAAGCTTCTAAAGACTTATGCAAAGCACTAGAGACCTACCCTGAAGACTGGAATTTAAGTGTAAATATTTACTTTACCACACTCGAAAGTAGTTACAATCCTTTTTATGTGTACATTACACCAGATGTAGATGATCCAGATGAAATAAGTTCTCAAAATTTTAATTCTTTTACTTTCCATATTTCCAGACAAGAAACTACAGAGATTACAGCCTTGGTTAAAAAAGTAAACCAGACTTTTGGTAAACAAGTAGTTAAAGATACCGATAACCAATCTAGGCTTACAGATGGAGTTCCACTTACTTGGCTGCATCAAGAAAACATCACAGATTTATATGCACTGTTTTATATAGAAAAAATTCCTGAAAAGAAACACATGGTCTCTCCTTATGTCGGTTTCTTGGTGGTTAAATATAATTTAGATACAAAGGAGTTGATCAAAAAAGAAATGCAGGTTTTTGAACAGCTTGACTTTGATAATTTATATGCAAAAATAGAAAACACATTGCCAAAAGAATATCATGTGAGTTATACCGCTGAATAATTTTAAGAGGAAATAACAAGCCATTCACAAAAAATGTAAATGGCTCTTACCTACTTCTTATTTTTTTTCTTCTTCTTTTTTTTGCCCTTCTTTTTAGAAGAATCTGGGGAGAATTGACTACTCAATGAACCAAAGGGCACATCAATATTGAAATAGACTTTATGTTCATCTCCATAATCGTCAACAGCAGTTAAAACATCAAAGTTATGCCCATCTTTAGCCATTAAAGCTTGTTGGCTTGATTGCATACCAGTATAGCTCAAAACAATATACTCATCTGCTGTAGACATTACCACATAGGCAGAATCGTAATTTTCTCCTGTTCCTGTTGAAACTATACTTTCTATTGTACCAAAATAAGCTGCATACAATCGCTTAAAGTTGTCCATTTTTCGCATCATATAATTGCCCACTGCAACTCTATAAATATCTCCCAACCTTAGTGGGTTTGTTTGCAAAACAACATCAGAAAATGCCGTAAGTTCTTCAAATTGCTCATTGTTATAATATTCTGCAATTTGTGCATTCGCACTGGTAAAATAAGGAGAGTAATCGTCTGCTTTTCTTTGTGCAATGTAGAATCTAAAATAGTCTTCTAAAGACAAAATTTCACCTTTATTTATTTTACTCTTAAGATCAGTATAAACTGCTAAAGAGTCTGTGCTCAATATTTCTTGAAGTTTAGGAGATGTATAATTTACAAATTTGAAATCGTAATATTCATCCAGATAGAATGCATCTTTATTGGTTTTAAGCATCATTTCCGATTCTAAACTCAATACATATGCATCAAAATTTAGAGAATCTAACTTCAAAACAATGTCTGCTTGTTGTTTGGCTTTCTTGAAATGTAACGAATTAAATTCAGACATAGAATTTAAAATATAAAACTCTACATTTAATGAATCTATGGTGTTGCCTTTTTCAGAATATTTAATAGCTTTCTTAAAATCTTCGCGGTAGAAGTATTCTTGAGCAAGTATGTATATTGTTGAAACATTATTAGTATCAAGCTCATATGCATACTCAAACAAAGACAAGACAGAATCTTCTCGACCTTGCATTTGCAAATCCAAACCTAGTCTTACATAACCTTCTGGGTCGTTTGGTGCTTTAGAAATATAAACCCTGAAATAATGCTCTGCACTATCAATATTTTCAAGTATTTCAAAAGCATTTGCCAGATTAAAATAGGCATCTATAAAAGAGGTATCTACTTTGGCAGACATACGGTAATCTTCCAGTGCACTTTCATTCTGATTAAACTCCATAAAACAATTGCCTCTAAGTTTATACACCTCGGCATTTAAAGAGTCTTTCTCAATGTATTTATTGAGTAGATTTAGTGCTTCACGATATTGGTCTCCGTCGTAGTATTTTTTGGCGCTTGCCAAAAGGTTTTCTTTAGTTTGAGAATAACTGTTAGTTGCTACTACAAATAGTAAGTTTATTAGAAGAAAATACTTTGTCATGGTAATGTAATAATTGAGCGTGAGTAAGCTCAAATGGTTTAATTTGTCCGTTTATTTAGTGTTTAGCTATGTTTGTTGTTCTGTCTAAGTTACATAATTAAAAACAAATTAAACCGGATTTAGTACTCACTCATTACCACTTTTTTAATATTTATTTGTATTCTACAAAGTACATTGGGTAACTAGATTTCACTTGTCCTTTTACAATTTTCTTCAATTTGCTTTCCATCATTTTCTGGGTGACCGGTTTTAAATAATCTAGATACAGCACTCCTTTTGTATGGTCGAACTCATGCTGTATCATTCTGGCGGTAGGGCCATGAAATGTTTTTTGTTGCAATTCGAAGTTTCTATCCAAGTATTCTATCGTAATACTCCAAGGTCTGTTCACATTTTGAGACAAGCCTGGAATACTCAAACAACCTTCATCTTCATCCCAAGATTTATCTGATCGCTCTAAAATTTTTGCATTGATAAATGTTTCCTTAACACTTTCTACTCCTTTTTCACTTAAAATTCTTCGCTCTCTTCTATTTAATTCTGCAAAAGTTTGCTCACTATCTACTATAAACAATTGTAGTGCTTCACCAACTTGATTTGCAGCCAATCCACAACCATTGGCATTGTACATAGTTTCCCACATATTCTCAATCAAGCTTGCAACTTGAGCATCATTATTTGTTATTTCTTTTGATTGCTCTCTTAAAACTGGATGCCCATAAGCATAAATAGATAATTTCATTTTTCTAGTTTTTAATACAAATGTGAGTGGAATGAAACTCCCAATCAATGAACCTATGTTAAATAATTTGTTTACGAATACGACTTAAGCCTTGTGGCGTAATTCCAATGTAAGACGCAATGTACTTCAAAGGAATCTTCTCTATAATTTCCGGATTTTCATCAAACAGATTCAAATACCTTTGTTTGGCCGTAAATTTTAATAATGCCAATTCTCTTTTACTTTTTGCCAGATATAAATTTTCGGCAGCAAATCTTCCTAAATAATTACCCACTTTAGTTTGAGCATATACTATTTGTAAATCACGATTGCTTATACTCCACATCACCATGTTTGTTAAAGCTTGTAACTCATATTCTGATGGATTTTGACTCAGAAAAGAATCGTACGCACAAGTAAATTCTCTATCGAAACAAAAATGGAAAGTTAATTCATTTTCAACATCTGGTATATAGTATCTCACAATACCAGATTCTATAAAAGAAAGATACTTTTCAATATCACCCCTTTTAGTAATCACCTCTCCTTTTTTAAAAACTCTTTTGGTAAAATAAGACGATATAAATAGCCATTCTTCTTCTGTCAACCTTGTAATCTGCTCATAATATTCTCTAATGTATCCCATGTAAATTAAAAAAATCTCACCTAATAAAGTTAGAAAAAAATAAGCTTTAAAAGCTGCAAAGCTATGATAATTGCTATTTTTTTTAGCCTTGCCTAAATTTATATTTTTATTTATCTAATTATATCATTACATTAGTCTAGATACAAGATTAAGAAAGACTAATTATATAGATATGAAACCAATATTTTTACTAGTACTTATATACCTTTCGCCATTTCTAAGCTTAGCGCAAGAAGCAAGTATTTCAGGAATTATTTCCGATGAGCACGGGCCCTTGCCTTATGCCACAGTAAGTATTGCCTCTTTAGGAAAAGGAGACGTAGCAGATCCTTATGGCAAATATCAAATTTCAGATGTGCCTACAGGAACATACAAAGTACAAGTAAGTATGATCGGTTATCGAATGATTGAACAAACCATTGAAGTGAATAACAAAACAAATATTCAAGAAAATTTTGAATTGTTAGAAGACTTAATGAATCTCGAACAGGTTGTGGTGAGCGGCACTCGTTATGAACTAGATCGCAGTGAATCTCCGGTAGTTGTAGGAGTGCTAAGCCCTAAGCTTTTTAGTGCTACACAATCAGTTGCAATTTCAGAAGGATTAAACTTTCAATCGGGTGTAAGAGTCGAAACCAATTGCCAAAACTGTGGCTTTACGCAAGTTCGCCTAAACGGGCTCGAAGGAGGTTATTCGCAAATTTTGATTAATAGCAGACCCGTTTTTAGTGCACTTAACAGTGTATACGGTTTAGATCAAATCCCGACAAATATTGTGGAAAGAATTGAAGTAGTGAGAAGTGGTGGCTCTGCTTTGTATGGCTCTAATGCCATTGCCGGCACCATCAACATCATAACCAAAGAACCTGTCGAAAATGCTTGGCAAGTAGCAAGTAATTTCTCGCTAATCGATGGGAAAGAACCTGACCAAACAGTGCAGTTGAATGGAACTATTGTGGCAGAAGACCAGCGAAGTGGAGTTACATTTTACAGTATGCACAGAAATAGAGATAGTTATGATGCCAATGGCGATGGCTTCAGCGAATTAACCAAACTAGAAAATAATACTTTGGGTACAAAAGCTTTTTACAAACCTGGTAAAAACAACAAAATCACTTTCGAATTCAGCTCAATCAAAGAATTTAGACGCGGTGGAGATAATTTAGATTTAGCCCCTCATCTCACAGATATTACTGAACAGCTAGATCATAGTACCATAATTACTGGATTGTCTTTTGACCAATTAAGTAAAGATAAAAAGAGTAAATATGCAGTATACACTTCTGCTCAAACTACAAAAAGAGAAAGTTTCTATGGTGGTTTAGGAGGTGGCAGAACCGCAGCAGACAGTATAATTGCCAGCAATGCATATGGAAATACTAGCGATCTGGCTTTGGTTACAGGCTTTCAATTTTCGAGAAATATGCATGGAGAAGATATGCTCGTAGTTGGTATTGAAAATCAATACAGCAAAGTGGATGATGAAATTCCCGGTTACAATCGTTTAATTGCTCAATCGGTAAACACATCTGGGATTTATGCACAATACGAATGGCGCCCAATAGACAGATTTACTGCTCTACTAGGTGGCAGATACGATTTTACGCAAGTAGAAGGAAGCTATCAGGTTGGGAATGTGCAAAGAAGTTCTGAAGTGGAAACTGGAGTATTTAGTCCAAGATTTACCATTCTCTATGATCTAAAAGAAAATATCCAGTTTAGAGGTGGATATGCTCGTGGTTTTAGAGCTCCACAAGCTTTTAATGAAGATTTACATATTTCGTCGGTTGGTGGCGAACCTCAGTTTGTAATTTTGGGTAATGATTTAGATAAAGAACTTTCAGATGCTTATACTGCTTCTTTAAACTTTACAAAAACTACTGCAAGTACACAAGCGAGCTTTTTAATTGAAGGATTTTACACTAATCTCAAAAATCCATTTACCATTGTAAGCACAGGTTCTACCCTACCAAATGGATCAATTTTAGAAGAAGTGAGAAACGGAAATGGAGCTTATGTAAGTGGAGCAAATATTGAATTGAACTGGTCACCAACAGCCAAAATGTTTTTCCAAGTGGGTGGAACATTGCAACAATCTAGGTATAAAGAAAGCCAAGTTATATTTGAGCCTGAAAGTGACAATTTGAGCGAATCCCGCATCGAAACAGATAAATTTTTAAGAAACCCGAATGTGTATGGCTATTTCACATCGAGTTGGAAGCTGATTAGAAAATTAGACATTGACTTTACTGGCACTTACACTGGCTCAATGACAGTTCCTCGCGTGATAAGCAAATCGGGATTTATGCAATTGAATGAGTCTGATCAATTCTGGGATATGAACCTGAAATTAGCTTATAAAATCAATTTGGCAGAGCATTTACACTTAGAAATTAATGGAGGAATGCAAAATATTTTGAACAGTTATCAGAAAGATTTTGATACTGGTGCACAAAGAGATTCTGATTATGTATATGGACCAGCAAGACCAAGAACATTCTTTTTCGGAGTAAAGATTGGAGACTTGCATTAAGAAGTTTTTAGATACTTTGAAATTTATGCGCTGAAATTTTGTTAGTTTTGCAATATGAAGCAATTGGCATGTTTACTGGCTTTTTGGTTTTTGGCACTTTCTACCTTTCCATGTTCAGATGAAGAAGAAGAAACTGCTGTACAAAAAGAAGTTGCCATTTCTTCAACTCAAAATGCATCTACATTTAATCAAGAAGTATTGAGAAAGTGTGCAGATGAACAGCATGCAGATCACAATCATTCAGGAGATAACTGTTCACCTTTTTGCCAATGTCACTGTTGCCACACACATGTTACTTTGCATAAAGCACCATTTTTTGAAGTGGTCGCTTTTGAATACTTTATTGATTATGACATCAGAAACAGTAACTTTATTCCTGATCCACATCTAAATTCTCCCTTTCATCCACCAAAAGCTTGATTTAATTCCACATTAAAATCTACAGGCAAAATTATGTCTGTTACTAAATATTTATGAATTAAATCTACATAGTATGATTAAACATATTATAGCTTTTTCTGTGCAGAATAAGCTACTTGTTGCTATGCTCATGGTAGTGCTGATAATCGGTGGTATCTGGAGCATTACAAAAATACCAATTGATGCCGTGCCTGACATCACAAACAATCAGGTACAAGTAATTACCCAAGCGCCAAATTTAGGTACTGAAGACATAGAGCAATTTGTCACTTATCCAATCGAATTGGCTATGTCGAACTTGCCGGGAGTTACCGAAATTCGTTCTATTTCACGATTCGGTTTATCTGTAGTTACCATTGTTTTCGAAGATGGCATGGATACCTATTTGCCACGCCAACTAGTTTCTGAGAAACTTCCAGAAATTGAAGAACGCATTCCAGATGGTTTTGGTAAACCACATATGGGACCTATTTCAACAGGTTTGGGTGAAATCTATCAATATACACTTGACGTTGACAGCGCCCATCAAGATAAATATTCTGCTTCTGACCTTAGAACTATTCAAGACTGGATAATCAGAAGACAAATGGCAATGATTCCCGGTGTGGTGGAAATAAATGCTTTTGGTGGTAAAATTAAGCAATACGAGGTTAAAGTAAATCCAGACGAACTAAATGCAATGGGGTTAAACATTGCTGATGTTTTTAGTGCTCTTCAAGAAAATAACCAAAACACAGGTGGAGCTTATATTGAGAAAGAACACAGGGCTAATTTTATCCGTGGAGAAGGGCTTGCCAGAAATATTTCTGATATTGAAGACATCGTCGTAAAAAATGTAAACGATATACCAATTACAATTAAAGACATTGCCAAAGTACAGTTTGGTAGTGCTCCACGCTATGGAACTTTCACCAAAAATGGTAAAGGTGAAGCTGTTGGTGGAATGGTATTAATGCTGAAAGGTGCCAATTCTAATGATGTTATTAATCAAGTAATAACAAGGATTGATGAGATTCAAAAATCTTTACCTGAAGGTGTAAAAATTGAGCCATTCCTCGACCGAAGTAATTTAATTATAAAAACAACGAGCACAGTAAGTCGTAACCTACTTGAAGGAGCACTAATCGTGATTTTTGTTCTGGTTTTTCTTTTAGGAAACTGGCGTGGTGGTTTCATTGTAGCCTCAACCATTCCGCTTTCATTACTCTTTGCTTTTATACTGATGAATGCCTTTGGGGTTTGGGCAAACCTGATGAGCCTCGGGGCTATTGACTTTGGAATCATAGTAGACGGAGCGGTAATTATCGTAGAAAGTAGTGTATATCTACTCAGCCAAAAAGTACTCAAGCATCAAGAAATAGACAAAGAAACTAGGAACCAAACAGCTATAGAAGCTTCTTCTAAAATGATGCGATCGGCCTTTTTTGGTCAGTTAATCATCCTCATTGTATTTATTCCGATTCTGGCTTTAGAAGGTGTTGAAGGTAAGATGTTCCAGCCAATGGCACTCACTTTTATGTTTGCCATGTTAGGTGTAATGATTCTTTGCCTTACCTATGTGCCAATGATGTCAGCATGGTTTCTACGTGTTAACAAAGATGCAAAACCTTCATTAGGTGACAAAGTTGTCATCAAAATAGAAAACCTCTATGAGAAGTTACTTACTAAGGCATTAAGAAGAGCCAAATGGGTAATTCTAGTTTCTGCTTCACTTCTGGCTTTTGCCGTTTTCATTTTCTTTAAATTAGGCGGTGAATTTATCCCTCAATTAGATGAAGGTGATATCGCATTTCACATCATTTTAAAACCGGGTAGTTCTCTTACTCAGGCAGTAAGTGCCTCCACCAAAGTAGAAAAATTACTTTTAGAAAATTTCCCCGAGATAGATCAGGCACTTTCTAGATTTGGTGTAGCCGATGTTCCTACAGACCCAATGCCTATGGATATTGGAGACTGCTTCCTCATTCTGAAGCCTAAAAGTGAATGGGTTTCTGCTGAAAGCAAAGACGAACTCATTGCCAACATGAAAGAAGTTTTGGGACAGCTTCCGGGTATTAATTATGAGTTTACACAGCCAATAGAGATGCGATTCAACGAGTTGATTACAGGTGTTCGAGAAGATATCGCAGTAAAATTGTTTGGTGAAGATTTGGCATTACTGGCTTCTAAAGCAGAAGAAATGGGCAAAATTATCGCTGGAATTCCAGGTGTCGCCGACATGAAAGTAGAAGCCACCAGTGGTCTACCCCAAATGACAGTAAAATATAATCGCCATAAAATTGCCCAGTACAATGTGAATATCGAAGACCTTAACAGGATGATTCAAGCGGCATTTGCAGGTGGCAAAGCAGGGGTGATTTTTGAAGGAGAAAAACGCTTCGATTTGGTGGTAAGACTCGATGAAACCTATCGGAAAAACATCGACAACTTAGAAAACCTGTATATCGATTTACCTTCTGGAAACAGAATTCCACTTAAAGAAGTGGCTGATATCAGTTATGAAGAAGGGCCGATGCAGATTAGTAGAGACAATACCAACCGTAGAGTATATGTGGGAGTAAATGTTCGTGAAAACGATATTCAGACTGTTACTCAGGAAATCCAACGCAGGTTAGACGCTCGATTAGATTTACCACCTGGCTATTACATCCGCTATGGTGGAGCTTTCGAAAATCTAGAAAGAGCTAGCAAAAGATTGCAAGTGCTCGTGCCTGCTGCAATGGCACTCATTTTCGTACTTATATTCTTTGCTCTAAGATCAGTCCGACAAACCATTATGATTTATATCGCCATTCCATTGGCAGCAATTGGTGGAGTACTTTCTCTCTGGCTGAGAGATATGCCTTTTAGTATTTCAGCAGGCATTGGTTTTATCGTGTTGTTTGGTGTAGCAGTGTTAAACGGTTTGGTATTGGTTAGTGGCTGGAACGAACTGAAAGAAGAAGGAGTAAGCGATTTGAGAGAAAGAATAGAAACTGGTGCAAAAAGAAGAATTAGACCGATATTACTAACCGCACTCACTGATATTTTAGGTTTCTTGCCAATGGCGATTTCAACATCATCTGGTGCAGAAGTTCAGCGACCGTTGGCAACAGTTGTAATTGGTGGAATGATTACAGCCACTTTTCTCACCTTGTTTGCCTTACCAATTTTATACAGATGGGTAGAAAAATGGCAGTCAAACCCTAGAACCTTGTCCATTTTCAAAAAGACAAGCTTTACAGTGATATTGATTTTACTATGTGTATTAATGCAGCCAAAACCTGTAGAAGCACAAGACAAAAAAACAGTATCTGAGTTAGAGGAAGCCATCGTAATTGCCAAAGAAAACAATGGTAATTTACATGCAGCCAAAACCAATATTAAAGTAGAAGAAGCTGGTAAAAAAGAAGCTATCAATTTAAATAAAACAGATTTTGGAATTCAATACGGGCAATACAACAGCTTCGAAAACGACTTTTCCATCAACATCAACCAATCTTTTGAATTACCAATGGTGTATGCAAAAAGAAAAAATTTGGCAGATGCAAAAGTAGAAAGCAAGCAATTACAAGTTGCGGTGATCGAAAACGATTTGATCAAAGATATTAAAAAGGCTTGGTACCAACTGGCATTTCTGGAAGAGAAAAAAAAACTAATGCTCTTTCAAGATTCTGTTTATAGTGAGTTTTTGCGAGCGGCTAAACTTCGCTACGAAACCGGAGCCACTAGCTATCTGGAACAGGCTGCTAGTGAAACTAAGACGATGGAAGTTAGAAATCAGCTAAAGATGATAGAAGCTGATATTGCCATTCAAGAAAGTAAGCTGCAAACATTGCTCAACGATTCTAGTGAAATCAACTTTGAGCCACCTGAGTTGGAGAGCATCACCAAAGTTGGGTTGCAAAATGCATCTCTTCAAAGCAACAATCCGATGGTTAGTTATACGCTACAGCAATCAAAAATTGCTCAAGCAGAACAACAGGTTGCATCTGCCAAAATGCTTCCCGAATTTTCTATTGGCTATTTCAATCAATCTATGATTGGCACAGAAACTTCCAATGGAGAAATTGCCAGTGCATCAGATAGGTTTACAGGAATTCAAGCAGGCATTTCTATTCCCTTGTTTTTTGGTTCATACAAAGCCGGCATTCAAGCTGCTAAATTGCGAGAGCAAGCTAGTCAGCAAACTGCCAATTACTACCAAAGTGTAGTAAAAAGCCAGTATGATCAACAAAGAAAAGAAGTAGACAAATATTTAAGTAGCCTTGAATATTATCAGGGAAAGGCACTTTCTCAAGCTGATCTGATTATCGAAAATGCGCAAAAGAGTATGGAAAATGGCGCGATCGGATATGTAGAATATTTCCAATTACTCAATCAAGCAATTTCAATCAGATTTAATTATCTGGAAAACCTAAACGGTTACAATCAGGCAATCATTTCACTAGAATATTTGGCGGGAAATTAAAATAGAAATCACATGAAAAATATCATATATAGCATTTTATTTTTGGTTATAACAACTTGTTTTTCAGCTTGTAATGATCATAATGAAGAAGCACATCAACACGGAGAAGAAACCACTCACGATGAGCATGAAGAGGAACATGAAGAAAACGAAGTCCATTTTTCTAAACAACAATTCAGTTTGTTAGAAATGAAAGTGGATACTTTACCTAAGCGAAACATCAGTAATTATGTGCAAGCAAATGGGCAATTAAATGTTCCACCAGAAAAAGAGGCAGTTGTTACAGCAATTATCGGTGGAAACCTCACAAGTATTAAAATTATTCCCGGTGACAAAGTGCGCGAAGGTGAAGTATTGGCAACCATGAGCCATCCAGATTTAATCAAATTACAATCAGATTACATCAATCAATGGAACCAGTTAGAGTATTTGGAACAGGAATATAAGCGCCAAGAAAAACTCTATGCTGAAAAAGTAGGTGCCGAAAGAGAGTTTCAAAAAACTAAAGCCGATTATCAATCTTTAAAAGGAGAAGTAAAAGGCTATGAAGCGCAACTTAAATTGCTTCATCTCAATCTGGATAAAATTAGAAATAGTGAAATTTACGAGCAAATTCCACTTGTAAGCCCAATTAGCGGTTATGTTCAACAAGTAAAAGTGCGAAAAGGACAGTATGTTTCTCCACAAACCGAGCTTTTTGAACTGGTAAACATCGAACACATACACCTCGACTTAAAGGTTTTTGAAAAGGATGTTTACAAAGTGAAGAATAAGCAAAAAGTGAATTTTACTATTCAGGCATTACCAAACAAAACTTTGCAGGCAACGATATTTTCTGTGGGAAAAGCCTTCGAGAGTGAGCCTAAAGCAGTAGGAATACATGCAGAAATCGACAATACAGAAGGCTTACTTTTACCAGGTATGTATGTAAGAGGCAAGATACAAACAGAAAATGCCCGAGTGTTTGCTTTGCCAGAAGACGGTGTAATACGTGAAGGAAGCAGGTACTATATTTTTACTGTGCAACAAGAAACAGATGAATGGAAATTTGAACCTGTGGAGGTACTCACTGGAAAAACAGATGAAGGTTGGGTTGAAGTGAAACCGCTCAATCCTTTAAATAAAAATATTCAGTTTGCATGGAATAATGCTTATTATATTATGGCTGAAATGAAAAAAGGAGAAGCTGAACACAGTCATTAATCAGCAAACACTCTCGAAAGTTAATCGCTTTTGAGAGTGTTTCTTTGTTGAACAAATCAAACCAAATACAGATCTAATCTGTTATAATTCTTCTGATCAAGAATTTATATTCTACTATCAATGGAGAATGAATTTAACTAATAAAAAGTGCGCTTTTATTTCTGCATTTGCTGTATCATATTACTAGCAAACTTTACTACATACGGACAGGTGGAGCCAAAACCTGAAACACTTCAAGATAGTGTTTTGGTGAAAAAAAACATGCTCGTAGAGTACAAGGATACGCTTTTTGTTACTAAAAGTGATACTGTAATTTATTACTATACAGGCGATTACATCTACATTCCCAGTCTCGATAATGGCAAGAGTGAGGTATTTTACGATTCGTTGAAAGCCAAGTCTGAGCGCTCAAAAATTTCTAGTTGGATTTATGATTTTTTGATTAGCGAAAGCAAAAATCAACCTAGCGATACCAATGCCGAAGATAATGTAGTAAAAAGTACAGCACCTTTTGAAAAGTACAAAGGTAAAATTATCTCATCCATTATTTTAACCAGCGTGCCTATACTAGAAGGTTCGGTGATGGATACTACACAACTGGTTGATACTGGTTTGGGTAAACTCGCTAATAAACTCCATGTAAATACCAACAACAAAGTAATAAAGCGAAACCTCATTTTTAAAGTCGGCGACCTACTCTCTCCTACCAAACTAGCTGATAACGAAAGGATTATAAGAAATCTAAACTACATTCAAGATGCTCGGATAGTTGTAATTCCCAATGAAAATAATCCTGATGAAGTTGATGTAATCGTGATTACGCAAGACAAATTTTCATTTATAATTGGAGGGGGACCTAATGGTTTCAATAGTTTTGATTTGAAATTGGGTGAGAGAAACTTTTTGGGTTCAGGTAGAAAAGTAACTATTGATTATAGATATAATTATGAGCGCATTCCTGCTTCTTCAGTTATAATTACCTACGAAAACCCAAACCCAGCTGGTACTTTCTTCAATACAAATATTAAGTATTACAATACTTGGGATCAAGAAGGTTTCGAGCTCAAATCTGAAAGAAATTTTATTACACCTCAATATAAATGGATTGGCGGGATTGAGATTGACCGAATGAGTGAAAAACATATCGATTTACTCAAGTTCGATACTACTGTTTACCAACATTCTTCTAAAGATGTTTGGGTGGGTAGATCTTTTCAAATTGGAGGGAAAGAAAGTAGAAAGAACTTTATCATCTCACAAAGACTTTTCTCTCAAAAATTTCTCGATCGCCCTCAAGTAGAAGTTGATAGTAATCTCTTTTATCACGATCGTATTTTGTACCTCACTGGCCTTTCTTTAACCAGACAGAAATTCCAGAAGAGTACTAAAATTCTCAGCTTCGGAGTCACAGAAGATTTACCAACTGGTTATATTTTAGAGTTGAATGCTGGTTATGAATTTGGAGAATACATTGACCAACCTTATGCAGGTTTAGAGGTTTCTATGGCAGAATACTATTCTAAATATGGCTATTTCTACTTACAGCACAATGTGGGAGGTTACTTGCATAATCGCAAAATGAATGAAGGGGTTTTTAAATCTTATTTGTTTTACTTTTCTCCACTTATGAACCTAAACAGAACTTTGTTTAGGCAGTTCTTGGTAAGCACTTATACCAAAGGAATTAATAGGCAAATTAATCCTTATGTAGATTTATCTGATAACTATAGAAACATCGATTTAGGCAAAATTCTGGTCGACAATACTTGGGTTGTAAACACAGAATCTGTGTTTTTCCATCCAAAAAACTTATATGGTTTTAGAATAGCCAGCTACTTTTTTACAGATTTTGGTTGGCTATCTACCAATAGTTTTTTAGTCCAGAGTAAGAATTTCTTTTCTAATGTGGGTGTGGGTTTCAGAATTCGAAACGAGAGTTTGGTCTTTAAAACCATTCAGGTGAGTTTAGGGTATTTTCTTAAAACTCCAGCTAACAAAGAAGCCCTATTTTACGATTTTACCACCAGTGATCCAGACCTTTTCAACGACTTCAGAAGTCTGAAACCCGATATAATTCCATTAAAATAAAAAGGTAAAATCAATCACTCCATGTCTGGTAAAAATGTTTAACTGGCCCTGAACCACTACCCAATTCATATTCGGCTCCGGCTGCAATGGCTTTTCTAATATAATCGATTCCGTTTTTAACAGATTCTTCTAAAGAGAAACCTCTGGCTCTAAAAGTTGCAATGGCAGAAGACAAAGTACAACCTGTACCATGTGTGTTTTTAGAATCAATTTTACTAGCAGAATATACCGAACTAGTTTTCTTGTTTATGTCATAAAACACATCAATCACTTCATTTTCTTCTAAATGACCTCCTTTTAACAAAACAGATACACCATATTTTTGAGCCAAAGTAGCTGCTGCATTTTCTATACTGCTACTATCGCTAATCGAGTCTTCCAAAAGGATTTCTGCTTCTGGCAAATTGGGTGTAATAAGTTCTGCCAAAGGAACTAACTCCTTTTTTAAAGTGTCTAAAGCTTTATCTTGCAGTAATTTATCTCCAGAAGTAGCCACCATTACCGGATCAACTATCAAATGTTTTAACTCAAACTTTTTAACCAGTTTGGCTACTGTATTTATAATTTCTGATGAATGCAACATTCCAGTTTTTACAGCATCTACTCCAATATCTTCTATCACCGCATTTACCTGATCTTCAATCATTTGTATAGGCACAGAATGGATACTTCTCACTCCAACTGTATTTTGTGCAGTAAGCGCTGTAATTGCAGACATGCCATAACCACCACAAGCCGACATGGCTTTTAAATCTGCCTGAATACCTGCTCCACCGCCAGAATCGCTACCGGCAATGGTTAATACACGTGCATAAGTTTTCGTCATTTCTTTAAATGCTCTTTTATAATTGTAGTAAATTCTGAAGCTGCTGTAGTTGGTTCTTCTGCTCCCATAATGTAGGAAACTACAGCTAAACCATTTGCTCCAGCAGTTAATACACTTCGTGCATTTTCTGGCTTTATTCCTCCAATAGCTACGGAAGGAAACTTGCTTATCTTCATTAATTCTTTTACTCCGTCTAATCCCAAAGGACTTGCAATATCATTTTTGGTGTTAGTAGAAAATACAGGTGAAAGTCCAATATAATCGATAGGCATATTGTTCGCTTTGTTTGTTTGTTCAAGGTTCTCTACAGACAAGCCAATTATTTTATTTTCACCTAATATTTCACGGGCAATGTCAGCCGGTAAATCGTCTTGTCCAACATGGATGCCATCTGCATCTATTACCCGTGCTACTTCTAGTTTGTCGTTAATTATCAAAGGAATTTTTAAAGGTTGCAAAAGTGCTTTTAAAGCAAATGCTCGTGCGATAAAGTCTCGATTACTTACATTTTTTTCGCGTAATTGCACCATTGTTACTCCACCTTTTACAGCTTGTTCGATTACTGATAAAAAGTCTCTGCTTTTAGGGAAACGATCATCGGTTACCAAGTACAAGTGTAAATTTTCTGGATTCCAATGCATAGCATTTTATTTAAATTAAAATTTTATAGCTGGTTATGTGAGCTATGCTAGTTCGTATGTTTTCACATTCACCGTATTGATAAATTCTTCTTTATTAAGGTTGTATAATTTGTCTAATAGATGTAGTTGAAGTGTTCCCGGTCCTTGAGATTGTTTGGCTGCTAATTCTCCTGCAACTCCTATGTAAGCCATTGCTGCCAATGTAGCTTCAAAAGCTGATGGATGTACACCAACAAAAGCACCAATTAAAGCAGTTGCCGAACAACCCAAACCCGTAACTTTAGCCATTAATGGACTACCATTATAGACTTCTCCCATCTTTGTATCATCAATAACATAATCTGTTGCTCCGCTCAAGCATACTACACTAGCAAAAGATGTATTTAAAGCTTTGCCCGCATCAATAGACGAATCTGAAGAAGCAGTACTATCTACACCTTTGGTGGTTTTTGTACTATCTAACACAGCCGCAATCTCAGACGCATTCCCTCGAATTACAGTTGGAGAGGCTATATTTAATAATTCTTTAAGTTGCTCATTTCTATATGGTGTTGCTCCTGCACCTACTGGATCGAGCACAAATGGCTTATTTAACTCCTTTGCTGTTGCAATGGCTTTTTTCATACCTTCGATCCAATCGGGATTGAGTGTACCAATGTTGATTACTAAAGCACTGGCAATCTTTACCATGTCTGCAACTTCTTCTTTTGCATGAGCCATTACCGGAGAAGCACCTGCAGCTAACAAAGCATTGGCTGTGTTGTTCATCACCACAAAGTTGGTGATATTATGCACTAATGGTGATGTTGTTTTCACTTTCTGAATTATGGAAAATATTTCTTCTGAAGTCATATTTTTTGCTTTTTGAGAAAACCAAGTATTTAAAATACAATGATTTATCAGATTAATAATCCAACTGATCTATCACAAAAAGCATTGAAGAAATAAATAGAAATACGTCATTAAGAGCGGTATCGAATCTGTTTCCCTACGCTACTATTATGTAGATCAGGTAAAACGGGTTTAATCTCAGCCTCAATTTTTCTTTGAAGCACCCCGAACTAATATTGTGATGCAAGTTACAAATTATTTCTTCAGAAGTGAAATGTGGTAGGTTTTATAGATTGTTGATAGAATTGAAATACACTTATTAATTTCAGCATCAAAAATTCAAAATCTACAATAAAAAAAGCAATAACCAGAATATCTGGTTACTGCTCACAGGTATGAATATAATAGTACGGTTATAAATTTTTTAATGCTGTTGTAATCTCCTCGGGTTCTGCTCTGTTTCTGTATTCTGCATCCAATAATGCATACTTAATTATTCCTTGCTGATCTATAATATATGTAGCCGCGAGTGGGAGTTCATCACTGTCATCGCCATTAAAAGCTTTTAAATCGAAATGCTCTTTGTAAACGCCACTTACATCATCTGTCAACTTAAATACAATTCCATATGATCTAGCCACTTCATTAGCTACATCACTCAATACTTCAAATTGCAATTGATGTTTTTCTTTGGTTGAAAGAGATTTATCTGGAAGCTCAGGTGTAAGTGCTAACAAATTTGCACCGAGTGCAGTAATGTTTGGCAACTCTTCCTGCGATCTATTCAATGTTAAATTACAGTAAGGGCACCAACCACCTCGATACCAAGTAAGCACTACAGGTCCTTTTTTTAAGTAATCCGACAAAGAAACCTGCTCACCTAAAGCGTTTTGTAAAATAAAATTAGGCGCTTTATCTCCTATTTGTTTAGCTGAATTTATAATGCCAGTTTTTTCTACTGCCTCTATCCCTTCTGTATAAATTCGCTTTACATCGTCAGATGCATTTGCTGCCCAATCTGCCTTTTTATTATCTAATACTGATTGTAATGAGTTAGTCTGTTTCATTTGGGTTGAATTTGTTCGTAAAAAAGGATGGAAGTTTTCCACCCTTTTGAGTTTTAAATTGCGGTATTAAACAGTAGCAGTTTCTAATTCCGATGCAATAGGAAAGTCTATTTCAAAACCGGTAAGGTTATGTATGTAGTTACTGATGATTTTATCGCCAATTACAATCACTACATCTATAAGGTTTGCCTCAGTGTATCCAGCTGCTAAAAAGCTATCTTTTGCTTCTTCAGAAGCTTTTCCATTGTTTGCAACAACTGAAAGTGTGAATTGTGCCAAAGCATCTATTTTAGCATCGAATGAAGCTGCACCTTTTCTAATTTCTATGATTTGCTCATCAGTAAAACCATTCATTTTACCTAAAACTGTATGAGCAGATTGGCAATAGCGACAGCCATTGTATTGGCTAGTAACCAAGTTGATTACTTCTCTTTCTTTTGCTTTTAATGTCGATTTACGGTTTTGTAAGTTTAGGTAATCTGCTAATGCAGTGTCGTTTTTAGCGAAGTACGCATACAAATTAGGAACAAAACCTAACGATTTTTTTAAGCTATCAAAAATTGCCTGATTGTTTTCTGATACTTCTTCTCTGGTTGGTACTTGAAATTTTGCCATTGTCTTATAATTTTTAAATGATTTTGTTTTTGTTTAGACATGACAAAGATGTGGCGAATCTACAGGCATCTGTTAGGCTATGATTCCCCAAGTGTTGGCAATCTTTCCCTTCTTAGTTTAAATTCCTAAATTCGAGTGGCGAAGCACCTTCTTGCTTTTTAAAAAATCTACTAAAAGACTGTACATCATTAAAACCCAGATCATAGCCAATTTGAGAAATGTCTTTATCTGTATATCTCAAAAGTCTTCTAGATTCGAGCATCAACCTATCTTGTATAAATTGCAATGGTGTTTTTTCTCCAATCTTTTTAAATAAGTTCGATAGAGTTTTGGGCGCCTTATTTAACAAATCTGCATAGTCGGCCACATTGTGCTTATCTTTAAAATGTTTCTCCACAAGAAAATTAAATTCTCTAATAATATCTACATTCCCATTTTCCAGCACCTGAAAGTTTATTTGATTTCTATAAACACGAGTGCAAAGAATTAAGATTCTTTTTAGCATCATTTGGAGCATTTCGAACTGCAAACTGTCTTTAGATTCCATTTCAATACAGAGCATTTTCCAAACAGTTTCGAGAATTTCAATGTCTCTTTCGGTAGGGTAAAGAATTGGCAAATTGGCTGCTCCATAATATAAAACACCTTTGCAACCTACTTTGCTATCGTGATCAGCAATACAAAAAAATGCACGATTAAAACGGAGTAGTTTCAAGTTTTTTACTTCAACCACTTCAATTTTATTAAACTCTGTGAGGCACACAATGTCATGTGTATTAAAACTATGCGCCAATGCGTCAATCTTAATCTGGTTATTATCAGATTGAAACCAAAGCAGCGATAACTCAGATGGTCGAGATGCTTTTAAGATGTAACAATTTTTATTAGTGATGTCTATAACTTCGAAATATTCCCCGTTGATGCCCTCGTATTTCATTTGGTAAGTTGTTGTGAAATGTGTTTGTGTGCTAGAACCAAGTTTAATTTAAAGAAGTTTATTGTCGTTTTTAAAAGATATTATTTTAGCCTTTTTTTAATCAATTTATAAGCCCAATCGTAATGACTCGAAGTCGCAGAGATTAAATAAGAGCCTAAAAAAGTACTTCCTGTCCATTTGTATTTTTTCTTTTCAAATAACTCTTCATTTGTATGGCTTTCAATCAATTTTATTAATACTTTGTGTGACTCATTGAATAACTTTCTAATATCACTCAAATGAGTAGTTGAATACTTTTTATTGATTGCAGTGTTTAATTCAGGAACCGTTTTCCAAGTGTAGCCAGGTGCTGGCATTTCAGGCTTTTTTCCAGCCATGCCTATCTTATACCAATTCAACATCATTAAATGCCAATGGTACAAATGTGCCATTACATCTCTAATATTTCTGTTTAATGTGCCTTTGGAAAACTCCTTATCTCTTTCACTCTCAGGAATTGAATCAATCAGATCATTTAGGTTTTTCGCATTTTCGATTCCTATTTGTAGTAATTCCTCTTTATTTTTTGGACGCGGCATTTTTAGTATTAGTGTTAATTTTTTGACTAGAAAACTACTCAAATCTAATGTATTTGATTAAATTTCTCTGGCAAAAAATAATTTCTGTTTCCTTTGAAGCACCAAAATCGCAATTACACAAACCAGTAGAATGGCAAAGGCTCCATTCATATTTAGGTTAATAAAGAAGTTCACCCAAGATATTTGAAAGTTCATTTGTTCTTTCATCAAAAGAATACCTACACTGGCTAAATAACCTAAAGCATCAGCAACGTAGAATAGGTAACTTACTGTACCTCGGTATTTTAGTAAAGCGATAAATCTTTCAAACAACAAACAATGAAACAAAATATAAGGCAGGTAGATACTTGTACCTGAAGCAACTATCCAGATTACTGGCGATAGTTTGCCCATTTCGAATAAATAAGTAACCACAAGCATTAATAGCGCACTAAAAATAGTGGCATAAATCCCTAAATTAAATGCAGTTTTATTATTAAGAATGAGAATACCCAAAGCCGAAATGACCAATACAATGATAGTTACAGGAATTTCGGTAATGGTAATGAGTTCTGGTTGTGTTGCTAGACCTAGCTCAGCCCAAAACTCCACAATAAAATTATCTCTAAAATCTCTAATCACAGTCAGAATTATGTAGATCAACACCAGAACAAAAAAGCCAGCACCATGTTTTTGTAAAAAATCTAGCCTTCTGGTTTTATCCATCGGGATGCGTTCTGTTCTTTGTTCAATATCCTCGCTAGTGGGCTTTTTTGAACGATGAAGAAACCAAACGGCTAAAATGAAAATGGGAAAGAATAGGAGTCCGGTAATAAAAGGCATTGCATACTCATTAACCTGAAAAGATTGCATAAGCCACAAACCTGTAGATTTTACCAAGCCTGTAGAAAAAATAAATGTGGCACTTAAACCAGCAACCAACAATTCGGAGTTTCGCCTTCCTTCCAGATAAGATAGCACCAAACCGAAAACCATTCCCAGTGGTAAACCATTTAAAAACAGCGTAACTGGTTTTAACCATAATGGAACAATGGCGAATAAAAGCAGCATAAGCAAACCAAAACCTACCAGAGAAATTAAAAAAGTAAATCGCTTGGCCGGAGAAACTTCTGCAACTACTTTAATGCCTATAAACTTAGATAACATATAACCCAAAACTTGGGCTATTACCAATATGGTTTTAAAATGATACTCGGTTATAGTATCAAGTTGATCAAACTGAGCAGCAAGAAAAGCCTTTCTTACTGCATACATTCCCGTATATGCAGCAAAAGCGGCAAACAAGAGAATTAGATCTGTTTTTGAGATGGAAACTTTGGCGATTTTTAATCCCATTATTTTCTTATTAAGAAAAAATTAATTGGTTGCAGGATTTACAATTGCCTCAAATTTAGATAGTCAAATCTTTCAAAATAGATATAATCATATTAATAAAAGATGAACAATTCTATTTATAATAATTATTGGTGAATTATTAATAAGAACTGTATTAAAATGTAGTGAGTAATAATTTTCTTATTAAGAAAATTATTTGATATTTGTATCGGCGTAAAATTAACAACATGCAGCATACTGAATACCTAACAGTTTGGATTGGCACAAAGATTAAAGAGATTAGAAAATCTCATGGTCTTAAACTGGGCGATCTGGCTGAAAAAACAGGAATCAGTATTGCCATGCTCTCAAAAATTGAAAACGGCAGAGTATTCCCAACCTTACCTTCATTGTTTCAGATTGTGGGCACATTGGAAGTAGATTTAAACGAATTTTTTAGTGACCTTAAAAACATTAAAGAGTTTCCGGGATATATACTTAAAAAAAAGGCAGACTATACAACATTAACTAAAGAAGAAGAATCGATTGGATTTAATTACGAACTAGTTCTAAATCACACCATAGATCGTAGTTCGATGGAAGTTTCTATTCTCACTTTAAACAGTGGCGCAAAAAGAGAAACGGTGTCAACCTCAGGTTTTGAGCTTTTATATGTGCTTAAAGGAGAAATTGAATTTCAACTTGGTCGTAAAAGACTACAACTAAAGGAAGACGATACACTGTTTTTCGATGGCAACATTCCACATGTTCCTCATAATAAAACAGCATCTGATGCAAAAATGCTGGTCATCTATTTTATAACACTTCAATAAGTTAAGCAAAATGGAAGAGACAGCAGTAGCCATGGTTTTCGAAAAAGAAGCAAGTCCCTTTGTGGTACAAGAGTTTTACCTTCCAGATTTAAGCGAAGGTGAAGTGCTTGTAAAAACAGAGTTTGCCACCATTTGCACTAGCGATTTACATACTTTTTATGGTCGAAGAACATCGCATTGCCATAGCATACTGGGTCATGAAATAATCGGGCATGTAGATAAAATTGCGGCTAATGGTGTAAAAGACTTTACTGGAAATTTACTGAAAGAAGGAGATAGAGTAACTTGGGCAGTTTATGCGCACGATGCTGAAAGTAAAATGAGCAAAAAAGGATTTCCCCAAAAATCTGAAAACCTCTATAAGTATGGTCACCAGAAAATTGATGGAAACTGCCAGTTAAATGGAGGATTTGCATCTCATTGCCATCTATTAAAAGGTTCAAGTATTTTTAAAATACCTGAAACATTAAGTGCCGAAGAAGCCGCTCCACTCAATTGCACTCATGCAACTACAGCCGGAGCAATTAGGCTTGCTGGTGATTTAAAAGGAAAAACTGTATTGGTAAGTGGAGCCGGAATGCTAGGTTTATCGGCTTGTGCTATGGCCAAAGAAAATGGTGCAAATGCAGTTTTGGTAAACGATATACAGGAAACTAGAATGGAAATGGCGCTGTCTTTTGGTACAGATTTTTTATTAAATGAAAATGAATTTACAACTACTAAACACAAAAAATTTAAGGGTGAAATTGATATAATTATAGAAACATCAGGGCAACCAAATGCCATTGAAAATACACTAGAAAAATTAACCACTGGTGGGATTATCATACTTGTTGGAGCAGTATTCCCACAGAGAAACATATCAATTAACGCGGAGAAAATTGTACGGAAATTACTAACAATCAAAGGTTTACATAATTACATTCCAGATGACCTCAAACAGGCTATTCAATTTTTGCAGGATGCAAAGGATAAATATCCTTTTAAAAAACTAGTGGGTAAAACTTTTCCTCTTAATCAACTCGACGCAGCATTTGCTGAGGGTAATATAGGAAAACACTATCGAATTGGAATAGAGACTAAATCGCTAATCACAAATAAATAAAGACTAATGGAATTGAATGAGATTAAAATGATTGTTTTTGATATGGCCGGCACAGTAGTCGATGAGAAAAATGTAGTGTATAAAACACTGCAAAAAGCCCTCAATCTCGCCGGTTATGATTTTACCCTCGAAACAGTATTAACTAATGCTGGTGGTAAAGAAAAATTCCAGGCAATTAAAGATATGATTGCACTAAGCAATACAGATGAAGGCAAAAGTGCAGAAGAAGCGTATGATAGCTTTCTTACTTTTTTAAAAGAAGCTTACGAAAATTTAGATGTTTCTACCTACAGTGGTGTGGAAGAATTAATGGAAAGACTTCGTGAAAAGGATATAAAAATTGTACTTAACACTGGCTACAACACAATAACTGCAGAAAACCTGCTGAAAAAAATGAGCTGGAAAAAAGGTAAACAGTACGATTTGTTAGTTGCTGCCGATAAAGTTAAAAATGGTAGACCAGCACCAGATATGATTTTACTGGCAATGGAAGAATTTAAGATTACAGATGCAAAATATGTGGCAAAAGTGGGAGATTCTGTAATAGATATTGAAGAGGGAAAAGCCGCAAACTGTGGGCTCACTTTTGGTGTAACTACCGGTGCGCACACACAAAATCAATTAGAAGAAGCAAATCCTGATTTCATACTGGACACACTTTGCTCTATGGACAAATATATAGCTTAAAAGGGAGTAGATAATATCACTCCCCTTTTTCATTTTTTAGAATTTGTTCATTCTAAGAAACGTCTAACTCTTTCACTAAGCAAATCTTTTTCGCACCAGAAAGAATAATGACCACAGTCGGAATCAATTTCAAAAAGCTCTGCGTTTAATTTTTGGGCCAATACCTTAGAAGAATTTGGCAACACCAAGTGATCTTGATTAGCAATGCTAACTAGTACTTCCCCTTTAAAATTATCTGCTACATTTTGCAAATTACTTTCTGTACAAATTCCGTGGTTAGAAATAGCTGTCATCTGGCTATATAAATCAAGCACTTTATAAGCCTCTGCTTCTTTGCAAACTTCATTTAGAAAAGTGGTATAAAATTCAGAAGCTGTATTTTTTACTCTAAATTCTGGTGTTTGCCCAAGTAAATATTCTAACATCAATGTTGCTTCAGCAATATCACCACAGTCTTCTCCATCGCAAAGGCTCATCATTTTGTTAAAAATTCCATAAGTAAGTTTATCATATGAACTTAAAATTGGAGAGCCAAAAATTGGAGCTAATTTGTCCATAAAGTCTGGATAACTTGCCATCCACTGGTAAGTTTGCATACCGCCCATAGAAATACCTGTAACAGCATATAAATGGTTTATCTTCATAAATTCTGTAAGAAAATGATGCTGAACATTTACCATATCTCTTATAGAAAACACTGGAAAATCACTTCCTGCTTGCTCTTTACTATTAGAAGGAGAAGATGAAAAACCGTCACCCAAAGCATCTACTATAATTACAAAATACTTTGTTGAATCTAACATCTGTTTTTCACCTACATATTCTATCAAGCTATTCGAATTACCTGCATACCAAGTTGGTAACAAAATAGCATTAGATTTATCGGGATTAAGTTTACCAAATGTGAGATAGCCCACCTTACAATCTTTTATAACCTCATTGTTTTCCAATTGAAAATCTCCAATTTCAGCAATTTTAACCTGAGCAAAACCACTCATTGAAAAAGAGGAAAATAGACTTAAAAAGAATAGTGAAACAAGAATACGATATAAGTATTCACCTAAAAATAACTTGTTAATACTTTGCATAAGAATAAATAAAATTTGACACCAATCATTTACTTGCAAAGCTAGCCTTAACACTTATCTGCTAAAAAAATAGCATGTCTACAAAATGATTACAAGCATAAAAAAAGTGGTATACAATAAGTATACAGTATGCTGATGTTTAAATTCTCATTCATTTTATCACAATTTTATTTGTACTATTCAAAGAAAAAGCAGTAAAAATCTTTAAAATATTGATTATAGATGTGAATAAATTGAAATTAAAGGAATGATATAATTACTCCAAAGGTTTGATAGCATGTAACCAAAAACTCTCTAGTACACTATGAAATCTCATTTACTACTCACTCTGATAATTACCTTTTTTGTTTCATCTTTTACATTTTCCAAACCATTGGATACGTTTTTCTCTGAGGCAGACATGTTTTTAAAAAAGTGGGTTGAAAACGGAAATATCAATTACGGAAAGCTCAAAGAAAATTTCAATGAAATTGAAGAACTCAATAAACAAATAGCCCAAGCTGATCTTAGCAATGTATCTGAAGATGAAAAAAAAGCTTTTTACATTAATGCTTATAATCTGCTTGTAATTTACCAGATCACTAAATATTATCCGATAAAATCTGCGCTAGATAAAAGTGGTTTTTTTGACAAATTCAATCATAAAATTGCTGGTGAAACTACTACTTTAGACCGAATTGAAAAGAAATACCTTATACTAAAATATCACGATCCGAGAATCCATTTTGCCATAGCTTGTGCTGCGGTAAGTTGCCCTAAACTGGCAAGCTTTGCTTACAAACCAAATATGCTCGACACGCAATTAGATACCAGAACTAAACTCGCAATGAATAAAGATTATGTTGTAAAAGTGAGCAGTAAAGAGAAGCAAGTAAATCTTTCTAAGATATTCGAATGGTATGCTGTAGATTTTGGCGGAAAAGAAAGTGCTACACTCGATTTTATCAATAAATATAGAAATACTAAAATTCCAACTGAATACGACTTAAATTTTATGGAGTACAACTGGAATCTAAATGTTATTAAATAGCAGTTCTTTACCAATATAAAAGTCAAAAGCCGGCGAAATAGCCGGCTTTTTATGTGTCGTGTTGTTTGTATTGGATTAATGTTTCTTAGTATCCTCTTCTGACTTCACAGTAATTTCTGTTACTTTGCCTTTAATTACTTTATCTTCGAATAAACCAGCCTTAATTACTGTTCCCTCTTCTAAAATTAATGGCGATTCGTATAACTCCGAACTTGATGTTGGATCGCCGCCATTTAATGTATATCGCATATCTGGTAACTCGAACTGATTCTTAAGTGTAACTGTGAACTTATTAGTAGACGAATCTTTTGCTAAATGGTAAGTTACATAGTAAATACTCTTAGAATAGTTGATGCCTCTGTAATCGTATCTTTGTAATTGTTCGGGAATTTTTTCTTTAAATGTCTCCCAACTTTTCTTGGCTAATGGTGACCAAACCACCTCAGAAAGTGCTGCCATTCTAGGAAAAACTACATATTCTACTTTTTCTGATGTTGGTAAATACTCAGACCAAACATTCGCTTGTGCACCTAATATGTATTTTTTCTCCTCATCAGTTAAATCATCTGGAGTTGGATTGTAAGAATATACTTTTTCCAGAGTAGTAAAACCACCAAACTGTAAAGGCTCAAATTTAGGATCACCCTGAAAATGATCGAAATAAACATGAGAACCCGGTGTCATTACTACGTAGTGTTTTTGCTTAGCTGCCTCTATTCCTCCTTCTTCACCTCTCCAAGACATTACCGCTGCATTTGGTGCCAAACCACCTTCAAGAATTTCGTCCCAACCAATTATCTGTCTGTCATGCTCATTGATAAACTTCTCCATTCTGGTAATAAACCAGCTTTGTAACTCGTGAGAATCTTTTAACCCTAATTCTTTAATTTTTGCCTGAACTTTAGGGTCATTATCCCATTGGTCTTTCCATGCTTCGTCGCCACCAATGTGGATATATTTACTTGGGAAAAGTTCAAATACTTCTAATAATACATTCTCAAGAAATTCAAAAGTCTCATCTTGTACACCATATATATCTAAGAACACTCCCCACTCTTTTACTACATCTGGTCTGTTACCTGTAACTCCTAATTCAGGATAAGCAGCAACTGCCGCAGTTGCATGGCCAGGCATCTCAATTTCTGGTACAACTGTGATGTATCTTTTTTGTGCATAATCCACCACTTCTTTAATTTCTTCCTGAGTATAAAAACCTCCATATCGCTTTCCATCATACTTAGTTGAGCCTGCATGGCCAACTAGAGTTTCGTCTCTCCAAGCTCCAATTTCAGTTAACTTAGGATATTTTTTAATCTCAATTCTCCAACCCTGATCATCTGTTAAGTGCCAATGGAAAGTATTTAACTTATGCATCGCCATGTTGTCAATGTATTTTTTTACAAATTCCACTGAGCTCATATGGCGAGAAACATCTAAGTGCATACCTCTCCAAGCAAATCTTGGTGTATCTTTCACAGAAACTACTGGTAGTCTCCAACTAATATCATTTACTTGTTTAGTACTTTCTATTTCAGGAGGTAAAAGCTGTTTAATAGATTGCATGGCATAAAAAATACCTGCCGGTTCAATAGCTTTAGCCACTACACCAGTTTTAGTAACATCCAATGTATAACCTTCGCCACCAAGCGAAGCATCTGCACTTTCTGTAGTAAACAGGATACTATTTTCAGACACATCGGTAGCATTTGCGCTTGCTTCAATTTGTAAAGCAAACCCTGCTGCCTTCTCAAGTTTACCAGAAAAAGTTTCCGCAATTTTACTTAACTCTTCATGTCCTGCCTGAAAATAAATTTTTGTTGATTTATTTATTTCAAAACTGCCGTTTCCTTTAGTAAGACTAGCTGGTTCTGGTATAATACTTACGTTGTCCAGAGTGACATCATTCTGTTGTTGCTTGTTGCAACCAAATGCCACTAAAACCAGCAAAATCAATGTTTTTTCGACTATTTCTCTTATCATTTTTTATCCTGATTAATGACTTTTTAGAAGGTTTTTGCCACTCTATATTTTATATAACCTAGCATTCAAACTTTTCTTAATCAGGAGCGAATGTACAAAAAAGCATTGATGTTTGCGCACACATAAAGTAAAAATAGATTTTTTTTGTTTAAAATTGCATGTAAGTTTTAATCTCGTAAATTTCATTTCATGCGAAAGTTTCTAATAATTTACTTGTTAGCATTAACAATTTTTCCTGGTGTCTCAATGGCCCAGTTAGACAATGTACACCAACGATCAACTAAATATGACTGGCCTAAAGACCCTAAAGTGCTTGAAAAGCTAGACGAATGGCAAGATCTAAAATTTGGTGTTTTGATTCACTGGGGACTATATGCTGTTCCCGGTATTATTGAGTCTTGGGAGCTATGTTCTGAGGACTGGTTGAATCGTCCAGACAGTATGACTTACCAGCAATACAAAGACTGGTACTGGGGATTAAAGGATGAATTTAATCCAGTAAACTTTAACCCAGAGCAATGGGCAACTGCTGCCAAAAATGCAGGAATGAAATATGTGGTTTTTACTACTAAGCACCACGATGGTTTCAATATGTTTGATACCAAACAAACAGACTACAAGATCACGAATGGCCCATTCGCTGACAATCCAAGAAGCAATGTGGCTAAATATGTTTTCGAAGCTTTTAGAAAAGAAGATATGATGATTGGTGCCTATTTCTCTAAACCAGATTGGCACTCTCAATATTTCTGGTGGGATAAATATGCGACTCCAAACAGAAATGTAAACTACGACATCAGAAAGCATCCGGAAAGATGGCAGAAGTTCCAAGATTTTACCTACAACCAAATTCAAGAGTTAATGACTGGCTATGGTGACATCGACATATTATGGTTAGATGGTGGTTGGGTAAGACCAAAAGAAACTGTAAACGAAGAAGTATTGAGCTGGGGTGCTCCTATTCCTGAATGGGACCAGAAAATAGATATGCCTAAGATTGCAAACATGGCTCGCGACAAGCAACCTGGTATTTTAATAGTAGACCGTACTGTGCATGGCCCTTACGAAAATTACCAAACTCCTGAGCGTACCATTCCCGAAGATCAACTACAAAACCCTTGGGAAAGTAACATTCCACTTCGTAATAACTGGGGTTATGTACCAAACGATCAGGCAAAATCTATCAACAAAATGATTCACTCTTTAGTAGAGATTGTAGCTAAAGGTGGAAGTTTTGTGTTAGGTATCGGTCCAAAACCAGATGGCACGCTTAGAGACGAAGATATTGAGCTAATGGAAGTGATGGGTAAGTGGTTAGAAACCAATGGCGATGCTATTTACAATACTCGTATTACAGAAAACTATCAGGATGGCAATACTTTCTTTACAAAAGGAAAAGAAGGTGAATTGTACGCTTTGGTAAATTTGGAAGAAGGCAAAGACATTCCAACAACTATAAGCTGGATAGGCAACATTCCTGCTAAAGGAAGCAAAATAACTTTTCTTAGCAGCGGAGGTTCAAGAGTAAAATATAAAGTATCTGGCGACAAAGTAACTGTTACACTGCCGAGTAGCTTTATAAAAAATAATAAAAACTACGCTACTTTAGCTTTTGAGTTTAAAGCTGCAGAATAAATAATTCTATTGCTCAGCGGAAACTAAATTCATAGATTATCTGTGAATTTGGTTTCCGCTTTTATATTTGTTGTATTGCAATTTTTTTATACAACAATCATGAGCGAAACTATTCTAAAAGTTGGCACAACTGGCGACTACAAACCCTTCAGTTACTGGAATCCCTCTAAAAAATCTTTCGAAGGACTCGATATTGACATGGCACAAATGATTGGCTATGATTTAAAATTGACAGTCGAATTTGTAAAAACAACTTGGAAAACCCTCAGTAGCGATATTGTAGACAAAAAGTTCGACATTGCCATGTGCGGCATTACCAGAACCCCCCAAAGAGTTGAGCTTCTAGGCATGAGTATCGGTTATGTGAAAATTGGCAAATCTCCCTTAATCAGAAAAGATGATTATGAGAAATATAAAACGATAGAAGAGATAAATCAGCCAGAAGTGACTATTGGCGTTAATATCGGCGGTACCAACGAAGCCTTTGTTGACAATAATATTTATAGGGCAAAAGTGATTAAATTTAAAGACAACCTTAAAGTACCTAAGGCTGTAATACGCGGCAAAGTTGATGTAATGATTACTGATAATGTGGAAGCCATGATTATGCAGAATGAACACCCCGAACTATATGCTCAAAGCCTAGACAGTCTTTTTACCAAAGATGAAATCGGCATATTATTTAACCCTGATAATAACGACTGGGATGCCACTCTAAACAACTGGCTCTTAAGACAAATGCACTTCGGTAAAATTGATGAGTTAAAGAAAAAATGGGGCATTTTTAAACAAGACTAAGTTTATTACTCCTTTTTAATTTAGGACTTACGCATTTAAGTTAAAATGATAATAGGATTAGCAAGAATCTGTTTAAGATAGTTGCTGAACGGAAGTACTTTGATTTGATAGAGTGTTGTTTTCAACTGTTTTGCAAGGAGTTTCAGCCCTATCCAAGCCTGGTAGCAGCAAGCTAGATGGTTCCTCTGGGAGATTGCCTTTCGGCATTGGCACTTCTCAGAGCCTGTAAGCTGTTTGTATTCCCTGTGGAACTGCTCAATCTGCCATCTGATCTGGGATTCGTTTTCGGCCTCAAATACATTCATCCTGTCCGATAGATCATTTGTGATCACCCATTCAATGTCCCCGTTTAGGGAGACTATCTTGAATAATTTGACGGGGTAAGGGTATTTTTTGAGTTTGACCTGTACGCCTTCCAGCAGTTGCCTACCGGAAAGCTCGACTGTGCCCACAGCCTGCATCCCTGTGTCTCTGGATAGGCTGACTTGGCGGTTGCTCTTCAGGGTAGTGAAGAATGTCCAGCCGCTTCTGTGCACAAGCTTAAGGTTGTCCATGGAAGCATACCAGCTGTCAAAAAGTATCTTTTTGGCTTTCAGGTCTTTACGCATGGTCATTCGGGTGAACATCTCCTGGAAATGGTCATTCTTGGTCTTCTTATCCGTTTCTGGGTGGTAGATTCGGTAATCGATAGGATAGTAATCCCCATCAATGCCATTGCTGTGTACCATGTTTACCAGATTGATCCCATTGACTAGGCCATGCTCATTGCCTGAGTACTGCCTTTTGGCCAATTCTATATACCGGGAATACCTCTTTGCCTGAACACTGTCATCGACAAGGATAAATGAGTCTGCGCTATCTTGGAGATGGCCCTTGACAATATCCCACAGGTCGGAAGAGGTAAATTTAGAATGGGCTAGAAAACGTGTGACTTGGTCATGACTGACATCCATAGAATGGGCTGCCATGTGGGTACAGGTATAATTCCCGTGAGTATGGAGAAGATATGATATGTACAGAGATTTATCCATATAAATTAGTATTAAAAAAAACAATCTCTCAAATCTTGAGCATTTTTGCTAGAGAAATTTAATATTGCGTAAGTCCTATAATTACAGGATTTTGGTTAATCTAAAATAAATCCCTTTTCAAGAACATGCAGCTTTGTTTCCATTGGAAACAACTAATTTATTTGATATACTCGCTACATATTCAGTATTATCAGATCAAACAAGAAATTAACTACACAATCCAACCACAAATGAAACTTTACTCAATACCCCTTAAAAACAAACTCATCACTCTCCTATTCCTATTTACTGGAATTTTGCAATTATCTGCGCAAAACGATTTCACAATGGAATCTATCAGAGCTTATCCTTTTCCGGGAGGATTAACTTCATCGGCAGATGGAAATAAAATTGCATGGGTGTTTAACAAAGAAGGACTTCGCAATATTTATGTAGCAGAAGCACCAGATTTTAAAGCAAAAAAACTAACTAATTATTCAGCAGACGACGGACAAGATTTAACCAGTGTATCTGTTTCTGCTGATGGCAAATGGGTAGTTTATCTTCGTGGTGGTGAGCACGGCTCAAACTGGGACGATGAAGTAACCATCAACCCTCATTCATTACCAGAAACGCCAAAAGTTGAAATGTGGAGTATTCCTTTTGCTGGTGGAGAACCTATATTATTAGGTAATGGCGCTGGCCCTGTAATTTCACCTACGAGTGATAAAGTGGCTTATGTAAAAGACAAGCAAATCTGGGTAACTCCAATAAATGAGAGCGAAAAAGGAGAAAAAATATTTAGCATGAGAGGCTCAAACAGTTCTCCTGTTTGGTCGCCAGATGGAAATAAATTAGCTTTTGTTTCTAGCAGAGGAGACAGAGCATTTATAGGAATTTACGAAAGTCCAGAAAAAGGAATTGTTTGGGCAGGTCCAGACTTCGACAGAGACTTCTCTCCACGTTGGTCACCAGATAGCAAAAAGCTTGTATTTGTGAGAAGACCCGGTGGCGGAGGCGAACCAGAAACAGCAGTAGATTTACATCATTCAGCATGGAAAATTATGTTATATGATACCGAATCTGATAAAACTAAAATGCTTTGGGAAGCACCTAAAACGCTAGCAGGTTCATTACCAAGAACACATGGCGGAACCAACTTACATTGGGCAGGTGGCAGAATCGTTTTCCTTTCTTACCACGATGGCTGGCCTCATTTATATTCTATGACGGAAGCCGGTGGCGAACCTTTATTGCTAACTCCGGGAGACTTTATGGCAGAATACATCTCGCTAAGTCCTGATGGAAAAACATTGGTTTTCTCTGGAAACACTGGTCCAGATGAGCATGATATTGACAGAAGACACATTGTAAAAGTCTCTGTTGATAAAGCCGATATGAAAGTAATTACTCCGGGTGCTGGTAACGAATGGGCGCCACTGGTTGTAGATGGTGGAAAATCTGTAATTTGCATTGCCGCAACAGCACAACTTCCTCCTTTGCCTGCTATTCTCCCTGCAAATGGCGGAACTATTAAAAGATTGGCAGAAGAAGAAGTAAATGCAGATTTTCCGACTAAACATCTGGTCACACCTGAGCAAGTTATCTTTAAATCTGATGATGGATTGTCTATCCACGGAACAGTTTTCAACAATAAAAAAATTAAAGGAAAGAAACCTGCCATTGTATACATCCACGGTGGACCTCCACGCCAAATGTTATTAGGCTGGCACTATTCATCTTACTACACCAATGCTTATGCTGTAAACCAATATTTGGCAAATCAAGGTTTTATTGTACTTTCTGTAAACTACAGATTGGGCATCGGTTACGGTTACGATTTCCATTACCCACCTCATACAGGCCCTAGAGGTGGAGAGGAATACAAAGACGTTGTTGCTGCTGGTGAATGGTTAGCAGAACAAGAAGAAGTTGACCCTCAAAAAATCGGTGTGTATGGAGGTTCTTATGGTGGTTACTTAACTGCTATGGCACTTGGCCGCGATTCAAGATTATTCTCAGTAGGAGTTGATATTCACGGAGTTCACGATAGAACCATCAACAGAACTAGTGATGTCTTATATCCAGATTCATATGAAAGGGCATCTGACGCAGAATATGCGGTAGATGTTGCTTGGAAATCTTCTCCAATTGCTTATGTAGATGGCTGGACTTCTCCTGTACTCATTATTCATGGTGATGATGACCGAAATGTGCCATTTAGCCAAAGTACAGATTTAGTACAACGATTGAGAAAGAAAGGTGTACCTATGGAAACTTTGGTGATTGTTGATGATTCTCACCACTTTATGATCCACAGTAATCAGTTAAAAGTTAATAATGCAACAGTTGAGTATTTGCTCAAGCATTTAAAGAAATAAATTCACTTTTAGAGTAAGAAATATCCAGTTTATTAGCTGAGTATTTCTTACTCAATTTTTCTGGTTAACAAACAGATGGATTTAATTATCAGGCTTTTTATTCAAGAAAATCTCCAATTCTCAATAGAATCAAATCGAAATTGATTTAATTTGAGCATTCTCATTAACAACAGCAAACATCCTGAAAGAGGCGCAAATATGAAAATAAAATTCCTTACACTTCATCTATTCCTTATCTGCACTTTTATTTTGAGCTGTAGCAAGCAGCAAGAAATTAAAGAAGAAAAAAAGGTAGAGAATTACACTGATCTGGTTTACCCTTGGTTAGATAGTTCAAATTCTAGATGGTTCTTTTTTAATACAGCCACCAGACCTTTCGGTATGGTTAACCTAAGCCCCGATACAGATTTAAAAGGAGCTTGGGGAAGTGGTTACCATTACAGCAGCGATACCATAAGAGGTTTTAGTCATGTACATGCTTGGCAACTTGCAGGGGTTTCTGTAATGCCTGTAATGGATAAAGACCTATCTAATACCAAAGATTACTATTCACCCTACTCGCACGACAACGAAATTGTAAAACCCGGTTACCACAAAATCAATTTACAAAGAGACGATATTGACGTAGAGCTTACTTCTACTTTAAGAGTGGGTTTTCATAAATATATTTTCAAGAAAGAAGGCAAAAAACAATTAGTGCTAAATATGGGAGGTCAATTAGGACCTTCAAAAATATCTTATGGAGAAGTTAAATCTGTAGATAAAAATACCATTTCGGGTCAGGTGGTAAATGCGCCAACCATTAGAAGACCATACGCCACACCTATCTTTTTCGCTATTCAATTTGATAAAGACATTACTGGTTTAGATAGCTGGGTAGAAGACAAAAGCTTTGAAAATACCAAAGAAGTAAAGGGAGCAGAATCTGGTATTTTGGTTTCTTTAGCAGATGGAGAAAGTGAAGTATTGATGAAAGTCGGTATTTCTTATGTGAGTAGTGAACAAGCATTGTTAAACATCAATGAAGAACTCAATCACTGGGATTTTGAGAAAGTGGTATCAGCTTCTTTCGACGAATGGAATGAACATTTAGGAAGAATTGCTGTAGAAGGAGGAACTGACGAAGAACGCAGAAGATTTTATACAGATTTATGGCATGCGCTGCAAGGTCGTAGAACGATAAGCGATGCCAATGGAAAATATGCTGATTTTACTTCGGGTGAATTAAAAGTGAAGCAAATTCCGCTTGATGAAAACGGCAAACCAAAATTTAGACATTTCAATTCCGATTCTTTCTGGGGTGCACAATGGACCATTAATACTTTATGGCACTTGGTTTATCCTGAAGTTACCGAAGAGTTTGTAAATTCACTTTTACAATATTACAAAGATGGCGGACTCATACCTCGTGGCCCATCTGGCGGTAATTACACTTATGTAATGACCGGTGCTTCTGCCACTCCGTTTATCGTAAGTGCTTACCAAAAAGGCATTAAAGGTTTTGATATCAACTTAGCTTACGAGGGTTTGAAAAAAGACCATATGTCTGGTGGAATTATGGCAAAAGCAGGTTATGAGCACAAGACTTCAAAAGGTGGTGGCTTAGATTATTATATAGACAAAGGTTATGTGCCTTGGCCAATTCCAGAAGGTGAGTTTGGATTTCACCAAGATGGTCCAAGTTTAACCATGGAATATGCTTACCAAGATTGGACTTTAGCACAACTCGCCAAAGCCCTGAACAAAGAAAAAGATTACAAATATTTTCTAAAAAGGTCTGAAAACTATAAGAATATTTATGATGCCACCACTGGTTGGGCGCGACCAAAAGATGTAAGCGGAAAATGGAAAACTCCTTACGACCCATACGAATATGCCGTGGCATTTAACGAATCTAATGGAGCTCAAGCCACTTGGTTTGTTCCACAAGACCTCGATGGATTAGCAAAATTAATGGGTGGTAAAGAAGCTGCCATTAAAAAATTAAATGAGCAATTTGAAGAAGCCTCAAAACTAGGTTTTACTTCTGGAACTTCTCATGCACAAGAAACCCACGAAGAGTATAAAAGAATTCCGATTAATTACGGAAACCAACCTTCTATACAGACTGCTTTTGTTTTCCATAAGTTGGGCAGACCAGATTTAACGCAGTATTGGTCGAGACAAGTGGTTAACAAAGTTTATACGGGTTTAAGCCCAGACTTTGGTTACAATGGCGACGAAGACCAAGGTTTGATGGGATCATTATCTGTTTTACTTAAAACTGGCATCTTCCAAATGACTGGTGGTACAGAAGCGAATCCGGTTTATGAGATTGGCAGCCCGATTTTCGAAGAGATCAACATCAAACTTAATCCAGATTATTACTCAGGAGGTACATTCACCATCAAAACCATTAATAACTCTGCTGATAATGTATATGTGAAAAAAGCCAGTTTTAAAGAACAAGAACTCACAGAGTTGCTACTTAAACACAGCGACATTACCAATGGTGGAGAACTCATTTTAGAAATGGGTGCGAAAGAAGAGAATTAAGATACAATTTATATTTGGTATGATATATTAAAGGAAAGTGCACAACTAGTGCACTTTTTTTGATGATTGCAAAAGCTATCGAATGAGTTTGAATGAATAAATTTTATGCTAATTGAATAAGCTATGAATAAAATCTACAAAATTTTTTTACTATTTCTAATTTTAACTGCATGTGAGCAAGAAGAGATAGAAATAAAAAAGACAAATATTACTAAAGAACAACATGCAAAAAAAAGTACTGGAAGTAATGTATTATATTTCGTCGGAGATCAGCAAATTACTAGAGAGGAAATTGATGATTTAGATTTTGATAAAATTGAAACAGTGGAGGTAATAAAAGACAAAGATAAAATTCGTAAGTATACTCCTAAAGACTATGATGGAATAGTAATATTACACATGAAAAAAGAAGATAATTAAATACTAATAAAAAGTACTAAACTTATATTCCTACTTCTATTAATTGTAACTCTTCATTGTAGTTGTAAAACCAAATCTGAAGTAATTGAAGAGCGTCTTAAATAGTTTCAAGAAAAAATGGATATCAATTCTACCAATTTTGTACCCAAAGATTTATTAATTAAAATTATGACTGACTGACATAATTCTCCTTACAAACCAAACTTTACCCATGCTTTGGTAGTAAGTTTTAATAAACTAACCAGCTTAAATTTAACTGAACATGAATAAAATTCAATCACCACAAAACCTACAATTAATTATTTCTGCCAGTATTGTAATTATTGTTGGGCTAGCTTATGGTATTATCCCAAATACAACTTTACCATTTCTCTTCAACATCGAAATACATAGTATTGAACTTCAAAATATATTTAGAGCCATGATGGATTTGTATTTAGCAATGGGATTATTTCTGATACTTGGTGCTAAGTATTCAAAATATTGGCGAGTTGCTACTTTAATAAGTGTCATGTTTACGGCTGGTCTAGCTGTCGGTAGAATTATAAGTACACTTTTCGATGGATTTTCACCCTTTTTTACTTTAGCTTTAGTTGTAGAATTAGCTTTAATGATTTGGGGTATTTTCAATCTAAAAAGCCAGAAGTACTCAAATGTATGAGGAGGTTTTCATTTCTTTAAATAACAAAGCCACTACCTACCCATACTCCTAAAAATTTGATTATAATTGCATGTTTCCAAATACCAAATCAACATGACTTCTATTTTCAAAAAAACTGCTTTAAAATCATCTATTTCTCTCATTTTCGCTGTATTATTAATCACTTCTTGCGAAACACAAACCGCTAAAAAAGACATTCAAGTGAGCTCGCCAGATAAAAATGTGCAAGCTACTATTGATGTGAAAAATGGTTTGCAATATGCTGTCGTATTTAATAATGATACCATAATAGAACAATCAGCCATTGATCTCGATTTGAAAGAGTTCGGTACTTTAAGCAATTTTGAAGTAGTAAATTCAACTACAAACACTGTAGATGATACTTGGAGTCGTGTTTGGGGAAAAAGAAAAAAGGTTAAAAACAATTACAACGAGTTACACATACAATTAAAAGAGCAAGCAAGCTCGATTTTAGTCGATCTGTATGTACGTGCTTATAATGATGGTATTGGAATAAGATATGGTTTTCCTGAACAAGAAAAAATGAAGTCTTTTGAACTTGCTAAGGAAAAAACACAATTCAAATTTACTGAAGATCATACAGTTTGGAGAGCCGATTACCAAACTTATAAATCTTCTCAAGAAACAGAGTTTTTAAATGCAAAACTATCTGATATAAAGCCTAGTCAACTGATAGGCATGCCGCTTTTAGTACAGGCAAAAGATAAAGCTTATGCAGTCATCACAGAAGCAAACTTAACAGATTGGTCTGGTGCTTTTCTAAGAAGTACCGACTCACTGAAAAATACAATGGTAACGGAGTTGGCTCCCCTACCCAACGACACTTTAATTGCAGTAAAAAGAAATACGCCTGCTGTATCTCCTTGGCGAGTGGTGATGCTGGCTGAAAATCCGGGAGAATTGGTAGAATCAGACATCATCCAAAATTTAAATGATCCGATTGCTATAGAAGATGCTTCTTGGATACAACCCGGAGTTTCTGCTTGGGATTGGTGGTGGAGCAATAAATATGCACCAAGTGCTAATTTTGAGCTGGGTCCCAATCAGGAAACCATGAAATATTTTATTGATTTTGCTGCTGAAATGGGCTGGGAATACCAAATTGTAGACTGGCAATGGTATGGCGAGCCTTTCGACGAAACTGGCGGAAGATCAAATCCAAATGTAGATATTACAACTCCTATAGAGGGTATTAACATAGAAGAACTGGTGAAATATGCTAATTCCAAAAATGTGAAAATCATTGTTTGGGGACATTGGGAATCACTCAAAAATCAATTGGATGAAGCACTTGCTACTTACGAAAAGTGGGGAGTTTCAGGTATTAAGATAGACTTTATGGACAGGCAAGACCAAGAAATGGTAAACTACTATCACACTGTGGTAAAGAAAGCTGCTGAGCACCATTTGGTTGTCGATTTCCATGGAGCTTATAAACCAACTGGTTTTAGCCGAACTTATCCAAACTTAATCACTCGTGAGGGTGTAATGGGCAACGAATACTCTAAATGGAGCGATCGTGTAACCCCTGAGCATAATGTAACATTGCCATTCACGCGCGGACTTTTAGGCGAAATGGACTACACACCAGTGGCATTCCGCAATGTTACTCCCGAAAATTTTGTGCTTGAAAGTGATGCCGCAGACCACTCTCCTATGGTACAATCCACCAGATGCCATCAGTTGGCGATGCCTGTGGTTTACGAAAGTGCTTTTGGCGTTTTCTGCGATTCTCCAGATAATTATCGCAAGGGAATTGGACTAGAGTTTTTACAAGCCGTGCCTACCACTTGGGACGAAAGCAAAGTGTTAAATGCAGCCGTTGGCGATTATATTACAGTCGCTCGAAAATCTGGAGACACTTGGTTTATCGGCAGTATGACGGATGCTACCGAACGTGAGCTCAATATAGATTTATCTTTCTTAGAAGATGGAAACTATAAGGTAATTCTTTTCCAAGATGATGAAGATGCAAACGAGTATCCAGACCATGCTGTGAGAAAAGTGTTAACTGTGAAAAACACAGATCAATTAAATGTTAAACTAGCCCAAGGAGGTGGGTTCGCAGCTATTTTGAAGAAGATGTAAATTGCGAGAAATTGGTATTTAAAATTTGAGATTGAGTACTTTTTATTAAGTGAGTCAAATGTATTAAATTAGTTGCATAACCATTTAGGTAATGCTCTGATTATTATTAAAACTACAATTAATGCGACTTGCAAAAATACTCTGGAGCTTAGGCTCCGTACTCATCAATTTTACAATCATCATATACATTTTTCTTATTAGCAAAGCACCTGTAGACTTAGTTGAAAGGCAAATCTACATCAATGAGAACTGGAATACCTTTAGCACACATTGGAAGGCCGAGTTCCTTTTTATGGCGATGATAACCGTTGGTGCTTTTTATTTTGCCAATATTTTTAAAAGTGCAAGTTGGTCAATTATCACTATTGGGCAATTGATTTTATTAGCAATGTATCCTATTATGCTAGGTGGATATAGAAACACAACTCCCGAAATATTTTCGATGAGTAACCAAATGGCCATAGTGATTTTTGTATTCGGAAATATCATTTTCTTAGCTGGTCTTTTACATCTGTATTTCTCCGATAACTATTTAAAAAAGTGGCTAAAATTATCAGCTATTGCACTAGCTAGCATAGCACTCATTGCTTTTTCAGCATCGTTTATTGGTTTAATAGACTGGAAACAAGCGCTAAAAATAGGTCCATTAGTAAATATCCTTTATCTCATAAATGCATATTATGGTTTAAAACTAAAGATGGGGTAAGAAACATTAAATAAGTAAATATGAACTTAGAACAGAATAAAAAAAATGCGATTGCTTTTTATAAAACTGCATACGAAGGCAATCCGAGATTGGCTGTTGAGCAATACGTCGGAAATCAATATATCCAACATAATCCTGATGTAGCAGATGGCACTAAAGGTTTTATCGATTACTTTGAAAGGATGCAAAACGAATATCCAAACAAGTCTATTGAATTTGTACGTTGCATCGCTGAAGGAGATTTAGTAGCGCTTCATACGCATCAAACTTGGCCTGGAAATGATGAATACATTACGATGGATTTTTTTAGGTTTGATGTAGATGGTAAAATCTACGAGCACTGGGATTCAATACAACAAATTCCCAAACACTCACAAAATCCAAACAAGATATATTGAGGAAATGAACTACATAAGTTTTTTAATACAATCCTTAACATTGTAAATCCCTTACGATCTAGGTAATTACCATTGCTTAAAATATAAAAAACCAATTGTAATGGGAATTGATCAAATAAAGAAAGCATTTATACAACATAATTTAGCAGACATTTGGGAAGATGTTAAATATTTAACAACAAAGCAGAAGAAAAACATCATTTAAGATATAAGCTATAACTGGCAGCACAACAAATATTTGATATCGATTACACACATCAAAATGGAAAAAAATAAATCCATTAATCATTCAAATACAGTTAATTTTTGATTAGATTTTTTCATGATTATACATAATTATTTTAAGACATATGCGTTTTAAAGTCTCAAAAGGCTATGTTTCTGTAAATAAACTAACAAACTAAAAACTAGAGATTAAAATCATGATTGAATTAAAAGAAGTTATTGAACGTGATATCAAGATATTTGAAGCAAAAGCATTAGATTATAAACAAGAAATTGAAAGTAACAAACAACCTGAACATACTGATTACTTTAAGGGGAAAGCCGATGCATACGAATATGCTGCTGAAAAACTTAGAAAAGCTTTGTCGTGGTATTTTGCATAACAACGCGATTGATTTTATCCTAATGAATTTAAAAATGGGTTTAAGTAGGGTAAACTCATTTTTAAATTTTAATACTCGCAATAAATACTAACTCAGCCAAATTTTAAAAGATTAAATTCCAAAAAACACTTCTCAGCTTAATCTCTATCTTTAAGCTCAACTTCATTATCAATATGGATATAACATTACTTAAAGAGAATGAATACGGCAAAACCTATCAAGCTGATGGTTTCAAAATACTTTATCGGAACAAAGGAACTACTATCGGAGACAATGATATAAATGCAGAGGAATTAATTTACATAATTACCGGCTCAGCCGAAATTACATTGAGAGATAAAACTTGGAAGGTAGATGCACCAGCCAAAATAGAATTTCCGGCTAAAACTTACCATAAAATTGAAGCATTAACTGATATCAGCTTTATCCTTTATGTGTGTTAATTTGACATAAACGAGGTCCCTATTTTTTTGAATATATATTAAACTACTGCAATTAAATGCTTAACTGGAAACTAGAAAATAACTTCGACTTTAATGGCAGAACGATTAAATGGGATACTAAAGGTGATGGTGCTCCAATTGTAGTGGTGCATGGTACCCCTTGGTCTTCTTTAAACCTCCAACATTTAATAAATGGGCTAGCTGATCAGTACAAAGTTTTTTACTTTGATTTATTGGGCTATGGTCAATCCGATAAGTCTGACGGAGATGTTTCTTTAGGCATACAAAATGAAGTTTTAACAAAACTTATTCAATATTGGCAACTCGATAAGCCTATTGTAATTGGCCATGACTTTGGTGGAACCACAGTTTTAAGAACACATCTTTTAAATAAGGTTGAGTATAAAAAATTGATTGTTATAGACCCTGTGGCTATTTCTCCTTGGGGTTCACCGTTTTTCAATCATGTAAATAAACATGAGGCTGCTTTTTCTGGAATGCCCGATTACATACATGAAGCTGTGGTAGAAACATATATCAAAACTGCAGCATTTAAAGCATTAGACCAAACCACAATCGAGGGAATTTTAGAACCTTGGAAAGGGGCATATGGCAAACCCGCCTTTTACAGACAAATCGCCCAAGCAGATGCTAGATTTACTGATGAAATTCAAGATAAATATAGTTCTATATGCACTCCTACGCTAATATTATGGGGTGAAGAAGATACTTGGATTCCACTAGATAAAGGTAAGAAACTACACAAACTCATCCCCAAAAGTGAAATGCAGATAATTCCAAATAGCGGACATCTAGTTATTGAAGAAGAGCCACTTAAACTGGTAGAAAAGATCAAAAAATTTATAGGTAAGTCTTAAAAAAAACAGAAATCATAATATGTCTACTTGGACGGCAATCTATATTAATAATTCTGATCAGGATAAAGTTATTAAGAAATTAAAGCAACTAACAAATATTGACAATGAGATAACTGGGGAATTTCCTGATAATTTCCATAATCGTTATTTACTAGATATTAAAAGTAACCCAAGCTTTTTAGTAATAGGTAAAACTCAAGATGATTGGATAACTATTCGACACAATAGTTTTAGTAAACTGGTAAAATGGGGTAAAGAAATTTCAGATGATTTAGCAAGCAAAGTAATAGTTACTGCAGCTCAAAGTGTTTCTAGCGCATATTATTTCGCATTGTATGATAATGGTGAAAAAATTAGAGAAATTGAAGTCTGTTATAGTACAGACGATGAAATAATTGACTTCGGAAATCATTTTGATTTCGAAAACGAAGCTCCAGGTTTAATCTATAAAAGAGATGAAAAAATATCTTATATTTTTGATTTTGAAAGTATAGAAGAATATTGCATCCATTTTGGCTTGAAAATACAGACCGATTACAATGACTATAAATGGACAATTCTTAAAAGCAAATACAAGCAACTTACAATGGTTGATTATGTAAAACATATGCATAAAAAAAATAAGAAATCACCATGGTGGAAATTTTGGTAAAGTATTAATTTGGAGGGAAGACATGACTGGAACGTGCCCGCTGTATTGGCTGAGTCTTGGTTAAATGATTTGGATGCACAAATATTCAACACTGCTGTGATTAAGCTTTTAGATTAGTTTAAGTAAGATATTTAGTAAATTTCTTATTCCGGATTTATTCTATAACCAGTAAATTCTCTCGCGAAAATTATTTACTACAGAATTTAAAATAAATATGAGATATGAAAAGTGAGAGTAAATTAATTTTAATTATTTATGCGAGCATCCTATTTATTTTACCTGCGTGTAAACATGAGTTTGTATTAAATAAACAAGATTATAAACTCTCTGAAAGTATTATTTTGATTGATACAATTGACATTCAAAACCCAGCAGTTATTTCTTATAAAAAGAAGGGTGGTGTACTTGGTTATTGTATTTCTCTTGATGATTTTGACGAAAATAATATGTTTAAATATCTAGATGGTGAGCGATTAATTCCAGAAATTGATGCTTGTTGCAAATTTCATGATCCATACATGAGAGGTCAGTATGACATAAATGAATATGAAGACAAACCTAGTTACTTCGTAATTGCAAAAGTGAAAAAGGAGTTTTATTTAGATGAAAAATCTGGAATGCATAACAACTTGAGAAAATCGTTCAAAAATAGAGAAAAATGGCTAATGGTTGCTATTCCTTTTTGTGGTTGTAAATGAAGCATTAGTATAAAAGTGGATTCTACGATCTAAATAACGATGCTATATTCTTTGTAGAAGAAGAATAAAATTAGATTGAGTTCTGATATTTTTTTAATCAAATAGATTTGTAATATGAAAATCGTAATCAGACAAGAAATTTCAGAAGACCACAAAGCAGTTTTTGAGCTAATAGAAAAAGCTTTTAAAGATGAAGCTTATAGTGACCATACAGAGCAATTTCTTGTTGAGCGATTGAGAAAGTCGAAAGCTTTTGTACCTGCATTATCTATCCTCACAGAAGTTGATAATAAAATAGTTGGCCATATTCTACTTACTAAAGTAAAAATCAAAAATGGAGATGAGGAATTTGATTCTCTAGCATTGGCACCAGTTTCTGTATTGCCAGATTACCAAAGAAAAGGGGTTGGAAAAAAGCTAATAGAACAAGCTCACCAAAAAGCAAAAGAGCTAGGCTTTCAATCTGTTTTAGTACTCGGTCACGAAGAATACTATCCGAAGTTTGGTTACCAACAAGCCAATAATTTTGGTATTAAATTCCCCTTCGATGTACCTGCAAAAAACTGTATGGCAATAGAGCTAATTCAAAACGGATTGAGCGGAGTAAGTGGAACAGTTGAATATCCTGTGGAGTTTTCGAGTTAATAATCCTTGCTCTTATATTCAGATGAAAAAATACCTCAAACTTTACTTCTTTATTCTCCTATTAATTACATTTTCCTGCTCTAAAACTCAATCAGTAAGCCATGATCCAGATTACGAATTAATGGTAGAAATTGAATTATCAATCTGTGAAGATCAAGTTTTCTTAGCAGATTCAATTTATAAGTACTACGATGTAGAATACATTAGCTTAGGAAGGTTAAAGGATAAATTTATTGATACGGCAAACGAAGAAAACTTTATAGATGGGAAACATTATATTCAAGTAAATGATGTTCTTATTAGTCCTAGTTGGATAACAGATTACATATTTGATGTGTATTCTCCACACGATATTGAAAAGCCTATTGCATTAATTCTCAACATCGATAAAACCACTCCTAATGGAATTTTAAAAGCTTTTTTCAAGCAAATCGATGATACAAAATCTCTCAAAGCCATTTTTATTTCTTGCTTAAATAAAAATGAAAAAGAAGTTTTTACCCAATACAATATTGAGCACAAAATGGAATTTTGAATATAGCTTTATTACTTTTATTTATTCCCCTCCTTCTATCTTTTTAGATTACAGGAGGGGAATTTTTTTGCCTTATCGCTGATAGTAAAAAACAATCGAAGCTTTTTCAATAGTATTGGTTGTAAGGTTAAAACCTACCAAAGCCGGGCTTGCGTTTTTATCTACTCCTAATTTGTCTGTTTTAAGCGCATACACTGTTACAATGTATTGGTGAGGGCCATGACCTTCTGGCGGGCAAGGTCCACCATAACCATAAGCACCATAATCTGTAATACTTTGAATAGCATTTTTCGGAGCAAGTTGAGCCTCAATACTTCCTGCATTTTTCTTTAGGCTTTTTACATCTGCCGGAACGTCGAACATTACCCAGTGCCACCAGCCACTACCAGTCGGTGCATCTGGATCGTACATAGTAATTGCAAAACTTTTGGTGCCGTCGGGTACATTTTCCCAACTTAAGGCTGGAGAGCTATTGTCGCCTGTACAACCAAATCCATTAAATACATTTTCGCTACTGGCTTGTCCGCCTACACTGGTACTTTTTAGTGTAAAAGTTTGCGCTTGACTTATGATAAATGTTGCTAAAATCGCAATGAACGTGAACGTGATTTTTTTCATTATTTCTGAGTTTGTTTTACATGGCAAATATCCGAACTCAGACTGAATTGATTGTTACGCTATCGGTTCAATAAGTTACGCTACTAGCCCTATTTTCCACCTGAAACAACTTTGGAGAGGTTCCGAAATACTTTTTGAACTCATTGCTAAAGCTAGAAAGGTTTTTATAACCCAGTTCAAAATACACTTCGCTGGGTCTTCTATCTTGCAAAAGTAGTTTTTTTGCCTTCTTCATTTTAGACTCTGTAATGTATTTACCTGGTGAATTTTCAAACACATCATTAAACTTTCTCTTAAAGCTAGACAGACTCATATTACACAAAAAAGCCAATTCTTCTACAGTTAAACCTTCGTCTATATGTTGTAAAACAGTGCTCTTAAATTCGTGGTTATCATTCTCGTTAAGCGCATTTTGTATAAATGGAGTAATTTGCTGAGGATATTTCTTTAACAAGAAAAGCATAATTTCATCGAACTTCACCTTTAATAATTGCTCATCTTTTCGCAGCTTTTCATCTTCAAGAATTTTAAAAGAATTCTCATAGTTTTGCACAAAGTCATCCTTCTCAATTACCAACATGTAATCTGATTCAATATCAGATCCATCTTTATTTAATGAAACATGATACCTCAAGCAGAAATCTAACAAAGTCGCATTAGAAAAAAACAAAAGGATACTTTTATACCAATTGTTTTCTAAGAGTTTCTCTGTCATTAAAGATGTTCCCTTGCGAATGAGCAAGAATTTGTCTTTGCCGATCTTGGTATAGGAGGTTTTAACATAAGCCTCTTTTTCCCCTTCTAACAACAAACTGAAAACGTTTCTAGAGAAAACAACTCTGTTTTTTACTGAACTCTGATTCGTAGCATAGAAATGTAAAAAAATCTCTTGGCTTTCATCTATAAAATCGTCAGGTAGGTTGAATATCTTTTTAGACATAAGATCAAATTTTGAAACTTTCTCTATAGCAAAACTAGTCTTTGTTCCTTAAAACAAAATAAAAATTAAAAATCGCCAGAAATTTTTATTTATTTAATCCGCCCAAATTATAGTTTCTCTACTTTAAACTTTGTTGAGTTTTCGTAGATCAAACTAGCCATTATAAATGGTCCCGTTCCTTTGCCATCGTTCGAGCGTTTTTTCTCATTGATGTAGTATTCATAAGTGCCATCTCTCACCGGATTATCTGCTGGACCTAAACCTGCACCTGCGCAACAATCGATCAACTCAACTTCTCCATCAGGATGTTTTACAATCAAGTTTTTAACAATTCCCTCATAAGCCAATTTTGCTACGGGAATTTTATCATCACCTAAATAACCTTTATCAACTCCTTTTAACAAGCCATAGGCAAACATAGCAGAACAAGTCGCTTCTAGGTAATTTCCTTCTCGCGCTCCTTGATCTAATACCTGATACCACAAACCTGTTTTCTCATCTTGCCATTTAATAATGGTATTGGTTAAATCGATAAACTGATCTAATATCACTTGTCTCTTAGGATGCTCTGCCGGAAAATAATCTAATACATCTACCAAAGCCATGTAATACCAACCAACTCCCCTGCCCCAAAAATTTTTAGATAAACCCGTTTCTTTATCTGCCCAATAAACAGATTTGCTTGCATCCCAACCGTGATAATACCAACCAGTTTCACTATCTCTCGCATGCTCATTAAGCAATTCAAATTGATGTGCTATATCATTAAAAACGGAATCGCTGCCATAAGTAACCGCATATTCAGCATAGAAAGGCGCACTCATATAAATACCATCTAACCACATTTGATTCGGGTAAATCTGCTTATGCCAGAAGCCGCCTTCCGGAGTTCTTGGCTGTACTTCCAATTGATGATAGAACGTATCCATCACTTTTTTGTAGCGTTCGTCCCCTGTTTCTTTGTAAAGGCTAAATAGTATCTTACCAGAATTGATATTGTCCAGATTGTAACTAGATTTCTTATAAGTGATAATCTCACCATTATTATTTATGAGCGAATCTGCATAGCCTTTTGCATAATCGAAGTATTTCTGCTCTTTGGTTTTCTCCCAAACATCAAGAATAGAAAGACAAACCAATCCATTTACATAAGACCATCTTGGGTCTGGTTGAAAGTCGATCATCCAAGCATGTGGGTTTCTCTTCATTTCTGAATCTGCCATAGCTTGAGACAAGGGTATTTCTTCTGGTTCTGAAACCGTTTGCTGTTTAGAATTACAACTTAATAATAACTGAGCTAAAATGATTAGAATGAGAAGTGAGTTGGTTATTTTCATATTTTACTAATTTGGTAGTGATACAGAGAAAGCTATTTTCTGATAAACCCAATTTAGTAAGAAAAGCAAAAGACTCCATTTTTTAGCATATTAAATTACTAGTTTGTTTACTTCGTGTCGCCAAAGTATATTCAATTTTCTCTTTTTGTTCATATCAAATCAAAATGCGCACTAAAATTATTAAGTATCTTTCCAACTTCTTATTCAACCGAATTTTCAATAGACAAAAAAAGCAGTTAATGTTCTGGTACGAAGACGAAGTTAAAAGGCTTGAAGCGCTCAAAACTACTTTAGAAAATAAAGAGACAGTTGTATTTTACGGCAGTTCATCTGTGCGAATGTGGGATACTTTAGAGGAAGATTTTCCAGAAACCAACTTGGTGAATTTCGGTTTTGGTGGCTCTACATTGGCTGCTTGCGCTTGGTATTTTAAAAGAATTATGGAAGGTGTAAAGCCTAAGTCTATTATCATTTATGCAGGAGATAACGATTTGGGCGATGGTAGACATCCCGAAGAAGTTTTTAACTCATTTAAGCTTTTGGTCTATCTTATAAGAGAGCAGTATGGTAATATTCCCATCGGATTTATTTCTATAAAACCAAGTATACAAAGGTGGAATATTATTGATCAAATTAACTACACGAACGAGGTAATTAAAAAGGAAATAGGCAAGCTCGACGATCAAGTATTTTACATTGATATTTGCGCTAAAATGCTTAAAAATAACTATCCAGATCATAAATTCTTCCAAGAAGATGGTCTGCACATAAGCCCAGTAGGCTATAAAATCTGGAAGGAAACATTACTGGCCTATTCTTCAAAATTACTTTAAACTGGCTTAATACTTTGATCATTTAAAATCCCTAATTTTTGTGCATCAAACTCAACTTCGATGCACAAGGAATATCACAAGTGGTTTAGCCAACATTTAAAGCGAGATATGGAACTGATGGTTTATGGCCATTCAGGAGCTCGCGTACTTTTTTTCCCAACCCGAACGGCAAGGTTTTACGATTACGAAAACTGGGGAGTAATTGGCGCTTTAAGAGAACCTATTGAAAATGGATGGCTGCAAGTTTACTGTGTAGATAGCATCGATCAAGAAAGTTTTTATTGTTTTTGGGCGCATCCGAGTGGGAGAATTAATCGCCATTTGCAATACGAAAAATATATAATTGATGAAGTTTTACCGCTCTCTCGTGAGAAGAATAATAATTACTTTATGATGTCTGTCGGTTGTAGTTTGGGAGCTTATCATGCTATAAACATTGCCTTTAAATATCCACAGTATTTCGGGAAGGCAGTGGGAATGAGCGGCAGATACGATCTCACTTGCAACATGGGTGTTTTTGCAGATTTGCTACATGGTTATCGAGATGAACAAGTTTATTTGAGTATGCCGAGCCAGTATATTCCTAACCTAAACGATCACCAAATTTTAAATGAATTAAGGAGAATGGATATCGTTTTTGCTATTGGGCAAGATGATGCTTTTATAGATAACAATAAGCATTTGAGCCATCATTTATGGCAAAAAGGAATACATCACGATTTCCATGTTTGGGAGGGTGAAGCCCACAAAGCCAGATTCTGGCGCGAAATGGTGCAGTGGTATTTGTGATATAAACTTAAAAACAATGACCTCTTAATCCTATATCTAAACTGAATGGGCAATCGAATGTAATATAAAAATCTCCATTGTTAGTATAGTGTCCTTTTAAATCCCAATCAAAACCGGAGGGCCTTTTAACTACACCTGAAATTTGACCATCCGATATTTCAAGCTCTAAATTTATATCGACTTTGAGTAATTGTCTCCTTATTGTAAAATTGTTACTAGAATCTTCTTCTACTAACCAATCAAAACCATTTTTATCGACATTACCTTCAAGCTTCTGATCAATTTTCTTTTCTAAGTTCAGGCTATTTTCAGAAAAAAATAAATCCATTTTAGCTTCAATCATCTCATCACTAATCATCCCCTCAATTTTACTATCTGGATAAAAACTTTTGATAACTTCACAATCAAATTGACTATTAGCAGAAATTTTGTTGGCTACCAACGAGGCAGTTATAATTGCTAATCCATTTTTTTCTCTCCCATACCTAGACCCTTTGTATGAAAATGGTATATCAGCATATTCTATAATTGGAATGTTGTATATGAAAAAACATATAAAACACAGAAAAAAAATTGAGCTACTAATACTTTTAATTCGAACTTTGAAATTCATTTTAACTCTTTAACCTTTCCCCTTCTCTATCTCCTCGATTATTTGGGGAATTAACTCATGAATTTCTACGAAGTCTTTGTCTGTTTTGATTTCATTAAAATCGTGGGTGTGGTACTCATTTGAAAAGATAACTCCACATTCTTTTAAAATAGCCACACAAGCTTGCTTGTCTCTTAGTTTTAAAGCCGTTTTTGCTAAACCATAAAAAGGCTGGGTATAAAAGTTATTGGCTAATGCTTTTGAGGCTTCATACAACTTTTGAACTTCTAACAATGTGTTTTTGCTCGAAAAACCTTCGAACAAGCGGGCATATTCAAACAGAAAATCAGCATGATTCAGATTTAACTGAAAATCATCTAGCTCCTTTTGAGAGGTTTCATAAATCTGCAATCCTTGGTTAAATAAATCTAAAGCCTTTTTACTATCACCATCCTCTAAAGAAATATAAGCCATCATCTTTAAAGAATTGCTCGCATAAAGCGGATTGCTCCAAGTTTTACTATTAATCGCCAAGGCTTTTTTATAGTAATTTAGAGATACTTTATAGTAATAAAAACTATGTTCCTTTTCTGCCAACCTTACAAATAAATGGCCTGCACTGGTTAAAAAATGTTCGCTTTCCGAATATATATCGATGATGTTTTCCATCACCATTCTGATCTCCAACCAAATTCTTTCTACCACTTCAAAAGATAATCTACTCGTAGTCGTGTTTGAGTAATCTACCCATTGGGTAATTCTATGCAAAGTATCAGCCCAATGATAATAAATCATTGGCTCGGCATCTGTATACTGCTGAATTGAATTTCTAAAAGCATTGATTAATTGGTGGTGATACAGTTCGCTATTTTTTATTTGCAAAGCCAAAATTTCGTAGGCAGTGTTTAAAAATGCCGAAATACTTGATCCATTAAAGCCGAAAAAACTGTATTGATTTTCTGCCTTTCTTTCCAGATGTATAGCTTCAACTAACAAATCGCATATTTCCTGCATCGATCCTGCTTTGTATGTATTTGTTAGTTGGCAATGTTCGAAGATGCTTTTTGCCAGATTGATCTGCACATCCACATCTTCATTCCCATGCTCAATTTGCTTTCTAAAATGAGCCGTACTCAATTTATTAAACTTGATTTTATTTTCAGGTTTTTCACTAGTGGAAGAAAGCATTTCATACACATGCCCTTTGTAGTAATCTAATTCATCAAACTCAGCATCGAGTACTTTTACTTTTTCTAGCCAGTCTATTAATTCCCAAATCCAGTCAATGTCGTTAAACTTGCCACACATATAATCATACTGGCACTGTGCAAAGTTTGAAAGATAACCTTCTGCCAAAATCTTCTTTTCCTCCTCAGTCCCATTCACAGACAATTTATCATACAATTGATCCAGTGCAAATGTATTCTCCTCATCTACATATTTCTCTATCAGGTCTTTTAATGTTTGCATTGGTTGTTTTAGCTTTAATTTGGCTGTTTAACTTTCACTATAATATTCAACAAGAATCTTATTGTTATCTCTCCATCTTATCCATCCTTTTTTAATTATATTTTTATCAATACAATGAGATGGTGTATAAATTTCAATCCATTCACCTTTCATTGATTTCACCTGAAAACAATCTTCCCCTTCATACTCTATTTCTTGTGAATTGAAAGATGGAGACTCCCATATCGATTGTTTTTCGGTAGAAAGTCTTGCAATACTAAACATTGATTTTAAATATTCTTCCCATGTGTTAAATATTAGGATATCCTGTTTCTTTATCCAATAAGTTTGACCTGAATCTTGGTTTACTAAAACTTCAAACCAATCATTACTATCAGAAATACATCTAAAAACAAATGAATAATAATTTAACCATAAGACTTCTGGTCTAAGCCATTGCTGATGTACTTTCAAGTCTCTGATATTCCAACTTTGAATTTTTTCATCATTAAAAAACTCAATCCTTTTAATAGGATTAACATCACCTTTATTCTCGTAGAAATTTAATACAGTTTTATCATCAAAATCTACTTTTACCAAACCAATACCGATACTAGTTTCAACCTTGTTGAAGGTTAATAGAAAAGATAGCAGATATAAAAAATAAAATTTCACTAAGACACTATTTACTTAATCGATAAATCGTTTTCTTTAGCTATTATATTGAATGCAATTCTAATTAAAACAACTATATTAAGGTATAATAATTCATCTAAAATCTCACTTATATTCTTCTTTTAAGCTTAAGATGTATGCTTCATTTTCTTGATAAAAATCGATTAAATTGCCGACATTTTCTGCATTTTTACCAAAGCTAAATAACATTTGTGGTTTACTACCTCTATCTAGATTACATACGCTATTTATATAAATTTTACTTCCTTCAAATAAAATTGTAATCATTTCATTTCCAGAAGTTCGTACATCATTGGCTGCACTGTTAATCGCTTCAATCTTATTTTGTTCTTCTAATCTAATTTCCCATTTCAATGAATTTATAGCTCCTATTAGTGCCGTATATGAATCAGTAGAATTCAGTTTAGTATCTAAAACTTTAAAGTATAATATATTATACTGATTCCACCACATACCAAAAAATAGAATCAATAGAAAAAAATACCAAAATGAATCCATAGTAAATTCTATTGCATCAATGTATAAAAGTGAAATTGTATATGGTGTAATTATAATACCCAATATGAGTAAGCCTCCATAATGTTTCCACCACATCCTTTTAGAAAGTTTTAATCGCTTCAATCCTAATTAGTTTTGTTAAACACTATAGTTATAAAGAAATTAAACCTCAAATATTAATTTTCGAAATGGAGAAATCAATTATAATGAATAACCTCTTCCGAATATACTCTCTCAATTTCTCCTAGACTGTTAAAAACAAAGTAAAAAATTGTTGAACTGCCGTACCAATCGGTTTCATCGTAATTGTTGCAAAAACCTTTAAATTCTGCGGCTAATGTATTCTTATAAATATCTGAGAAGAATACCTGAAATCCATCTTTCTTTTCAGATAATAATGGTTTTAATGCTTCTGTAATACTGGCCTTTTCTTTCATCTGGTAAGCAGACCAAGCTACATCTAAAGAATCTGTTATATGATTGACTAATTCACATTGGCGAGTCCCCATTCGCAAAGCTTGCCAGCAATTTTTATCCAAATTATAATTTTGCTTTACAAAATCAGACATTGGAAAACCTCTATTAATTGAAATAAACTTATTGGCAACTTGAAGCTCTGAGTCGTATTTATGTTTTTTGCCTCCTTTAATATGCGAACTACAATTCCTAATAAATGAATCTATCACTGGATATTCTGCTTTTAGAACCGAATCGTTGAGATAGTTATACGCCTTCTGGTACATTTCAATTTCACTAACTTGAGCTGAAGCAGACAATGTTGACAATATAAAAAGTGAAAACAGGCAAGTTAAATGTTTCATAGAAATACCAGATTTATTCCGACAATGCTTTAATTGCTTCCTCCTGACTAGAAACAAAATTGATTCGCTTAAACTTATTACTTTCGTAAATAAAATCTTGAAGGCTTTTGCTGCTAAACTTCGAAAAATCTCCCACAATCGCCAAAAATCCATCGTAAGTAGAAAACTTCTGCAAAATCTCTCCCGCGATTCTTGTCTTTAAATCGAAAAAAGCTGCATCTAACTGCTCTGCTAAAATAATTACTTTGTTTGTTCCTGAATACTGGCAATTCATTAGCAATTCAGCAGCTTCTTGCGGCCCATTTATTTTGTAATCATTACCTTCTAAAACCCCTATTTTATCTGTATCAGTTTCTATGTATTTTATGTTCATTTTTACACTAGGTTTAAAGACGTTCTAACTCTGGTATTAGCATCTCGCTCAATGCCGTCAACTTAAGTCATTATAGCGCTTTTTTCTTATTAAGATGAAACTTTCTCCTACTTCTTTTAAACTTATGTCTTTTGAAGGAGCGATTGGGTACTATAGCATTTTTATTTCTTTTTATCTGCTCTTTGAGTTGACTCAATCGGTAAGCTATATCTTTTTGAGTAAACAATAGCTTAATCAGTTCTCCCCTTAATATACCTGTAGCTGTTACCTTGTTTATTTGATAGTGATATTTATTACCTTTTTTTCCTTTTAGTGCATCAAGTTCTTGCTGTGCTTCTGTTATTAATAGTTGGATTAAATTACATGCAGAAAATCCAGGAATGACATTTAAGTTAGATGGAAACCCTGTATTGTACAATAATAGAAGATCTGCAGTTAAAGTAGAAGCCCAAGATATTAAAACAGATGGTGGTCCTAGTAAAACATATAATAATTGGGGGCATACTAGCTTATTAGATAATTAATGATCTTTTTGGTAAAAGACAAAAATCTTAATATTAGTGGAAAATTTATCATCTCAAATAGAAAAAATCCCTGCATTACAAGACGAGTACTTTTTTGTAAACTCTGATAACTTAACAGAGAACATACGTTATATTAATGATAATCAAATAACATATGTTGCTTTAAATGAGTCAAAAGGTTTTTCATCAAATGATTTAACTTTCTTAAAGGAAATTCCTAATATTAAGAAACTTGAAATGGGTGGGTGTTACGATGTAGGTTTTGAAGGATTGGAATATGCATTGAATTTAGAGTCACTCTCTTTTAATGCTTTGAAAAATCAGCCAGTAGATTTATCTCCATTAAATAAACTAAAAGAGTTAGATTTTACTTTTCATAAAAAAATTGAAGGCCTTGAATATTTAGTTGAACTAAAAAAGCTTCAAGTTAGAAAAGCAAGTTCTCCATTTTTAGATAAAAAATATTTTCTACATTATTCTAATCTATCAAGTTTAACTTTAGTTTATTCGACTTTTACCAATCAGGGTAGTTTTTTAGATGTATTGTCCAATGTAAAATACTTAGAGTTTTATAGTTGTAAAAGTCTTAATTTAGAATACTTTAAAAATTTTGCAGAAACCCTTGAAGAATTGAAGATTAGAAAGTGCAAGAATATAAAGTCAATTGAGTTATTGACAATGTTCAAAAATCTAAAAACACTTCAATTTACTAATACTATGCCATTGGCAAACTCTCAATTTGTAGATGAATTACCCAATCTAGAAATATTAACAGTTTTTGGTTCGTCCAGTTTTATTAATGGAAATATTGAGAATTTAAAAGGTAAATTAAAGCATGTTGGTATTGATAATAAAAAACATTACTCCTTAAAAAAGGATGATTTTAAAAATGTGCTTTGACATTGTAACGGGTCGAAGTATACTGCCAAGAACTAAAAAATCGTCACCACTCTGGTATTAGCATCTCGCTCAATGCCGTCAACTTAAGCATAAAAAAGATTGTTATAATTAAGTAATCGGTTTAAAAGATGGAAACATATGCTACTTTTTTTTTGAGCTACTTAAATCTGAACTTTTTAGTGTTGACTTTCAAAAGCAACATAGTATGAAGTCACAAGATTTTATTCGGAAACGACTATTGGGATTCTCACAGATAGCTGCTATTTTAATCAATCGGGTTGTAAAGAACCTCAGTATTGAAGTGAGTAATTTCTTTAACGCTATTGGTAGTTATTCGGTTTGCAGTAAACAAGCTTTCAGTAAAGCCCGCAAAAAGTTGAAGTATACTGCCTTTATAGCCCTGAATGGTAAGTATGTACAGGGATTTTATCAAACATCTTTGGTCAGCCTCTATCAAAACACTTATTATGTTTTTGCTGTGGATGGAAGTCTATGCCAACTTCCAACCTCACCGGCTATAGTAAAACATTTTGGCCTTTGGAAGAATCATACTGATACAGGTATGCCCATGGGTAGGTCTTGTGTAGTATATGATGTACTCAATCATGTAGTAATTCAAGGAGCATTAGCGAGTAATTCAGAAAGTGAGCAAGACTTATTTCGAGGCATTTATCACCAAATTTCTGAGTGCCTGCCTCAGCTCAGTCCCAAAGTTATTTGGCTTATGGATAGAGCTTATCCATCTTATGACCTATGTAAAACCATAGACATAAACGGTGGTACTTTCCTGATTCGTTGCAAGCGAAATTTTTGTAAAGAGGTAGCGCAATTTGCAGCTTCTGATAAACTAGAAGATCGGGTGATTTTATCAGCAAAGGTTTGGTACACAAAAAAAGGTGTGAAAAAAGAAAGCATACATACTCAACCTTTAGCCATAAGAGTTGTAAAAATTCCACTTCCTGGAGGTGAAATAGAATATTTGATGACCAATCTTGAGCTACCTGCCACAGAGCTTAAAATACTTTATGGTATGCGCTGGGGAATAGAAACTTATTATGATTACTTAAAGCATACCCTAGAATTGGAAAACTTTTCCAGCAAGACTGCAGAAGGCATATTGCAAGATTATCATGCCAGTTTACTTACCAGTAATTTAATCCAACTATTAATTACAGAAGCACAGCAAGAACTTGATGCACTAAAAGGAAAAAAAGGTAATAAATATCACTATCAAATAAACAAGGTAGCAGCTACAGGTATATTAAGGGGAGAACTGATTAAGCTATTGTTTACTCAAAAAGATATAGCTTACCGATTGAGTCAACTCAAAGAGCAGATAAAAAGAAATAAAAATGCTGTAGTACCCAATCGCTCCTTCAAAAGACATAAGTTTAAAAGAAGTAGGAGAAAGTTTCATCCTAATAAGAAAAAAGCGCTATGATGACTTAAGTTGACGGCATTGAGC